>NZ_FNUC01000003.1:997500-1330000 GCF_900106035.1 Jiangella alba
AGCGCAGCACGCCGCACAGAAGATCGACGCCGCCCGCGCCGCCGCAGCCCTCACTGCCGCACAACACCTCAGCGACCCGGGCCGACCCACGCGCGCCGGCGCCCCCGCCCAGGACGCCGGCATGGTCGCGCTGTAGCGACCGGGCGCGCTTGGACGGCCGACTCGGCCCTACTCTCCATCACCACGATCCTCACGCATCGGACCGAACATCCCGCGTCCGCTCACGGTGACGATCCCTTCCTCACGAAGCACCGCAATCGCGCGACGCACCGTCCAATCCGCCACGCCGTACTCCCGGGCAAGCGCAACCTGGTGCGGCAACCGCCGCTGCCGGCTCAGATCACCGCGCAGGATCCGCTCCCGCAGATGATCAGCCAGCTGCACGTAGACGTAGGTCGGATGGTCATGATCGATCGTGTTCCGCTGCCCATCGCTCGGCAGGGACGACCCGGGCGCCGTCGAACGAGCTGGCTCGCCAGCGCTGCTGTCGCCGCTGCTGGTCATGGCAGCAGCTCGCTCGGAGCAACATCCAACGCGTCCGCCAGGTCGTACAGCACACGCAGCGACGTGTTCCGCCGGCCCGCCTCGATATGACCCAGCGCAGTCCAATGCAGCCCCGCCAGAGGCGCAAGCTCGGACTGCGAGATGTCGCGCCCGACGCGGGTCGCGCGAAGCCGATAGCCGAACTCGCCCTGAACACCCCGTTCAGGCTGCGGCCGAGAAATCGCGCGCATGTAGGCACGAAGGACCTCGATCCGAACGCGCAGGCGCCCGACCCCGCCGTCGGGCTCCACCCGGCTCAGGCGGACGAACGCGCCCGTGTCCTTGTACACCTCGTCGACCCTCCAAGGAGCGTCACGCTCACGCAGATAGATCTGCTCGCCGCGCTTCCACTCCGGATGTTCGGCGGCACTCACCATGGTTTGATCTCCTCATCCCCGCCAGCATTGCTGTCGGGCTTGTGTGTCGAGCCGACGACCTGCATGCCGTTGTGGTCGACGACGAACGTGCGATGTCTGAAGGACTTGGTGTGCTCCGACTGCGACCACCGGCTACGCGCAAGGTTGCTCCCCCGTCGTATGCGCCCAGCAACGGCCGGTGAAGCAGCCCCATTGCGATCGTTCGGAGGTGGACACGGTCAACGCTGGAGCGTCGAGTTCGAGGTGGCCAGGGCCGATCTGGAGGATCCGTTCGCCGTCACGGCGCAGTGAGCGGACCAGTCAGACATGGTCACGGGCATTCCAGGTAGGACGTATTCGGTGTCGCGTCGTAGCATGGCCGGGTTCCGATCATGGAATGTGGGGGTCAGGAGGTGCCCACGGACAAAGTCGCGATTGGTCCGGCAAGGGCGTCACGGATGTGGTCGGCGGCCTGTTCGGGGCTGATTTGTGTGCAGTCGAGGCGCAATACTGGGTAGCCGGCGGCGGTGAGTTCCTCGGTGGCTTTGCGGTACAGGTGGGCTTCGAGGAACGAGCTGGCTGTGATGCGCTGGAAGCGGTTGTGCTTGCCGCGGGCGGCGAGGCGGCCAGTGATGACGTGAGGGTCTGCGTCGAGGACGACGGCGACGTCAGGGCGGTCGATGTCGGCGTTGATGCCACGGATGAACGCGGGGTCGACGCCGTCGAACTGTTGCATAACCAGTCCGGAGAGTAGGTAGCGATCGGTGATCACGATCTTGCCGGTGGCCATGGCGGGCCGGATCTCGTTCTCGAGGTGGTGGTAGCGGTCGGCGGCGTAAAGGCACGCCAGTGCAGGCCCGGTGACCTGTTCGGTGAGTTCGCGCGCCAGGGTGCCGATCGGACCGCCGGAGGGTTCGCAGGTGAGGTGCGAGTTGTGGCCGTCCTGGGTGAGCAGGGCGTGGAGAGTGCGAGCGGTGGTGGACTTACCGATGCCGCTTGGGCCGTCGATCGTGACGAACAGTCCTGGCAGTGGGTCAGAAGAGGGCATCGTCGGCACCGTCCTCGCCGAGCGATGTCGTGATCGCGTCCGCGCCGCCGGGCAGCTCGGCGAGGTAGACGAAGAGCCGGGCGCACATGGTGGCGTCGTATCCGGCGCGGTGAGACCGCAGTCCAGGGAGCCCGCCGGCGATTCCGAGATGGGCGGCCAGCAGGGTGAGCTTGTGCGACGGCGCATCGGCGAGAAGGGAGCGCGACAGCTTGAGGGTGTCGACGACGCCGGCGGCCGGGCCCCAGCCGGGGAGTTCGCGGGTGAGTACGCCGAGGTCGACGTAGGCTGCGTGAGCGACGAACACCCGGCCGGCCATCGCAGCAGCGATGTCGTCGGCGACCGCGCTGATAGGCGGCTGCGCCGCGACGTCACTGTTGCTGATCCCGTGGATGCGCCGGGCGATCTCGGTGATCGGCGCCGGGGGGCGTATTGCCCATGACACGGCTGGGCCGGCCACGCCGTGGTCGATCGGGGCGACGGCTACCTCGACCAGCGACGGCGGTCGTTGTCCGTTGCCTTCGACGTCGACGACGGCGTAGGAGCGGCTGGTCCAGTCATTCATCGTTCGGGTTCCCTTCGCTCCAGCCGATGTCGGCGCGGCCGTGCCGGTCTCGGTGGTGGGGGTGGGCGACGTCGTGCATCTGGAAGGCGAACCGGTGCTGCAGGTAGTAGCGCGCCTGCTCGCCGTTAAGGCCGGCCAGCACGGCAGCGCGGTCAGTCAGGCGCGTCACCTGGGCGCCCTGCCCGCCGGGCAGGCTTCGCGCCGCATCGACGATTTCGTGCGCCATCGGCCGGCGGTGTGCGGTGCGGCAGCGGTCGACCTGGCTGAGGGGGCAGATGTCGCATAGTTCGCGGATGCCGTAGTGGCCGTTGTAATCGGGGAGGTTGTGCGCGTAGGACACCGCACAGGAGGTCTTACGGAACAGCGCTCCACCACCCTGGGCCCTGAAAGCGGCCAGGACCCGCTGCTCCAGCGTCTCGGGGACGATCTTGCGTCGTGCGGTGCTGGAGTAGGGCTCGGTGAGTCCGTGCTGCCGGTAGTAGGCGGCGATCTCGTCCCGGTAGAACAACCCGGTGAACACGGTTGCGTCTGCGGCCCGGCTCAGCTTGACGGCGTCGGCGAGATGCGCGCTGGAGTCGTTGAGCCCCGGCACGAGCGGCCGCCAGTACAGGATGGTGCGATAGCGGCGTGCGGGTCGCGTGCTGGCGACGTGTAGCGACCGGGCCGCGATGTGCGACGGGAACGGTTCGATCGACGTGTCGGCGATCCCGGAGTAGGTGAAGAGCAGGGTAACTCTGATCTTGCGCAGGGCGTCGAGTCGGGTGCAGTCCTCGGGCTTGACCTGATGCCGTGTGATCACGAGGACGTGGTTGGTCAGTCGGCGGGCGTCCAGGTCGGCTAGGACGGCGAACAGGCTTTCCTTGACCCGCGGGAGGAAAGGGTCGGTCGCGCGGTTGAACACCTGGATCGGCGTGACGTGCGGCTGGAAGTACCGATGACCGACCAGCTCTGCGACGGCGTCGCCGTCGGGCATGATTGCCTTCGGAACTCGCTGGTCCCACACACCGTAGGTGTGCCTGATGCAGTACGCGCAGTCCAACGGACACCCGACCACATGGTTCAAGGACAGCCCGGACTTGCGATACTCCACCACCTCGCGCGCGCGTTCAGGCAGCCGCGATATCTCGTCTGGCCGGAGCAACGGCACAAAGGTCTGCATGTCGGCACCTCGCATGAATGCACCTGTGGGCGGCCCTAGTGGCGCGAGAGATATCACCATCTCGCGCCACCGGAACCGGCGGGCCGGGAAATTCGGCCAACGCAGGGACCATAACCATTCATTGAACGGCTCGGAAGGTAGATTGCGCGCTTTTGCTGACGCAGCGTCGGACTTCGCGCGATGCTGCAATTCGCGTCAAGATGTCCGCCGGGTTTCTGCTATCGAGCGGGTGATCAGCGCGCGTGCGCTGGCCTGGTAACTGGCTAGCTCCGCGTAATCTGCGAACAGGGCCACGTAGCGGGTGACCTCGGAGGGTTCGGCGGTGGTCACCGACGCGGTGATGGTCTCTACGATTACGGTCTCGTTGTCGTAGATCGCGAAACCGTGTAGCGGAGCCTTGACGCTGAGCTGCCGCTCGAACGGGATGATCCCGAGACGCAGGCGGGAGGATCCAGCAATCCCGAGGAGCCTGTCGAGCTGCCCCTCCATGACCTCGGCGTCGCAGAGGCGGTACCGCAAGGCGGCCTCAGTGACTATGAAGTGAAAAGACCTATGGCGGTCGTAGAGAATGCGTTGACGTTCCATGCGAGCGGCCACGGCCTCGTCGATGTCCTCGTGCGACCCTGAGTATCTTAGACCGCTGGAGAAGCGTGAACGTGCATACTCGGCGGTCTGGAGGAGGCCGGGAATAACGACGGTCTCCACGTTGTGCATGAAGGACAGGTCAGCCTCAAAGGTCGCAAAGGTTCGTTGGCCATGTCCCATGCCCTCGCGGAATTTTCGGCGGTGCTCGACATAATGGCCGTCGAGATTTCGAAGAGCGGCCACCAGATCACCAGCCTGGTCGGGCACCCCGCACGCATTCGCCCATTGCGTAACGTCGGTGTCCGACGGTGTCTGTTTCCCGCCTTCGATCCGTGACACCTTGCTGGGCTGCCACGACAGCGACTCCGCAAGCTGTTTGCCGTTGAGGCCGGAATGCTTGCGCAGCTCGCGGAGCCGCTGGCCGAGCGTCGCTCGCTCCCGCTGGAAGGTGGTCACTCAGGTCACGCCGTGGACGGCGGCGTACTCCTCCCTCCTGACTGCGTTCGCCCAAGCGACGTCGCGCCATCGGCAGCGCTCGGCGATGCCTGCGGGGTCGTCCACTATCAGAATGTCATCGATCTTGCCGTCGTCGCCGAAACTGAAGACCGCAGCGAGCTCGGAGTCGAATAGCCAGTAGTCCTCGTCTGGCAGCGAGAGCAATTCAGCGCGGTCGCGCGCGAGGTAGCGGATGTCCTCGCCGGCTTCGACGTTCACGCGTGATACGTGCAGCGAGTAGCGCGCATAGTCGTTGAGTGGCTCCGTCACGACGCGAACGCGCGACATCTGTTTGCCGGCAGCTAGATCGGCACGACGCTGTGTGGTCCACGTGTCGAGAAACGAGACGTCGACCGGTTCGCCGGCCAGGAACTGAGCCAACGCCCGTGGCGTGTAGGGCTCGTTGTACGCCTCGCGGGTCTCGAGTCGGAAGGCTGTGCGCCGATAGGTGAGAAACAGTTCACGGACGGCGTCGCGCGTGACGGACTCTGGCGTCACGCGCGATCGGCCAGGTCGAGAACGTCTGCCGGCACCTCGACGTAGAACTCGTCGTCGGCGACGTTGCGGAGGTCGGCGATCGCTTCCGGATCGGTCACGAGCTTGCCCTGGACCACGTACGTCCCGCGGTCCGTCGCGTACAGCGCAGGACAGCCGTCGACGTCCGAGCCGCCGGTCTTGCCGAGGTATCGAAGTCTCATGGCGTTCCCTCCCGGGGATGAGGTGAGCTGAGGACCGCACCGTAGCCCGCCCGCACGTCACCGTGGAAGCAAATTGCGATCGATTGCGATTGCCAGCCTGGGTTCGCAGTCCTTGCGATCGTTCTGACGGCTACGGAGAGAGCAGAAGTAGGCGTGTGGATGTTCTGAGTAGTACTGGTGGTCGCATGATCACTGGCGGATGATCGAGTACAGTAGGGAGTCGCGCCAAGCGCCGTTGGTGAAGACGTGATCGCGTAGTCGCCCTTCGTACTCCATGCCGACGCGCTTCACAACGGCGATAGAGGCAGCGTTCTGCGGGCCGATGGCGGCTGTGATCCGGTGCAGATCGAGGACGTCCCACGCGAAGCGGATCACCGTGCCGACGGCGTCGGTCGCGTAGCCGCGTCCCCAGTGATCGGCCGCGACGGCATAGCCGATCTTGGCGGCGCGAACCCCGGAGTGGGCGAGCCGGATAAAGCCCACAGGGAGCGGGCCGGCCTGCGGTTGGATCGCAAGGTAGTACTCGGCGCGAGGATCTGCCTTGGCGCTGCTGAGCATGTGGGTCAGCATCGTGCTCGCCTGGCCGCGGCTGCGGCTGTCGAAAGAGAGGAAGGTCGTTACGCGGTCGTCACCTACGACGCCGGCGATGGTGTCGAGGTCGTCGGGTGCGAACTCGCGCAGGATGACCTGTGATCCGGATAGGTTCAGCGGGTAGGTGTCGGTCATCGCTCGATCGCGGTCAGTGCAGTGCGGCGGAAGACCTCGATCTCCTCTTGAAGCTCGGCCGCTTCAGACGATCGGATACCGGAGTTCATCAGTGCTCCATGCACGCGATCTACCGAGGAGGCGATGCCATGGATTCTCTGATCGGGCGGCAGCTCGAGCACGGGCCGGACGGCCTCGATCGCGCCGCCGAGCTCCTGACGGCGAATGCGTGCGAGGGCTAGGTCGCTCATAGCGCCAGCCTCATCGCCGAAGGCCCAGTCGTCGTCGTGTGCGGCGTAGGCGGTCACTGCGGCTTCACCGTATCGCTCAGCGTCGGCTCCGGCCGATGGGAACCAGGCGAGAGCATCGGCGGCGTAGTACAACTGGCGGCTGCGGGAGAAGGTGCAGATGCCACCGAGATCGTCGAGATCGTCTTGTTCCGCGCGGTCAAGTGCGGACTCCGCCCGTCCGATGGCAGTGCGCGTTTCGTCGATGCGCCCGAGAGCGGCCCACGCTCGGGCCTCGCTTGCCGGGAGCCAAACGGCGGCCGTCGAGCCTGCACGTTCGGCGAACTCGGCGCCCCGCTGGGCGTAGCGCACGGCGTCACGTGGGCGTCCAGACCAGTAGCTGAACTGGCTTTCCAGTCCATTGATCCATGCGCGCAGGCCGTCGTGGCCGGCCTGCTCGGCGCAGAGGAGCGCGGTGCGCGCATGAGTCATGGCCGCTGGAGTACGTCCCAGGTCGTGTGAGGACTTGGCGACCAGGCCCGAGGTGACCGCGGTCAGGAAGTAGAGCCGACGTAGGTGCATCGGGTGCTGCTGCGGGGTCTCGATCAGGTCCATCAGGTCACCTTGGACCTTGATCAAACTGGGGAGCAGCTGAAGGACCGGCCGCTGCGGGTAGTCGGTCGCGAGCGATCGAACCTCGTCGTAGATCTGCTCCATCGCTTCGTCGGTCAGTCGCGAGCGCGACCGCTCACCGAAGGCTCGTGCGCGTTCAGCCGCCATGTCGACCTCGTCTCCCAATCCGGAGTGTCCGCCGGTTGCATCGGTTGGATCCGAGGGAGGAGGTGACAGCAGCTCGTCAACGGACCGATTGAAGAGGAGCCGGAGCACTCGTCGCGTTGACGCACTCGGCGTGCGCCCGCGGGTCTCGGCGCGTGCCATCCGCCCAAGGTGGCGCGGGCTCACCGTCGCACTGATCCCCGCCCTCTTCGCGGTGACCTCGAACTCCTGAGCGGCGTCTTCGAAGGTCCAGTCCTTCTGGGTGATGAGCCAATGAAGGAGAGTCGCAGGCCGCAGCTGCTCCGCCACGTCGTCACCTCCCATCCCTCTACGAGCAAGCATCGCGCTCCAACCCTGTCGCGGAAACCGATGTCACTGAGATGTCCTGCCGGGTCCCCTAGATGTCCGTCGGCGGCGGTCGAGATGTCCGGACCACTGACAAGACGATTTCGACATGGTCAACGTTACCCGTCACCGCATCGGCGGTCTGGTCCGTGGAGTGGGTTCGGCCCGCCAGCCGATCGACCCTGTGGTCATCTCGCACGCCCAGGCGACGGTCGGCTCAGTCCAGCGATTCCGGGCGCGAAGTGGCTCGACGTCCTCGGACTCCTGGGCTGCACGACGCCGACGGGTCCCGCGGTACACGTCCGTCAGTGTTGGAGAGTTGCGATGACTGGCTTCACTGCGCGTGTGCAGGGTTATGGCCTTGTTGACTGGTCGCCGGAGCGCATCGACGACTACGCCTCGGCGGTGCGGGCGGCCCATGTGCCGTTGGGTCGCTGGCTGCCGACTCGTCGATCCACCTGTGCGGCGTGTCGCGAGGCTTGGCCGTGCGCCATGGCTGGCTGGGCCGAGCACTGGCGACGCAGCCTCACGCGTCGAGAATCCACCCGCTCGTGACCTTGGGCGCGTACATCTTGCCGTCGTCGCTGTCCGGGTGCCTGTTGGACTATCTCTTGGTCTCCGACGCCGGCGGCCCGGTCACCGACCGGCCGCTGTCTTACGGCGCGCCGCTCCCTGACGGCGCTGACGCCGAGCTGTTCGACCTCGGCTATGCCCGGCTCGATGCCTGGACCGCGACCGGCGGCGGCTGGCACTGCACGGTCGAGCCTCACATCTGACACCTTGGAAGGGACGATCCTCGATATGGGCCTCACGCCCGGACAGATTCACGCTGTCGCTGACCGGCTTCACGACATTGCTCGCAGCGCTCAGCGGAGCGGCTGGACCCCTGCCCGTGTCCACCGTGCGGTCGACGCAGCGCTCGAGCAGCTGCAGGACGTTGAAGGGCCCGACGGTGCGGAGAGGACGTTCCCGACGATGCGGATCTGCTACGAAGCGGAGTCCGCATGACGACCCGCAGCCTTGCCCAGCCCGACAGGTGCGCGCGCAAATGGTGCGAGGAGGCCGGCGAGCACGAGGTGCACCGCCAGTACCTGACGGCGTTCCGCACTACTGAGGGCCGCTCGATCGGGGTGAACGTCGTGCAGGTAGGTGATCAGCCGCAGGCTGTCGAGCTGACGATGCTTCCGCGCCGAGGCCGGGACCTGAGCATCGTGTTCCAGGTCGCCAACGCCGAAGCGATCGCCAGGGGCATGCGTGCCGGTGCCCGGCGCGCGGGGCAGTAGCTGAGCAGGCCACCGTCCGGCCGTTACAACTGTGGGAATGGCGGGTCGGCTCGATCTGGATCCTGGCTCGCCGACGGCGGTCGTTGTGTCCTGTCGGCCGGTCGCTCTGGTGTGCGTGGATGCTGGGTACGTTCCTGGTCGTCGGTGTCGGCGTTGCTGTAGGCGGCCGCCATCAGGCCTCCTGACAACGGCGCGGGCGTGACGAGCACGATGATCTCCTGCGTGGGGTCGTGACGTTCATGTGCGTGGTAGCGGCCGGGCATCAGATGTTCGTGAGCATCGCCAGCGGGCCCCTCATAGAGTGGCGTTCCGTTCGGGTCGCCAGGGTGCGGCACGGTCACGTCTCGGTCTGCCTTCGCCGCGAACTCCTGCAGGACGGACCGAAGCTGGGGTCCGTGCAGGCCGTAACCAGGCTCCACAGCCGAGGAACGCAGCGTGTCTCGCACGTGATCGACCGCGAGCAGGAACTGGTCCGCGGGCAGCCCGTCGGTCCGGACCTCAGAGGGACTGATCCCGGTCCAGGTCACGAACGTGAGGTCGGCGAGATGTCGATGCGCCATGGCCGACAGCCAGAGCGGGAAGCGCAGTCCGCCTTCTGCGCTGGCGCGGAACTCGTTGCCGGCGTCGACGAGCATGTGCGCCACCAGGCGCAGCGCTTCCCGGGCCGTTAGCGCGCGCTCGACGAACTCGTAGACGTGATCGTCGGACAGTATGCCCGGTAGGTCCGGATCGGTTGACCGCACCTGCCACGCGAGGCGGGTCGCCTTCTGCTCAGGATCCAGCCCGGCCGAGCTGACCCGCACTGACAGATGCAGGTCACCCACGGCGCAGTGCCTCTCTCGCATGTCTTCTGTCACCATCGCGTCTCCCATCGCAACCGTGTCGGTTGGGCTGACATGGCTCAGGTACACGGGCTCACCCACGCCGCCCTCGCCCGCGCATGACGCCCATGTCCCGATCACGGCAGGTGCGTCAGCACCGGGCCGGCGCCGCCCCGCCGCGTGGTGCGCCGAGGGGTTCACTCACCGACGCCGGCGATATGGCCAGGATGGCGAACACCGCAGACTCATCCCGTGGGAGTGCTGGCTCCGGAGCGGATGACGAGTTAGCGGTGGACGGGCCCGGTCGTCGGTAACTGGCCTCTCAGCCATCTCACGAGACCGAGCAACTGAGCAACTGAACCGCCTGGCCGCGGCCCGGCCGTACGGAGTTCGTGCCCGCGCGCCGTCCTACAGCCCGGGCGCCAGCGGGTCGGCGCCCGAGTCTGGCGGCGCCGTCGGCGGCCGTGGCGTCCAGCCGCCGGACTGCCGCGGTGAGCGAGGCTGGTGGGGCGTGTCCGACGACGCACCCGGACCGTTCGTGGGCGGAGTGCGTGGCCGACCGGTCGGCCTGAGCCGAGTGAACGAGGCCGCCATCGGGCCGCCGGAGAGCTCTGACCTTGCGACGATCACGACGAGTCGCTGTCCAGGGTGGTGGCGCAGGTGCGCCTGATACCGGCCGGGCGACAGGCGTTGATGAGCTTCGCTGGCGGGTCCTTCATACAGCGGCGGACCGAGCGGATCACCAGGGTCCGGGACGGCGACGTCTCGGTCTGCCCTGGCCGCGAATCGCTGCAGAGCGGCAAGGGTGTTCGTGTCGAACACGCCGGGACCGCTCATCTGTGTCTCGGCGTGCAGTGCTTCCCGGGCGACCTCGACGGCCAGGAGCAGGCGGTCCGCGGGGATCCCGACCGTGACCATCTCGGCAGGGGTCACGCCGGTCAGGGCCACCATCTTCAAGTCGTTCAGGTGGCGGGCCGCCATCGCCGACAGCCAGAGCGGCAGCTCCATGGTGCCTGGATCCTGGGAGAAGAAGCCCTCGCCTGCCTCGACCAGCAGGCCGGCGAGCGCGCGCAGCCCGTCCCGAGCGGACAGTTCACGATCGGCGACCTCGTGGAGATGATCGTCGAACAGCGTGCCGGGCAGGTGGGGATCGGCCGATGCCACCCGCCACGAGAACCGGGATATCAGCTCGCCGGGGCCGAGCGGGGCCGACGCGATGTACGACACCGACAGGTGTAGTGCACCTACGACGCTGTGCACTTCCTGGGGTTCCTCCGCAGCCATGGCTTCTCCCATCGCACCCGTCCGCTGCTGATGTCGATGAGGTGCACCACCGCGCCCACGAATTGCGACGCCGACAGACGCCACTAACTGCTCTGCCCGTCACCGCGGCGGCGCGCGAGTGAGTCCGCGCGCATCGGTGGGGAGCGCGCCGCCACCTATGAGCGGGGTAGCGGAAACACCGCGAACCCTCTTCTGTGGGAGGAGCCAAGGCATGCTCGACAACGAGATGGCCATGAACGACCCGCTCGTCGCGACGGTCGTCGCGCTGACGGCGGTCGCTCGCGAACGACACCTGACCGATGCGGGGGAGCGTCCCTTCGACGTCGCCGACGAGCTGGCCGAGATCCTGGCCGCGGTCAATGCCCGCGTCGGCGGCACCGACGAGCTGTTCGCCGGCCAACCGGCCACGCAGCGCACCGCGCTGATCACGTCGCTGATCGCCGACGGCACCGAACGCCGCCCCGGCCCGGACCGCGGCTCCCACGAGGCGGTCGTGTCCTGGGCGATCAGCGCCGTCACCGGGCTGGCCCGCCAGGCTGTCGCCTACATCGGTGACGACGGCCGGTCCCCGTATCCGTTCGCCGACGAGTTCACCGATGCGCTGGACAGCGTCGCCACCCGCATCGGCGGTATCACAGAACTGTTCGCCGGCCAGCCGATCACGCCGAACATGACCACCATCGCCGCCCTGCTCGGCCAGCAGCTGCCCGACACGCTCCCCGCCTTTCGTACCGAGCCAGTGCGCATGCTCCTGGACGTCGACGACGCGTTCGACAGGTTCGGGCTGCGAGACCGCTACCACCGGGCGTTGCAGGGCCTCTCGCCGGCCATCCACGACGATAAGCTTCCCGAGCAGACCCGGCGCCGGGCCGTCGCCGCCGCCGACGCGGTGGACGCCGCCTACTCCGCGCAGAAGGCTGCCTACACCGAGAACTACCTCGCCACCGCGGCGCAGGTCGCCACGAACCTGGGCCTGCATGCGCCGCTCGAGGTGATCCTCGGACACCGCGGCGACCCGGAGGCACCCGCAGCTGACCCGCTCACCGAGGCAATGTCCTCGGAGCTGATCGCGGCCACCGTTGTTCCCGCCACCGGCCAGGCACCTCGCGATCACCCCGGCCGCCGGCCCGGCGACCTCATCGGCGCCGAGTTCCCCACAATCAACCCCAACCGCCAAGGACACGAGCCCTCACCACTGGCGCCCACCCGGCACGCAGCACCGGCCGAAGATGCCCGCCCACCCACACCGCGACCGCACCCGCACGACGAGTCCCGCCGCGACGGCCCCCACCTGTAGCGCGTCCCGGCGCGACAACGGCCCAGTACTGCAAGGGCACTTGGTGACGTCGTAGTTGACATCGACGCGAATGTCAAAGATATCTTTGGCTTTGTGCAGATCACCGACCCGCCCGCGTTGCGCGCCATGGCGCACCCGCTGCGGCTGGACCTGATCGAGTTGCTCGGCACGGTGGGGCCGGCGACGGCCGCGGAGTGCGCACGTCAGCTCGGCTCGACCCAGGCCAGCTGCTCCTACCACCTGCGACAGCTGGCCAAGTATGGGTTCGTCGAGCACGCCGACTCCCGGGGTGATGGTCGCGAACGCCCCTGGCAGCTGACCGACATCGAGCAGAGCTGGTCCGGCGAAGGGCCGGCCGTCGAGCATCTGGAGCGGGTGTTCGTCCAGCGCGAGACCGATCGCATCGCCGCGTGGCTGGCGCGCAGTGCGCAGCAGCCCGAGCCGTGGCGGGACGCCGGTTTCGTCGGCGGCGCCACGATCCCGTTGACGACCGCCGAGCTCGCCGCCGTGCGCGCGGGACTGGCGGCCGTGATCGAGCCGTACGTCGCGCGGCTCACCGAACGCTCCGGCTGGCCGGAGCACTACCGGTTCGTGCGCATCCTGCTGGTTGGCACACCAGCCGCCACCGACCCCGAGGAGCCCCGCGCATGAGCACCAAAGGCGCACCGCCGGACGCCACGGCGCAGGAGACCGAGACCGTCGTGCCGACGGCCGTCGGCGATCTCGGCGCGATCATCCGCATCCCCGCCGCGACCATCCCGCTGCCGGGGGTGGTCCTGGTCGACGGGTCGGGTGACGGCGACCGGTTCGACTGGGGCGGATGGCCGGAATGGCTCGCGGACGCCGGGTCGATCGTGTTGCGCCACGACAAGCCCGGCTGTGGAGGTTGTCCTGGGCACTGGACCGAGCAGACGCTGGAGGATCGAGCTCGCGAGACCCTTGCTGCCGTGCGTGTGCTGCGAGCCCACCCGGCCACCGCGGGACAACCGGTCGGCCTCTACGGCATCAGCCAGGGCGGCTGGGTCGCGCTGCTGGCAGCCGCCCTCGAACCCGAGTCGGTCGACTTCGTCGTCTGCCACTCCGGCCCCGGCACCACACCGGCGCAGCAGGAGCGCGAGCGGCTGGAAACGTGGGTGCGCGCCGAAGGACACGACGAGGCGACCGTGACCGAGGCCATGGCCTGGGTCGACGCCCGAGCGGACCTGATCCGACGCGGCACGTCGGCCGAGGCCGTCCTTGCCGAGCAGTCGCGATACGCGGGCCGGCCCTGGTACGCCACGGTGCTGTTCCCTTATGACACTCCGGCCAACCTGCGGTTCCTGCGCGGCATGCTGGACTTCGACCCGACCACCGTGATGCCACAGGTCCGCTGTCCGGTGCTGACGCTGTTCGGCGCCGCCGACACCGTCATCCCTGTGCAGGCGAGTGTGGCGGCGTTCGCCGAATACCTCCCGCCGCACCCCGAGCACGGCTTTGCGGTCTTCCCCGGAGCCGACCATGGCCTCTATATCGCCGAGCCCGATCCGGCCGTGTCGCGCCGAGACCAGCTCGCGCCCGCCTACCTCGCCACGGTCGGAGCGTTCCTCACAGGACGCCAGGTCGTTTCTTGAGAGGCTATTCACCGACCCCAGCAATGACGCGCCATGATCCAAGATCACGCGGCCAGGTGCCGTTGCAGTACTAGTCCTCGCGATCGCGCAGCGCTCGCAGCTGCGCTTTCAGCTTCTCCTCATCCCAGCGGGCGTGCCCACCGGGCGTCACGAACTCCGGCGCGACCATGCCCTTGTGCCACCACCGCGTCAGAGTCGTCGGGTCGACGCCGATCGCCTTCGCCGCGACCCCTGTCGACACGGGCTTGGCTGTCACACCACCACCGTCGTGCATCGAAAGCCGCGTTTACCAGGTCGTGCAGCGAATACCTGGTTTGCATTGATTGCATCGAATACCGCGTTAGACTCGCGGTGTGGTCCAGCGGTGGGACGTGTGAATGTGCGGCGAGCCTGGGCATCGCCGACGCAACCCCCGTGGGCGTCGACCGCCAGACCACGTCCGACCGCGGACCTTCACACGCTGCGCTCCGGACTGCGGTCGGAGTGGCCGCCCAGCCCACGGTGGGCGGCCACCCGGCCGGAAGCCCCGCACGATCGACACGGCGGGCGTGGCCACGCGGCCCAGGGTGGTATCCGATGCCTGACCCGCCCGCGGACCCGCTGACTGTGGCCCTCACGGTCTACCAGTGCGGGCCCGCCTGGAGTACGCCTGCGCTTCGGCGCTGGTATGCCAGCGCCGACGTCGAGGGTGACTGCGATGCACGTGTCCGTCACGTAGGCCACATCACCGCCTGGATGGCCTGGCCCGATCCAGTTCGAGTCGACCCGGTCCCGGAGGAACTGCGGTTCGTGCTGCAAACAGCCTTCGAGCCCAGGACGGGCAAGCTCCACCCCGCCGTCGACCAACTCATCAGCTCACCCAACATCGCCCGCACATCCGCGGTATTGGCCATCACCGACTGGGAGCTGGCGCCGCCCTGGCGCGGCCTGGGCCTGGCCGGCCTGCTGATGTCCGCCACGGTCGAGAGGTTCCGCTCCCAGGCCCGGCTGGCCGCCTGCCGGATCTCACCGGTCCAGTTCGACACCAGCAGCACCGACGAGGCTCAAGCAGCCGCCACCCGAGTCGGGGCGATCCTCGAGCGCTACGGCTGGCAGCGCTGGCGCGGACTGCACGTCATCGACACCCAGGCAGACGCCCTCGTCGACGCCACCCTCGACGTACTGCAGCGAGGAGAACCGCGCTGACCGTGCGGCCGGTCAGGACAGGCGCGGGCGGTCAGGCACGGGGGAGAGGACGTCATCCAGCAGGTTCTTGCGGCTCGACGGCGGATGATCGGGCCGTCCGCTGTGGCCAGACGCAAGACACCCCACTCGTCGACGGGGGAGCGAACGAGCGGGGTGCTTTGCGAGGGTTCGACCAGGTTAGCGAGCATTTCAGATAGTTGACCATGGTTGAAGGTCAGGCACGGATCACCGCCCAACACGCACGGCCTGCGCGGCACTGAGCGCCTGCTCCTTCTCGACTGCGCTCGTCATCGGATCACCCATCACGATGAGCGCATCATGGAGGGCCCGCCGCACGCCCCACCACTCATCGTCCGTGTCCTCGGCGCGCGCACCCAGCGGACGGTCTCGACCGCGTCGGTCAAGGCCACGGTATGAAGGAGCGCCCACACGTCGCTGACGCGCCACGGATGTGCCAGCTCGCTCGGGTCCTGGACCACCCGGCTCTGGTTGCGTGCGGACGGCCGAGTTGTAGCGTTGATGGAGTGCGTGCCGGCCAGGAGAAGGAGAGTGATCCGCGGGTCAGCGCCCCCACCGCATTCTGACGGCCGGCGACGAGTTGTTCTCCCGCCGTGGGATTCGTGCTGTCAGCGTCTATGAGGTGATCGAACGGTCTCGGGTGGCCCGGGCGACGTTCTACCGGCACTTTCCGTCGAAGGCCGACCTGGTGCTGGCCTTCCTGGCCCGACGAGAGCAGCAGTGGACACTCGGGCTGGTGAAAGCGGAGTCCGAGCGGCTGGGGGACACGGCCGAGGAGCGACTGCTGGCGATCTTCGACGTGTTCGACGACTGGTTCGGCGGCGACGCGTTCGAGGGATGCTCGTTCATCAGTGTGTTGCTGCAGATGGGTGCGGACCATCCACTGGGGTCAGCGAGCATCGGGTACCTGGAGAACATCCGGGCCATCGTGCGGGAGCATGCCGAAGAGGCCGGTCTCCGTGACCCGGACGGTTTCGCACGGTCGTGGCACATCCTGATGAAGGGCTCCATCGTCTCCGCCCATAGCGGTGCGTCGCGGCTCCGACCACGGATTCGTGGGCACCCTTCCAGACCCGGAAGACGGTGAAGGCTGGGAGGTGGTCGGTGCTGCGCTCGCCGTCGAACAGCCGGCCGTCGGGTGTCGTGCCGAACGTGGCGCGGTGGTGGTGCAGCAGAGCGGTGAGTTCGGGCGGGGACTGAACCTTGCGGACCTCGCCAGCCTCCCGCTGCTTGAGCGGCCGGTCGTCGCGTGCCTTGCAAGCGTTCGTCAAGTCGGTCCCGGCATGGGGCTTGGCCGCCTCTAGGTAGATGCAGCCCCAGCCCGTCCCCCGGAGGTCGAGATCGTCTCGGTTCAGGTCGGCGGCTTCTTCGGGCCGGAGTGCGGCGTAGTAGAGCAGCCGGATGACCGTCCCTGGGCGCTCGCTGCGTTCCACGCCCAGGGAACGCAGCGAGCGCGGTGCGCAGCGCCACGTCGTCGACGCTCAGGGGAGCGTCGACGGTGCCGATCTCCGTTCCCCAGCCGGTGACCTACAGGTCAGCGGGCGTAGACCTCGACCTCGGCGAGAGAGAGCGCCTGGTTGTCCGACTCCAGCTGGATGCGCACGAAGCGGCCCGTGCCGTTGAGGTCGACGACACGGAAATCGCCGGCCGCGCCGTCGATGCGGACGGCGGTCACGCTGGGCGCACTGCGCACGGTGGCCAGATCCCCGGGCGGGAAGTCGGTATCGGAGGCCATGACCCAGAAGTCGCTCAGCCGGAGGCCGTAGTCTCCGCCAGTGCGGTTGTAGATCCAGACCTGTCCGAGATCGGCCGGGCCGCCGAGGTCGACCTGCCACCACGGCTCGCGGGTCACCTCGGTGTGCGTGGTCGTCCCAGCCGCCCAGTCGCCGTTGGTGTTGCCATCGACCGCGCGCTCGGGCACTCCGCCGTGGCCGGTGGATTGCTGCCGGACCGGCTTGCCCGCCGCCAGGTTCGTCCCAGGCTTGACCACGTGCCACGCGAGTGTCTCGCGGGTGGCGAACTCGGGGGTCAGCTTCCGCTCCACCGGCAGCTCGAGGACGAGGTCCGGCCCGATCTTGCTCAAGCCGGCCACGTCGACCAACAGGTCTCCGTTGGAGTCCTCCTCGAACGGCACGGCACGTCCATCCAGGGTGGAGACCGAGTCCACTCTGGCGTTCAGGGCCGGCAGGCGAAGCTTGAATGGCTTGATCGTGTCGGTGATGTGCACGTAGATGGTCTTGTCACGGTAGGTCGCGCCCCCGACGGCGCCGCTGCGGTAGGGACCTCCCCGGGTGCCCACGATGCTGGCCTTGTGCTCGGCCATCCAGGCGCCGACCTCGCGAAGGGTGGTCGCGGCCGCGTCCTCGATGTATCCGGTCTTCATCGGTCCGACGTTGAGGAGGAGGTTGCCGTCTCCGGTCGACGTGGCGACGAGCGTCTCGACCACTGAGGTCATGTCGCGTGTCGGCAGGTCGGGCTGCCAGGCCCACACGCCGGGGGTGATCGTGATGCACGACTCCCAAGGCCGCAGGGGGTCGAAGGCGCCGATCCGCTGCTCGGGCGTCGAGTAATCACCGGCAAGGGTGGGGGGCACCGGCTCGAACCCCATCGTGTCGTAGCCGCGGTCGTTGACCAGGATGTTCTGCTGGAGGTCACGCGGGATCGTGTTGAGCAGCGGCGGCCGGAACGGCGCCATGTCGGCGTACGGGATGTGGTCGTACCACATGAAATCGACCTTGCCGTACTTGGTGAGCAGCTGGACCAGGTGCTCGAGCATGTAGTCGTAGTAGGCCGCGTAGTCGCCACGGACGTAGTCCGGCTGGGTCCAGTCTCGCTGCGAGTAGTAGATCCCGAACTTGAGTCCAGCGTCGCGGGTCGCCGTGGCGATTTCACGGGTGAGGTCGCGGCCCGAGCGTCCCATGGGAGTCCGCGCGAAGTCGGTGTAGAACGAACGGCGGACATTGTCCGTGCGGAAGTTGGGATAGCCGTCGTGGTGCTTGGCGGTGAAGACCAGGTACTTCATCCCGGCCGCCTTCGCGGTGGCCGCCAGCTTGGTGGCCCAGTCGCGCTCCGGCAGGAACTCGCGGTAGGCGGCGTCATAGACCGGGTCGGCCTTGACCGAGGGATCTCGGTACTGGTTGTAGGGCGGCTCGCCCGGCCGATAGGCGTTGCGACCCCAGCCGATCTCGCGACCGCGGACCGAGGAGGGATTGAAGTGTACGAACATCCCGAACCGCAGGGAGGCGAGCACCTCGCCGGGGTCGTGGACATCCGGGCGTCCCTCGGCGGCGCTCGCGGGGGAGGCTCCGAGTCCCATGGTGACAGGTGCCCCCACGATGGCGGGGACGGCGAGCATCGACCCGAGCAGGCCGCGCCGTACGAGATCGGGCCCCGCCGATCCTGGCGTGGAGCCCGCTTGTGTTGTCGTGCGCTTCGTCATGTCGATCGGACCCTTCTCTGTGTGTCCCGGCGCGGACGCCAGGCGCCGGCCTCGCGGGGCAGGCTGTGGGAGTGAGGGTGCTGAGTGAGGCGATGCCGCCGATTCCCGGGAGTCAGGGCCGTGTGCCGCGGCCACGCGACGGCCGCATGTGCCTCGACGACCGGGAACCGAGCAGTCGCCGAGACGAGTGGCCGCGGGTATTCATGCCGCGTTCTCTTCGTCGGCGTGGATCAGCCGGATGACCTGGGTGCTGACGGCTTCGTAGCCGCGTCCGTTGACCACCTCACCGACGAGCTGGAAGTCGTTCATGACGATGATGCGATCCGCAAGTGTCACCATCTCCGGAAGGTCGCTGGTGATCAGCAGGATCGCCAGCCCTTCGCTGGCCAGCTGCCAGATCAGTTCGTGAAAGGCGCCCTTGGTCCGGATGTCGATCCCGACCGTCGGCTCATCGATGATCAGGATCTCGGTCCGTGCCGCCAGCCACTTCGCGAGCGACACCTTCTGCTGGTTCCCTCCGGACAGCTGGCCGGTGTGCTGCTCGCCTGACGCGACCTTGATGCCGAGCCGGTCGACGAGCTCGGCCGCGAGCGCCTTCTCGTCACGCTCCGAGACCCGGCCGAGACGTCGGGCCAAGCGGTCCCAGACGGTCACCGCGATGTTGCGCGTGACGCTCTGGGTGAGGAAGACGCCCTCCTCCTTGCGGTTCTCGGTGACGTAGCCGATGCGGTGCCGGTGCAGCGCCTCACCCACTCCGTGGATCCGTACCGGCTCGCCGTGGACCAGGAGCTCGCCGCCGACGATCCGGTCCAGGCCCAGGACCGCCTTCGCGAGCTCGCTGCGGCCGGCGCCCACCAGTCCGTAGAGGCCGATGATCTCGCCAGCTCGGACCGACAGGCTGACGTCGCGATGGCCCGACGCCGTCGACACTCGGTCGAGCTCGAGGGCGGGTGCACGGTCGAGCGCCACGATCGGTGGCCGCTGACCGAGGGTGACCTGCTGGTAGGAGCGGCCGACCATCAGGTCGACGATTCCGTCCTTCCCGTAGTCGCTGAGCCGCCCGGACTCCAGAACCGCCCGGCCGTCGCGTAGCACGGTCACTTCGTCGCAGATCTCGAAGACCTCCTCGAGCTTGTGGCTGACGAAGAGCACCGCGGTTCCCTGGTCGCGGAGCTTGCGGACGACGGTGAACAACTTCTCGGACTCACTTGGTGTGCTGGAGGCGGTCGGTTCGTCCAGCAGCAGGAAGTCGCTGCGCATCGACAGTGCCTTGGCGATCTCCACCAGTTGCATCTGCGCCACCGAGAGTTGTGACACCGGCGTGTTCGGATCCAGGTCGAGTTCCAGTTCGGCCAGCCAGCGCTCAGCCACACTCCTGATCTGGGCGCGGTCGACGAACCCGAACCGGGTCGGTGGCGCCTGCAGCGTGATGTTCTCGCCGACGCTGAAGCCCGGGATCAGATTGCGCTCCTGATGCACGACCCCGATGCCGCGGGACGATGCGTCGTGGGGGTTGGCGAACCTGACTTCGGCGCCCCGCATGAGCATCTGCCCGGCGTCCGGCTGGTACACGCCTGTCATGATCTTGATCAGGGTGGACTTCCCGGCCCCGTTCTCGCCGAGCAGCGCGTGCACCGTGCCGGGCTGGACCCGCAGGGACGCGTGGTCGAGGGCCACGACCCCTGGGAAGCGCTTGAGGAGCCTGTCTGCCACGAAGACCGGACTGCTCATGGCGCGGCCACCTTCCTGCTCGTCGGTTGCTCTGGGTGGGGTTCGAGGGCGCGGCGCCGGCGGCGTTTGCGGGCCTGCCCCAGGAGGACGGTGCCGAGCACGACGGCGCCGATGAGGAACTGCACCCAGGTGGGCTCCAGCTGGAACTCGGCGCGGAACGCGTCCACCAACCGCACCACGAACGCCGCGAGGACGGTGCCGAGCACGACGACCGAGCCGCCGGTCAGCAGCGCGCCGCCGATGATGGGGGCGGCGAAGCTGGGCAGCAGCCAGTCGGCGCCGATGCTCTTGTTGACACCGGGGGAGGAAGCGACCGTGAGCATCGCGGCCACTCCGATGATCGCGCCGGACAGGGTGTGTGCGACGACGAGGGAGCGATCGTTGGACACACCGGACAGCTGCGCAGCCGACGCGTTGCCGCCGGTCGCCAGCATCTCCCTGCCCATCCTGGCGCGTCTCAGGAACACCGAGACGAGGATCGCGACGACACATGCGACGACGAAGATCCAGGGGATCCGGTCCAGCAGCGTGGCCCGGCCGAAGCTCGTGACAGCATCGGAGTAGTCGGAGACGGTCTGGGTACCCACCAGCCGGTACTGGGCGCCGGTGAGGATGGTGAAGGTCGCCAGCGTGACGACGAAGCCGCTGATCCTGGTGAGCACGACGAGCAATCCGTTGGCCAGCCCGGCGAGGATCGCGACCCCGAACCCGGCGAACATCGCCACCGGTGCGGGCGCTCCGTGGTCGGCCATCAGGATGCCCGAGGACACGGCGGCGACGCCGCCCATCGCGCCGACGGCCAAGTTCAGCTCGCCGACGGCGAGGACGACCATCTGCGCCAGGCCGATGAGCACGGGGACGGCGAGGAATTGCAGGAAGACGCGGATCGAGTTGCTCGACAGCGAGTTGCCGTCTGAGGCCACCGCGAGGCCGATCACCCCGGCGACGCAGATCACCACCAGGGTCATCTCGCTGGATCGGAGGAAGGCGACGTTCCTCATCTGGTTCCACCTCCGGCCCGGAACAGCATTGAGCGCACCCGTTCGGTCGAGACCGCCAGGAGCAGGATCACGCCCAGGTAGATGTTCAGGCTCTCCAGTCCGATGCCCAGCAGGTCCAGGCCGCGGCGGATGACGAGAACGAGGGTCGTGCCGAGCGCGGCGCCGATGATCGAGACCACTCCGCCCACCAGCAGCGTGCCGCCGAGGATCGCGCCGAGGAACGAGGGCAGCAGGAAGTCGGTCCCGATCGACGCCTTGAAGGAGCCGGTGTCGACGGCGAGCATGAAGCCCGCGAGCCCGGCCAGCGTTCCGGACAGGGCGTGGACGAACACGATGCGTCGTGCCGTGGGGATGCCGGACAGCTCCGCTGCCCGGACGTTCGCCCCGGTCATCAGGATCTCGCGACCCAGCTTGGCGCGCCGGTACAGCCATCCCACCAATGCCATCGCAACCAACGTCAACAGCAGCATCTGCGGGATCGCGGGGGAGCCGCACACGTCGCCGACGCAGACGTCGGCCATGGAGTACTGGCGCAGCTCCGCCATCCCCGGTGGTTTCGTCGTGAACGCGGCGGCCTCGGTGTAGCGGGCATAGACCAGCGGGATCAGGCCGAGCAGGGTGAAGTCCATCGCCAGCGTCACCACGAACGAGTTCACCCGCATCATGGCGATCACGAGCCCGGCCAGCGCACCGACGGCCGCGCCGGCGACGAGGCCGATCACCATGCCGAGATAGAACGGCAGGCCCCAGAGGTCGAAAGACATGCCGGCGAACATCGCCGAGAACGCCGCCATGCGCCCGACCGCGAGGTTCATGTGTCCGATCGAGAGCACCACCATCTGCGACATGGCGACCACCGTGTAGATCGCGACGTCGGTCAGCAGCGGAAACATGACCAGTCGTTCGTCGAAGAAGACCGGCTTCAGGGCGCCGAAGACGACGATCAGGAGGCCGATCACGACGACCAGGCCCAGCCGCTGGTTGGCCCACCGCGGCTCCCTCCGGTAGGTCTCCTGCCCCGCGGCGTCGTCCGCGGTCGCGGTGACCGGCTGGGTGTCCCCCGTGACCGGGCTGTTCACGCGACCCGTCCGTTCTCGAGCGCGTCGCGGTCCCAATCGATCCCGAGCCCGACTGTGTCGGGGGCGACAGCCTCGCCGTCGCAGATCTCGAGCTCGGTGCGCGTGACCGCACGCAGCTGCGGGATGTACTCGACGTAGCGCCCGTTGGGGACGGCGGCAGCGAGGCTGACGTGCAGCTCCATCAGGAAATGCGGGCACACCGCGACGTTGAACGCCTCGGCCAGGTGGGCCACTTTGAGCCAGGGCGTGATGCCGCCGATGCGCGCCACGTCGACCTGGACGATGCCGGCGGCGCCGGCGGCGAGATACTCGCGGAACTGGCTCACTGAATACATGGACTCCCCGACCGCGACCGGGATCGAGGTCGAGCGCGCCAGCCGGACATGGCCTCCCAGGTCGTCGGCCGGGACTGGCTCCTCGATCCACTCGAGGTCGAGTGGCTCGAGCAGCCGAGCCCGGCGGATCGCCTCGGCGCCGGTCAGCGACTGATTCGCGTCGACCATGATCGGAAAGTCCGAACCCACGGCATCACGGACGGCCTGCAACCGGGCCACGTCCTCGCCGCCCGACGGCTTCCCGATCTTCACCTTCACACCGCGCAGGCCACGCTTCTTCGACTCGACGGCGCCCTCGACGAGGGTCGGCGCGTCGAGGTGCAGCCAGCCTCCCTCGGTGTCGTAGACGGGGACCGACCGGCGGAACCCGCCGGCGGCCTGCCACAGGGGAAGACCCGCCCCCTGGCAGCGCAGGTCCCACATCGCCGTGTCGACCGCCGCCAGCGCCAGCGACGTCACAGCGCCGACAGCGGTGGCCCGAGTGCTGGCGAAGAGCCGGTGCCACACCTGCTCGACCGAGTCGGCGTCCTCGCCTATTACCTGCCCCAGCAGGTGTTCGCGAAGCATCGACAGCACCGCCCGGCCACCGGTCCCGATCGTGTAGGAGTAACCGGTACCCCGCCGGCCGTCGTCGGTCTCGAGCTCGACGACCAGGGTCTCCTGCTTCACGAACGACTGTATGGCGTCGGTCCGCAGTGCCTCGACCTCGATATCGACGAGCTGTGCATCGGCCGTGATGATCCGTGCCAACCGTCTCTCCTCCCAGCTGCCAAAGGTGTTCACTCGCAGGACAGGTGCTCGTCCTCGAACTCCGTCCGGAGCTCCTCCGTCTTGGCCTGCCGCTCCTGGTCGTAGCTCTGCACGGTGTCGGCGGTGACCACGAACGAACCGGAGTCGACGATGACGCCGGGCTCCGCCATCGAGCACTGACCGGTCTGCAGCAGGGCGAGCACCCAGGCGCCCACCTCCACCTGGCCCACGGGGTTCTGAGTCACCGTGGCGGCCACGTCACCGGCCTCGATGCCGTCGAGGATCGCCTGGTCGTCATCGATGGCGACGACCTTGATCGGCAGCCCTGACTCCCGCACCCCGTTCGCGGCCGCGACCGCCGGGTTGTACGCCGTGGTGACGATCGCATTGATCTTGTCGCCCTGCGCGGCGAGCAGGTCGGAGACCGCCTTCTGAGCGGTGCCGAGGTCGACGTCGATGTCGGTGACTGCGGGGAGCAACTCGACCTTGCCGCCGGCCTCGGCGACCGCCGCCTCGACCCCGGCGATGCGGCGCTGGGTGTTGGAGTCGACGTTGTTGCCGGTCAGATGGACGAGGGTGCCCTCGCCGCCCATGGCCTCGATCGCTGCCTCAGCGGCCTTCTTCGCCGCCAGCTCGACGTCGGTGGAGAGGCAGAAATCGGCCTCGTTCGTGTCGCCAGCCGGGCAGGACGCGAGTGAAGCGACCGCGAAGCCCTGGGACTTCAGGTCGGCGAACGTGGTGTTGATGTCGGTGGGGGAGACCCCGAAGATGCCGAACGCGTTGTAGCCGTCGGCCGCGAGCGAGTTGAGGGCGTCGTTCTGCTTGCCCTGGTCCCACTCGCCGGTCTCGTTGAAGGTGAAGCCACCGAGCCCGAGATCGTCGGCCGCGGCCTGGCCGGCGCTCTGCCACGGCTGGAAGTAGGGGTGAGCACCGCCGGGCACCACGGCAAGCTGAACCGACGACGCATCGCCGAGCTCGGCGGTACCCGCCCCGGTCTGGCCGTTCCCCGCCGCTTCATCGTCGTCGGATCCGCTGCGGGTGCTGCAGCCGGCCAGGGTGGCCGTCGCGAGAGCTGCGGCGAGTACGGCAGACGTCGCTCGGATGCTGAACTTCATGGCTGCTCCAGTTAGCAATCATAGATCCTATAGCATGCTTGCTATGGGGTATTGGATTCTGCCTCGCTACATTGGGATCGTCAAGAGATGACCACGATGGATTGCGCGAACGGCCGGGGTCTCTATGGACTCGTCCATACGAAGCTGTCGCCGATATTGGTGAGGAGCTCGAGGGCAGTCCTGACCCCGAGTCGGGGCATCGAGGTCAGGTCCGGTCCAAGAGGGCGGGCATCTAGCCGGGCCTCAAATCCCTGAGCGAGGTCGCCGCGTTCGCGATGGAGCTCCGCAGTCGGGTCGCGAGCCTGGCGATCACGGGCGCGAACGCCGCGGTGTCGGGGACGACGAGCATCTGGGCATCGAGCGCGGCCACGATCTGTGCTGGCTGACCAAGGCCAGGCGCGGCGAGCAGATCAAGGACTCCGCCGCGGTCCATTCGGGGCCCAAACAGGCGTTCCAGCGCGTCGGATGGCCGCGCAGCAGCGCGTCGCGCAGCCGGTTGGTCAGGCGCGTGGACTGTCCGGCCAGGTCCTGTCGCGGCCGGACAGCACACTCAGTTCGGCGAGGGTCTCGTCGTCGGTGCTGAGCCGGCGCAGCGTGTGCGGCATGGTGCGGGCGGCATCGGCGATCCCCTGTGCGTCGCGGGCATCGGTCTTGGCCCAGCCGGGGTGCAGGTCGGCGACGCAGCGCATCGCCAGTCCAGGCGGGTAGGCCACGTCGATGCCCATGGTGCGGGCGCCGGCGACAGCCAGTGCGCCGATCGAGGCCGGTTGATCGACCATGACCAGCACCTCGGGCCCCGCCCGCTGGGCGCGGCCAGCACGTCGTGCAGCGACGTCTCGTCGTTGGGCAGCGGCTTGTCCTGCACTCACTTCCCCTCGGTATCGAGGGTGCAGGCGCGATGCCCGGACGTGCCGACGCCAAGGCCGCAGGACACCGCATACGCGGTCGAGGGCGGTTCAGGATCGGGCATTCATCGCTCCGGCCTCGTCGGAGCATCCCGACCTGGGGTGCCCGTGCCGGCAGCCACGTTACGAACAGACAGAGGTGCGGTCGGGTCTCTATCGGCGGTCGTCGGCGTCCGCCGGCCGCGGCGGCAACCGTTCCCCAGATCATCGAACGACAGGGGCAACGAGTCATACCGCGGCCGGCGGCTTGAGGCCCTCACCGGGCTTGATCGCGGCCAGGCGCTGTGATCGCCACCGTCGCCGACACGACCTTCGTCGACACGCCACCCGGACGCGAGGCGCACTACATCGTGCGCCCGGTCAACCAGCGCGGCGCCTGCCTGCTGTCGTCGTGGCAGGTCACCTGGATGCGCTGACCACACCGCACCCGGAGTGCCCCGCGGAGGGAGCTCTGGCCGGCAGTCGGGGCCACTCAGGACCTCGCGGCACCGAGCGCAGCCGCCGACTCGACGAGGAGTCCCGCCGAGCCGGTCTCACTGCGCCCGTTCTTTGAGCCGATTGTAGGACAGGTCGATGTGCGCAGCCATCGCCCCCCGAGCGCGGTCTGGATCGCCCGCCGAGATCGCGTCGGCAACTCGGCTGTGCTCGCTGACGGCTGGCGATGCCAGGGCAGTGCCATAGAAGAGCCGAAACAGGTGCAGGTGGCAATTGGTGCGCTGGAACGCCGCCAACATCACCTGGTTGTCGGCGAGGGAGAAGATGAGCTCGTGGAACCGGGTGTCATGGGCCGTCAGCGCCTTGTACGACTCGTAGTCGGTGCCGGGCGGCACACTGTGCACGGTATGCAGCTCGGCGAGCAAGCGCCCGGCGCCCTCGTCGTCCACCAGCTCTGCGGCCCGTGCGGCTGCCCACGGCTCGAGGTGTCTCCGGAACTCGAAGAGCTCGTCGACCTGCTTGCGGTTGAGCAAGGGCGTGGTGAAGTAGCCCCGAAGTGATTCTTTGCGGACCAGGCCCGCCTCCTCGAAGCGGGCCAACGCCTCACGCACGGGCGTGGGGGAGACCTCGAGCTGTCGTGCGAGTTCGTCGATCGACACCTTGGTGTTCGGCGGGATCGCGTGGTCCATGATCAACGCAGTCAGCTGCTCGTGGACGTCGTCGGCGAGGGTCCGACGCGCCGCGGGCTTCACCGCGGCGTGACTGATACCAGCGCTGATGGGCTCGCGGGCAACCATTCCGGCTCCTTCGGCTCGCGCCACATCCATCACGATTCCTTCCGGCTCTCCCTCTTTGACGATCTGACTTCGGGATCGAGACCGCAACTCTACATGCAAGATCCTGTAGGAAAGATTCAAAAGCGATCCTGACTCGGATTCTACAGAGCACCTGCACCACTCGGGCTCGTGGATGGCTGTCACTACGGCACTGGCGCTTGCGCTTGCGGGCTGCAGTATCAAGGCTGACGACGCTGGGGGCGGTGGTGGCAACCGCTGGCTTGGGCAGCTCGGAAGTCCAAGACAGCATGGGGTGTCGAGCTCGCCCTGGTCTCGAGTGGTGTGCGCCCGTACTTCCGGCCCCCGCGGTCCGCGAGCCAGGCCCATTGGCCCATCGGCAACCGCCGACGATGTCACCCGCGAAGTGGTTCGCGCGACACAGGCCAAGATCGTCATGATGAACGAGCTGACTGCCGACATCGACCATCCGCACCGACGGTGCGTTCCGTGAGCTGATCTGACGGCTCTGGCCTACGGGATCAGGTGAGGCTCGGCTTCCGCTTGCCGGCGAGGTGGCGAGCGGCCGCGATTACGACGGCGTCAGCGCAAGTGGCTCGGCATATCCATGCGGGCGCAGACGAGGAAACAAAGTGACCCTTGGGCTCCGCCGGGTCACGTGCATCGGACTCGGCACGGCGGCGCACTTCGACGTTGCTGCGGTTCCGAACGGGTCGGGGATTCGGTTCGCGCTACGGCGAGCCCGGTGACCGTGCGTCGTGCTGTCCCGGCCTCTGCGACGCCAATGGGGCCGAGTCCTGGTGTCGACCCAAGCCCGAACATGGCTCGACTCGGCGCCTCTCGACAGCAGCCGTCGAGCTGGCGGCCGGAAGCAGTCGAGCGCCTGTCCCTGGACGCCGGAGCCTGGGCGCCGAATTCGCGCCAGCCCCGGCAGAGGTCGAGTTCGTGTCCGCGTCGGCGTTCGGGCCCAGCGCTTCGGTCGGCCGGGTGGCTTCGGCGCTGGGGGTCCGTCCACCGCGAATCTGGCCGCCCAGTTCCCATATCAGGTGATCTGTGTCACTCTGATCAAACGGTTGGATCGATCCTATAGCATCTATTGGAGGTCAAATGAACGCCAGACTCAGTCGTCGAGGCTTCTTAGTGGCCGGGGGCGCGGCTGTCTCACTCTCAGCCGCCCGGCCATTCGCCTGGCCGGCGGCTGACACCACACCAGCAGCCGCGATCCCCGAGGCGACTGGCACGTCGCTGTGGTATGCCACTCCGGCAACGGATTGGTCGAGTCAGGCGCTGCCGATCGGCAACGGGCGACTTGGCGCGATGATCTTCGGTGGCCTCGCTTCCGATCGGATCCAGCTCAACGAACAGAGCCTGTGGGGCGGCGTCAACGACTACGACAACGCTCTGGCCGGTCGCAACGACTACGCGTACGACCTCTCGATGACTGGTTTCGGCTCCTACCGCAACTTCGGAGACCTCGTCGTCTCCTTCGATCGCCTGACCAAGGTCATCGGCGACAACGGTGGTGGTGTCGACTCCACCGCCGCGCAGACCGTCGCGCAGAGTTACGACGGCAACGTCGCAACCAAGTGGTGCATCATCGCCCCGAACGGCGGTGCACAGCCCTGGACGTGCCGGTGGTCGGTTGACCTCGCCACCGCCACACGGGTAGCGGAGTACTCCTTCACCAGCGCCGGCGACGTGCCGGAGCGTGACCCACAGGACTGGGTGTTCGAAGGGTCCGTCGATGGGCTGACCTGGACCGAGCTCGATGCCCGGCAGCACGCCGAGACGCCCTTCACCGCGCGCGGGCAGCGGCTTCAATATGCGGTCGCCACGCCCGGCACATATAGCCATTACCGCTTCACCTTCAGTCCCAAGGTTGGGGTTCCGCATTGGCAGGTCGCCGAGATCGGCCTTGCCGGCGTGGACCTGATCGGCGTGGGTGCGGTGCCCGCCGACTACGCGCGGTCACTCGACCTCGCCACCGGCGTGCACACCACTTCGTTCACCGACGCCCAAGGCGAAAGCGTGCTCCGTGAAGCGTTCGCCAGTCGCTCGGCCGACCTGCTCGTTGTGCGCTATCAAACCGCCTCACCTGCTGGGCTCTCCGGCGAGATCTCCTTGACATCCGGCCAGAACGCCGATCGCAACGAGCCCCGCACCACCACCGTTGTGTCCGCGGAAGGCAATCGCATCCGCTTCGCCAACCGGATGCGGAACGACCTGCGCTACGCCGCCGACGGCGAGCTCCGGCAGAACGGCGGAGTACTGGCGCGAGCGGGGGAACAGGTGCGGTTCACCGGCTGTCGCGAGATCGAGATTCGGATCGATCTCCGAACCGACTACGCGCTCGACGCTGCAGCCGGTTGGCGCAGCGGCAAGGATCCGGCTGGGGTGGCTGCTACGACCCTGGCGCGGGCTTCGGCGACGTCGTACGCGCAGCTCCGCAGTGCCCACCTCGACAACCACGGCGCGATCATGGATCGAGTGCGGGTGGACTGGGGTCGCACAGAGCCCGAGGTGTTGGAGCTGCCGATGAAGGACCGGCTGGCGCGCTATGCAGACGGAACCTCCGCTGATCCCGAGCTCGAGCAATTGCACTTCCGCTACGGGCGTTACCTGCTCGTCAGCTGCTCCCGACCCGACGGCCTACCTGCCAACCTGCAGGGGCTCTGGAACAACCAGAACCAGCCGCCCTGGGCCGCCGACTATCACACCAACATCAACATTCAGATGAACTACTGGGCAGCGGAGACTACCGACCTGCCCGACAGCCACGCTGCACTCGCGCATTTCATCGAGCAGGTGGCCGTGCCGAGCCGCGTCGCGACTCGCAACGCCTTCCAGGCTCGGGACGGATCGGAGGTGCGCGGCTGGACTGCGCGCACGTCACAGAGCATCTTCGGCGGCAACGCATGGCTCTGGAACACGGTCGCCTCGGCGTGGTACATGCGTCACATCTACGAGCACTGGTCCTTCACCCAAGACCGTGACGTCCTGCAGCGCTATTATCCGTTGGTCAAGGAGGTTTGCGAGTTCTGGCAGGATCGTCTCCTGGAGAAGGCAGACGGCCTGCTGTACTCCCCATACGGGTGGTCGCCTGAACACGGTCCCCACGAAGACGGGGTCATGTATGACCAGCAGCTCGTCTGGGACCTCTTCACGAACTACCTCGAGATGGCCAAGGCACTGGAGGTCGACGAGGCGTTTCGCGACGAGGTTGCCACGATGCGGGAGAAGCTCGCGCCCAACAAGATCGGCAGCTGGGGCCAACTGCAGGAGTGGCAAACCGACCGTGACAGCATCGACAATCGGCATCGGCACACCTCGCATCTGTTCGCGGTGTACCCCGGACGCCAGATCACGGTGGGGGAGACGCCGGACCTCGCCGCCGCGGCACTGAAGTCTCTCAATGCGCGCTGCGGCGCCCCCAACGGGGAGCCGATCGGCCCCGATACGGTGGTCGGTGACAGCCGTACATCGTGGACCTGGCCATGGAGGGCTGCGCTGTTCGCGCGGTTGCAGGAGCCAGAGCGTGCCTACGCGATGCTCCGTGGGCTGATGCGCCACCGGACCTACCAGAACCTGTTCGCCTACCATCCGCCCTTTCAGATGGATGGCAACTTCGGCATGAGCGCCGCGTTGGCCGAGATGCTGCTGCAGAGCCATGACGGCGCCATCCGCCTGCTGCCGGCGCTGCCGCAGGCGTGGGCTGCCGAGGGCTCCTTCACCGGACTTCGGGCGCGCGGCGGCTACCGCGTCAGCGCCACGTGGTCGATGGGCAGGGTGACCTCGTTCGAGGTCGTGGCCGATCGGGTGCCCAGCCGCCGCCCGGTCCTGGTGATCGTCAATGGGCGCGAGATGAGGGTGGTCCCGAAACGCGGCTACCGTCCCGTGAGCGCCGGCGGCACCGGTTAGTTCGCCGTTCCAGGTGTGCCGCGCGATGAGCCACGGTGTGCCATGGCCGGCGATGGCCTCCCGGGCGGAGGCGTCGAGGACCCTCCGTCCGGGAAGCCATCACGGCTAGAGCTGACTCGTCGAGGCGGCCACTTGCTCGTCGCTCGCGGGCAGACAGGTAGCCGTCCGCCGCAGGATTGTGGCGATGGTTGAGGCCCCACCCCCTAAACGTCGCCACGCACGGACTCGCTCGGCCGAGATCGGCTGGGGTGGCAGGCCTATCGGCCGGGCGAGCCGCACTACAACCAGTACCGAGACCCTTCGGTCAAGGCCGAGGCAGCCGCCGCGAAGGTGGCCGGGATGAACTACCTGGTCTTCACCGCCAAGCACCACGACGGCTATCCCAACTTCCGCACGGACAATGTCCGCCACTCGTTCTACACAGACTTCGCGCCATGACGATGGGTTTCGAGCCGTTGCTCCCACCCTTGCCGCTGACTACTCGACGCCGAGCAGGAGGTCGGTGCCTTCGACCCCTGCGTCCTCGGGGCCTGGCAGCCCGACCTGCCGACACACGACATGACGTCAGCGGTCGAGACGCACGTCGACCGGAGACGGCAACCTCCTCCGCAACGTCGTACCGATGAAGACCGGATACATCGAGGACGCGGTGCCGACCACCGTTCGCGAGGTCGGCGCCCGGGTGGCCGAGCACAAGGCCAGCCATCGTGGGCACCCGGGGAGGCCCCTACCGCAGCGGCACCGTAGGGGACTCGACCTACCGTCACAAGACCATCTACGTGCACATCACCGACTCCATCAAGCCATTCAGGCTTCGCCTGCCGGCCCCGAACGTGCCGGCCCGGGCACGTCCCGGAGGCTGACCGACCGCGCGAGTTGGAGGAGAGCGGGTTCATTTCATTCACGTTCTCAACGTCGCCCCGGACCCCAGCGCGGCCCTTCCCCGGGGGGAAGGTCGTCATGTCGGTGCCGGATGGGCTGCTGTCGCCGACTCGGCATCGGACCGCTCCGGCTTGCAGCCGGGACGGTGATCACGCGACCACCCCAGCGTCGGCAGGGCGCGATCTTCGATGCGGACGCGGAAGGCGGCCAGGAGGCCGTCAAGATCATCGCTCACATGCTGACCCCTCGGTGCCCTCCGCCCATGTCTACCGAAGGTGACACACCGCAAGATCACTAGACCGCTGTGGCGTTGGCAGCCAAGGTGAGCCGTCCTCGCTGGACCGAGTTCAACTGGCGATAGACCCGATGTCTCTGGCGATTCCTTCGCGTGGATGCGGCGACGATTCGGAATCATCGTGGTAGTGGCCTTCCATTCGTCACCCGCGTCCTTTGATTGCCACTAAACATCGGATCAATGCTTGCGCGTCGTCGCGGTTGAGGAGTAACATCCGCGCAACGTGTTCGTTGTATTGCCACCTCGGCGTTGTCATGCGCGTGCTGTGGCGTAGGTCACCTGAGTAGTGCGTATGCGGGCCGCCGTTTCCGGTGCGAGCCGGCCCGCTGGCAATAGGCCGATTGACCGTTCGTGAGCGCACCCCCCGTGCCGTGTGGAGGCAACGTGACTACTGCTAGTCGTCGTCTTCGGACCGTGAGCGCACTGTCTGTGCTTGCGTCGCTGATCGCGGTGCCGGGTCTTTCGGCCAGCGGAACGTCGCTCGCGACGTCCGCCGAGGTGGCCACCTCGCGAGACCACTCCCCATTGACGCTGTGGTACGACGAGCCCGCGACGCACTGGGAGTCGCGGACGTTACCCATAGGCAGCGGTGCTCTCGGTGCGGCCGTCTTCGGCGGGGTCGCGACCGAGCGGCTGCAGTTCAACGAGAAGACACTGTGGACCGGCGGTCCGGGGTCTCCTGGCTACAACTTCGGCAACTGGACGTCGCCGCGGCCCGGGGCGCTTGAGGCGGTGCAGCAGCGCATCGACGCAGAGAAGCGGGTGTCACCGCAGTGGGTCGCCAACCTGCTCGGCCAGCCGAGGACCGGCTACGGCGCGTACCAGCCGTTCGGCGAGATCAGGCTGACGCAGCCCCAGCCGACATCGGTGAGCGACTACAGACGAAGCCTGGACATCGCCGACGCGACCGCGACGGTGTCATACACCGCCGATGGCGTCGGCTACTCCCGCGACTACTTCGCTTCGGCTGCCGACGACGTGATCGTGGCCCGGCTGAGAGCCGACGAGCCAGGCCAGATCGGGTTCACCGCGAGCATCACCGCCCCCGGCAACCGGACGAGGACGCTGACCGCCGAGGGCGGCCGTATCACGATGGCTGGAGCGCTGCACGACAATGGCATGCGTTTCGAGTCGCAGCTGCAGGTGCTGAACACCGGCGGCACCCGGACCGACAACCCCGACGGGACGGTAACGGTATCCGGAGCCGACGAGGTCGTCCTGCTGCTCGCGGCCGGGACCGACTACTCGACGGCGTACCCCACCTACCGCACCGGGCAGAGCCCACACGCCGACGTCACGGAACGCGTCGACGCGGCCGCCGACCGGTCCTACCAACGGCTGCGTGCCGCGCACCTTGCCGACTATCAGGAACTCTTCGAGCGGGTGCGCCTCGACGTCGGCCAGCAGATGCCGAACATGCCCACCGATGAGCTGCTGGACGGGTACCGGAAGAACACCCTGTCGCCGCCGGCCCGCAAGGCTCTCGAAGTGCTCTTCTTCCAGTACGGGCGCTACCTGCTGATCGCGTCATCGCGTCCGGGGTCGCTGCCGGCCAACCTGCAGGGTGTCTGGAACGACTCAACGAGCCCGCCCTGGTATTCCGACTACCACGTCAACATCAACCTGCAGATGAACTACTGGTTGGCCGAGACCACCAACCTGTCCGAGACGACCGGTCCGCTGTTCGACTTCGTCGACTCACTGGTCCCTCCGGGGCGGGTGACGGCTCGGGAGATGTTCGACAACCGCGGCTGGGTGGTGCACAACGCGACGACGCCGTTCGGCAACACCGGCGTTGGCGACTGGGCGACCGCCTTCTGGTTCCCCGAGGCCGGTGCCTGGCTCGCCCAGCACTACTGGGAGCACTACCAGTTCACCGGTGACAGGGAGTTTCTGCGCGAGCGCGCGTACCCGATGCTGAAGGCGCTCTCGGAGTTCTGGATCGACGAGCTCGTAGTCGACCCGCGCGACGGCAAGCTGGTCGTCAACCCGAGCTACTCGCCGGAGCAGGGTGACTTCTCCGCCGGCGGCTCGATGTCACAGCAGATCGTGTGGGACCTGTTCACCAACACCACGCGGGCCGCAGAGATCGTCGGCGACCGCACTGCGTTCACCCGCGAGCTGCGGCGGGCACGCGGCAAGCTCGACCCCGGTCTGCGGATCGGCTCCTGGGGCCAGGTCCAGGAGTGGAAGGAGGACTTGGACGACCCGAACAACACCCACCGGCACGTGTCCCACCTGTTCGCGCTGCATCCCGGGTCGCAGATCACGCCGGAGATCGACCCCGAATACGTTGAGGCGGCCGAGGTGTCGCTTCGTGCCCGAGGTGACGGCGGCACCGGCTGGAGCAAGGCGTGGAAGATCAACTTCTGGGCGCGGCTGCTCGACGGCAACCACGCGCACAAGATGCTCGACGAGCAGCTGTCGAACAGCACCCTGCCCAACCTGTGGGACACCCATCCGCCGTTCCAGATCGACGGAAATTTCGGCGCCACCGCCGGGGCCGCCGAGATGCTGCTGCAGAGCCACGCCGGTGCTATCGAGGTGCTGCCGGCGTTGCCGGACTTCTGGGCGGATGGGTCGGTTGACGGGCTGCGGGCCCGGGGCAATGCGACGGTCGACGTCCGGTGGGCCGACGGCACACCGACCGAGATTGCGGTGTCCGCTGGTCGGAGTGGCCCGCTGACCCTGCGGAGCAGCATGTTCGAGGGTCGCTTCCGGGTGTATGACGCCGTCACCGGGCGTCGGGTCGAGGTCGTACGCGACGGCAACGAGGTCGTCCTGGACGGCCGGCGCGGTCATGAGTACGTCTTCGTCCCGCTGGCCCGTCTGTCGGTCTCGGTGCCCGAGCGGGTCGAGGACGGGACCCCGTTCGACGTGGAGGTCACTGCGCATGCCGCCGGTGCCACGTTGCCCGCCGGGCGGCTGAGTCTCGAGGTGCCCGACGGATGGACGGTCGAGCCTGGTCATGCGGTGCGGCCGATTCGGTCCGGCGACGCCCGCTCCTACGTCTTCGAGGTCACCCCCACGGCCGACGAGGAGGGACGACAGCGCGTCCGTGCCGTGCTGTCCGGCGACGGCTGGCGATTGGGCGCGACGGCCTCGGTCGAGATCGAGCCGCCGTCCCGTTCCAGTGGCAGCCGAACGCACGCGACGCGACGGTCCAGGGCAGCGCGGCGTCCCTGGTACGGACGGGGTTCCTGATCGACCGGACCCCGTGTCACGCGGTGCGCGTCATCGGGTTCGGACCAGAACGCCATGACGTCGGCCACTGTTCCGGTCGGGCGATGGGCAGACCTCGTGGTGACGATCAGCGACCAGGGGCCGGTACGGGTGGCCGACACCAGTACCAACATGTGCGACACGCGAGCTGCGGTCGGAGCCGGTCAGTCGGGCCGTAGGCCGAACGATCAATCCAGCGGTGCCGCCCGTCGTGCGGCGGCCAAGAGTGTTGGGAGTCACGGATGAAGATCCATCCGGGCTCTGCCGGTCGGCGGCGGGGCCCACGATTGTCGATTCGCACGGGAATGCGGACAGGAGAATCCAGATGAGGTGGAGCAGGCGGAAGCAGGCACGCACCGCAGTGGTCGGGATGGCGATCGGGATGCTCGCGGTGCAGTCGATCGTTGTCGAGGGGGCGGCGAACGCAGCTGTCCGGGAGAAGCCGCCTTTCCAGCCCGAGATCGAGATCGCGATCCCAGACCGCATCTTCACCGAGACGCCCTTCGAACTCGCCGTCACCATCGACGCGGGCGATCGGGCCCTACCGCGAAGCTCGGTCGAGGTGGCGCTGCCGGACGGCTGGACAACGCCGGACGACACGGTGTCGCTGCGGCCGCTACCACGCGGCCGATCGACGCGTGTGACGTTCGACGTGACGCCGTCTGCCACGGTCGATTCCTCCTCGACCGTCGATGTCACGTTGGAGTCCGTGCGATGGGCCTGGCACGAGTCGGCCGACGTAGCCGTCGAGCCGTGCCTCGTGCCGGAGCCGGTCGATCCGCGGCTGAAGGTGCCCGAGTCGGCCTTTTCACGTCGCCTCGAATGGGTCGGACCGGTCGTCTACGACCCCGGATACACGCTCTGGGGCGCGAGTCCGGTGGTCGACGACGAAGGGCGCTTCCACCTCTTCATCGCACGCTGGCCCGAGCGCAACGTCGATCCGGCCTGGCGCCGGTCGAGCGAGATCGCCCACTATTTCGCCGACAGCCCGGAGGGACCCTTCGAGTTCAGCGATGTGGCGTTGCAGGGAACCGGCCAGGAGGGTGACTGGGATCGCTACGCCCCGCACAACCCGGAGATCCGACGGTTCGGCGACAAGTACGTGCTGCTCTACATCGGCAACAGCGACTACCGGCAGCCGCCGCATCCGAACAACCAGCAGATCGGCATGGCCGTCGCCGACAGTCCCTACGGCCCCTGGGAGAAAATCAACCCAGACTCCGAGCAGCCGGGGCTGCTGATCTCGCCGCAGGCTGGTCATTTCACCGAGGGCAAGATGGTCACCAACCCCACGATGATGAAGCTCGGTGACACCTACTTCGTATACTTCAAGACGCGCGTCGGCGCGAAGCTCGTGTTCGGCGCCGCCACCAGCAAGAACCTCACCGGGCCCTACCAGCTTCTCGAGGACCCGCTCACGCCCGAAGGCGTGACGATCGAGGACGCGACCGTGTTCACCTCCGACGGCCAGGTCCAATTCCTGACGACGGACAACCACGGCGACGTCACCGGGATCGTCGGTGGCGGCGCGATGTTCTTCTCCGAGGACGGCTACACCTTTGACCTCGACCGCACCAGCCTCGGCTATCGGAGAGTCCCCTACTACTACGAGGCGTACGGCGACTTCCCGATCCGCAAGATCTACGGGCCGGATCCGAAGTTCGAGCAGCCGAAGGTCCTCACGGTGGACGGCAAGGCGCGCTACCTCTACGCCTCGTCGGGGTGGAACGTGACCGGTCAGGACCGCACCGTCATCCACCTGCTGAGAGTGGCCGACCACCCGGTCGCCCGGGGCGACGAGCGGGGCACCGGCTGCAACCTGCTGCGCAACGGCGACCTCGAGGCTGGGACCCGCGCCGGCAACCCGCCGGCCGCCGCCGACTGGGGGGTTCCTGCCACCGAGCTCAACCTCCCTGGCTGGGAGGCGGGCAGCGAGGTAGTCGTCGCTGCGAGCTCCGCAAGCGGTAAGGCCGGCTACGGCACCGCGAGCACGACGATCGAGTCGCCGAGCAAGGACACCGTGGTGGGATTCAACTCGAACGAGTCGACGGCGCCACCGACGACGTCCTCGATCCGGCAGACGTTCGTGACGACACCGGGGCAGACGTACCGGCTCTCCTTTGACCTCGGCGCACTCTCGTCTCCAGCGAAGCCCATGGGCCTGACGGCGCAGCTGTTCGACGGAGCGATCGACAGCGGTGACCCGGCAGCGCCCATGGCAGAGGGCCGCGTCACCGTCGAAACCAACGGGTTCGGTCAGCGGCTACGGGACGTCGTGACGTTCACCGCCACCTCCGACCGGGCCACGCTCGTGCTGTTCGAGAGCAGCGCGACCACCAATTCGGGCAACGTCGCGGTCGACAACGTCTCCGTCCGGGCGGTGCTGCAAGTTGACGACACCGGCCCGGAGCTGGCCGCACCGACCGGTGTGACGCACCATCTCGCCGACGGCAAGATCGTCCTCAGCTGGGCGTCCGTGTCCGGCGCCGACGGCTACGCCGTGTCACGGATGCGTTGCGATCGGCCCATCATGGTCGCGGTCGCCCACGGACGGACGTCAGTGGCACTCGGCGCATCCGAAGACGCGGGCGGGACGTACACGGTCGCTGCGTTCGTCGACGGGCAGATCGGTCCGGCGTCGCAGCCGTACGAGGTGCCGACGGATCCGGCGCACGAGGTGCCGACGGATCCGACGCCGCGGCAGATCGTGGTGGACGACTCCGACCTGGGGGATGCCTGCCCAGGAGAGCCTGTTCCCTACATGGAGACCGGAAGCTGGTTCCCGAGCGGCCTGCCTGGGTGGGACGGCGGACCGTCTCGCTACAGTGGCGCCATCGGGTCGACTGCGACCTGGACACCGACCATCGCCGGCCCGAGCGACTACCTCGTCGAGGCATGGGTCCCCGCCCACGCCACAACGACCACCTCCGCGACGTACACCGTTCGACATGCTGACGGCGAGTCGACCGTTCTCGTGGACCAGCGATCCCGCGGAGGTTGGGTGCCCCTCGGCACCTGGAGGTTCGCGGCCGGCACCGACGGCTGGGTGCGCCTCGACGTGAACAACTCGTCGGTCCACCGCCTCGACGCCGTACGCTTCACTCCGACCGAAGGAGCAGGCCGATGACCTCGTGAAGCGGACTGTCCTGCCGGCTTCCGGTCCGTCACCGGCGAGAGCGCATTCGGGGGTCCCCAACACTGCCAAGGGGTCGCGATGCGGGGATGGGGTTCGCCGCTGCCAGTGTGGCGAACGCGGCCTTGGAACGCACCCGCACATGGTGTGGTCAGGCGGTCGAACGGATCGCCTGACCACAGGGCCAATGCCGGTCTTGTCCAGCAGGGCGTGGCCTGGCTGCCTGGACGAGTTCGGTACACGGCATTGGTGGTCAGTGGTGCGCGGGCATCGAGACCCAGATCGAGCACGCGCCGTACCGCGTTCACGGTCGCGGTGCGCTCCGAGGTCATGTGGTCGCGGCGGCAGTTCTGAGGAGGATGGGAGTGTGGACTGAGGCAGGAGCCGCCCTGCTACCGGGGGTGAGGCTGTCGAGGTGCCGCAGGTCGTTCGGGACCTGATCAGGTCGCCGGCGGTGTCGGTCGCTGAACGAACTGGGTTCGAACCGCATCACCTCGGTCACGCCCCGGTAGATGATCATCTCCGTGTGAGTGTGGCGTCGGGGCATGCTGGACCTCGAGTCGGTGATGTGGCTGTACTACGGCGAGAAGGGCACGAACTGGGAGTACGCCAAAACCGGCGACCAGGGCATCAATGGCGAGCAGGCAATCTTCAAGACGATCGAGTGGCCCCCGCCGACCGGACAGGCCTGGACGCAGGCGGCAGTGACTTTCTCTCGGCCGACTTCCGCGGCGGCGCGGCCATCGACCCGAACGCGCCGACCTTCGAAGCCGACCTGTACACCGCCGGTCAGGCGTACGAAGCCTTCGCGCAGCCGAAAGACATGCAGCTGCCGCCGGTCATCATCGAGGTCGCCGATGCCGCCGCCGTCGCCGACGCCGAGGTGTCGATCAACCAGCACATCACGACCAGCATCTCCGAATTCTCGCTGGGAAAGAAGGACCCGACCAACGATCGCGACTGGAACGAGTATGTCGACACCTTCGAGAGCATGAACCTGGACGGCTACCTGGAGATCTACCAGCGAGCATACGACTCGCGGCCGAACTGAGATGAAGATCCGCGATTCCCGGGGCGATCGCGCCTTCGCCGTCGTCAATCACTGCGTCTTGGGAGCATTTGCGCTCCTCGTGTTGTACCCGATCGTCTGACGTCGTCAGCGCCTCACTTGGTCGAGCGGCCAGGCCATCGCCAACCACGACGTCTACCTGTGGCCCGTCGACCCGACCCTAGACGCCTACCGAACGATCTGGAATTCGCCGAACCTCATCGTCGGACTTGCGAACTCCGTGTTCTATGCTGTGGCCGGAGCGGTCATCGGCACTGCCCTCACGATCCTTGCAGGTTATGGATCATCGCGCGACGACCTCCCGTTCCGGAAGCTGATCACCTTCTTCTTGCTGATTCCTGCGCTGGTCTCGGCCGGAATAGTGCCGACGTACATCGTCGTCAAGGAGCTCGGCCTGCTGGACACCCGCTGGGCGGTGATCCTGCCAGGCGCGATGAGCGTGTTCAACGTCCGTTCTGAAGGGCGGCCAGGTAGGGGCGGGGCAACTGCGACAGTAGCTGGTGGTTCGGCATCCGGAGCCGGCATGCCGGCGTACCTGCGTGGTTACGACGAGGTGTTTCGGCACTCGCCGCGCGAGGCCTCACTCCGGTGGTTTCGCGACGCGCGGTTCGGCCTGTTCCTGCACTTCGGTCTCTACAGTCTCCTGGGCCGTGGCGAGTGGGTGATGTATCACGAGCAGATCCCGGTGCGGGAATACGAGCGGCTGAAGAATGAGTTTCGTGCCGATGCCTTCGATGCTGACGCGATCGCGGAGCTCGCCGTGCAAGCCGGCATGAGATACATCAATCTCACGACGCGGCACCATGACAGCTTCTCACTCTTTCGTACCGATGAGTCCACCTTCTCGTCGACGGAGTCGCCGGCGGCCGAGACCTGGTGGGCGAACTGGCTGCCGCCTGCGAGAAGCGCGGACTCGGTTTCTTCCTCTATTACAGCTATGGTGCCGACTGGCGGCATCCGTACTTCCTCTCAAATGACGTCGGAGTGCCCTGCTCCCGCCCGGAATACCCGGTCGACGATCCCGCGTATCGGTATGCTCGCGAAGAGGACTTTCAGCACTATCTGCGGTTCGTCGACAACCAGCTGCGGGAGCTCCTGTGCAACTACGGCAGCGTCGCCGGTGTGTGGTTCGACCTCGTTTCGCCGTGCTACTACCGCCCCGACCTTTCCCGGTCGCCGAGGTCTACCAGTCGATACGCAAGCTGCAGCCTCAGGCACTCGTTTCGTTCAAGCAGGGTGTCACGGGCAATGAGGATTTCATGTCTCAAGAAATGAGGTTCGTACCTCTCGAGCAGCGCTTGCGCACCGGCGGCGCGAACGAGGCGGCCATCAGGTTGTCCAGGGAGGTCTGGGAGACACATCGGGGTAAATGGAATGAGGTCTGCACCATCCTGCAGGACAAGAACTGGGGCTACCGGGCCAGCGCCGCTCACATCGGTGCAGACGAGGCATGGTCGAGGCTGGGCCACGCGGCCGCTCAAAGGTGCAACCTCCTGCTCAACGCGGGCTTGATGCCCGACGGCTCGGTCCACCCGGCCGATCGGGAAACCCTCCTGAGGGTTGGGGATCGGACTCGGTCCGCCGGGTTCCCCACCGCCGGAGAGGTCGAACCGGACGCGGACACCGGCGCCGGGGCAGTGTGAGCTGGGCCCGCGTGTATTGCGGGCCGATGATGCGCTCCGGACCTGGCAGGAGTGACCGAGGCGGAGCACACTCGCGAGCGGTGGGCGTGGCGGCTACCACTGAGCCGAATCGTCCTGTTCCTGAGCGACAGGTCGATGCGGATGGCGGCTATGCCGTCCGGCGTCGGCCTGACGTTCACCACCGACACCATCTCCTTGGGTGCGCGCCCCTCGTCCGTCGATGCCGATGACAATCCCTCCCGGTGGACCTGGTGGTCGACGACGAGCTGATCGCCACCGCTCCGCTCAGCGCCGACGTCGGGTCGCGTCCAGGGCCTTCCGCCCCGGCGAGAGGTACGTCGAGTAGTGGTTGCCACCGCGCGGTGACCTCCGGCTGGCCGAGTTTGCCCCTCCCGTCTCACCGCCGATCCGTCCGTCACCGACCCGGATCTGGCCGGCGATCCTCGGCCGCCAGCTCGGCTTGGACCTCACCCGTCTCGGTTCGCTTGCCAGTGTCACTTCGACCCCATGATCGGGCGGCGCATCCGCGACCTTCCCACCGCCTGGAAAGTGGTCGGTGCTGCGTTCGCCGACGCACACGCGTGACGCTCACTCGGCCTGCTCTCGGGCGGTCGTGCCGTGCCCGGTCGCTTCGAATCGTCCTGGTCCACTCGCCTGGCGCCAGCGAACCTGACACCGCGGGTGGGCGAGTCGGGAGATGGCGGTCCGCAGACGATGACGCGGTCGATCTCGGCGATCGGCTCCGGATCGTCGGGCGGACATCGGCCTTTCAGCCTCAGAGCGCGATCCGGCCTAACTCCTCGACCTGGTCGAGAGTGATCGGGCCGCCGCTCTGAACGGAGGCCTGCGCGGCCAGCACCACCTGCAGTGAGCGCAACCCTGCCCGTCCATCGGGTCGCGCGGACCGGCCTTCTCGCACGGCAGCGAGGAACTCGGCCAGCATCGAGGCGTCCATGTCGGCGCCGAAGTCGTGTCGCACCGCGCCGGAGGGACCGAAACCGCCGACATGCTTGGCGAACGGATCGATGCGGGCGATCCCGCGGCTGCCGACGACCTCGAGGGTGAGGCCGCCCCAGTTGGGCGCCGAGTCCGGATGGCTCCACGAGCAGTCGATGACGGCGGTCGCCCCGTTCAGGTAGCGAACGGATACCAGCCCGCCTGTCTCGACGTCGATCCCGGGGCGCACCGCGTGCAGGGTGCGGTTCACGACCGCGTGCACACGGTCGGCCGGTTGAGCCTCGAAGAGCTCGTCGAGCAGATCGGCGACGTGCACCACGTGGTCCACGAGGGAGCCACCGCCCGAGAGCGAGGCATCGGTGAACCAGCTGCGCTCGCCGAGCGGGATCTTGCCGTTGTTCGTACCGTTCACCGAGAGGATCCGCCCGAGTTCCCCCGCCCGGACGACCTCGAGGAGGCGAACGAACTCGGGGGCGAACCGCACCGGGTACGCGGTCATGAGCACGACATCCGCGCGTTCACAAGCGGCGACGATCGCGCGCGCGTCAGGCTCGGACGTGGCCAATGGCTTCTCGCAGAGCACGTGCGCACCCGCCGCGGCGACCCGTTCGACGTGCTCGCGATGGCGTACGTTCTCGCTCGTGACGATGACGGCATGCGGCTGCCAGGAGAGGAGCTGGTCGACGTCGTCGGCATACTCGACGCCGAGTTGGGCGGCCAGCTCGGCACCGCGCACTTCGCCGCTGGCATGTACGCCCGGGTCGGTGGCCCGGACGTGTACGTCGGGGCGCGCGGCGAGAACCCCGGCATACGAGATCGCGTGCGGGTGCGCGAACGACAGAATGCCGACACGGAGGACCTGCGGACGGGCGTTCATGCGGCGGCCTTTCGGGAGGGCTCGGAGACGCGGACGGGCTGTCCGGTCGCGATCGAGGCGTTGGCGGCGAGGGCGATCTCGACGGCTCTGATGCCGTCGGCCCATGTGACGCGGGGTGTGGCGCCGCCCCTTACTGCGTCGATGAACTCCCGTAGTTCGAGCAGGTACGGGCTCTCGGTGAAGCTGCTGTCGGGCCGGTCGCTCGCACCGCCGTCCCCCTTGCCGCCGTCGAGTCGGAACGAGCCCGACTCGGTGGAGTCGTACCGCAACATGCCCTGGTCGCCGGCGATCGAGAAGGCTGTGCGGAACGTGGTGCCCGCCGCGCCCCAGATGCCGTTCACGGCGGAGATGGCGTCGTTCTCGTGGGTGAGCAGCACCTGAGCCGATACCGCCGGTGCCGTGTCGTCGGCGACCCGGGTGGCGAAGACCTCGACGACCTCGCCGGCGATCCAGCGTGCGATGTCGAGATCGTGGATCATCTGGTCGGCCACGATGCCGCCCGAGTGTTGCTCGTCGGCGAACCATTGCGACCACGAGGGGTACTCGCCGATCCGCGAGAACCGCAGCACCGCGGGGGAGCCCAGTTCGCCGCACGAGACGGCGCGCTGGGCGGCCACGTACGCGGGGAACCAGCGTACGACGTGCGCTGGGAAGAGCCCGAGCCCGCGCGCTTCGGCCGTCCGGCCCAGCTCGGCGGCTGCCTCAGGATCGAGCGAGACAGGCTTCTCGCAGATGACATGGCGGCCGGCCGCAAGAGCGGCGCCCACATACTCGAGGTGACTCGACGTCGGGGTGCAGATGTCGACGACCTCGCTGCGCTCCAGCAGCTCGTCGAACGTCGACGCCACGGTGAACCCGTAGCGCCGGGAGAGCTCTTCCGCGCCGTGCTCCGAGAAGACAGTGACCGATGCGCCGAGTTCGAGGAGGCCCGGTGCATGCGCGTGGCTGATGCCGCCCGCGCCGACGAGCCCGACGCGAGGTGGAGTGTGGAGCATGGGGTGACTGCCCTTCGAGGTGAGTGCGGTGAGTTTCGGGCCGGTGGACTCAGCCCTTGGTCCCGGTGAACGCGAGCCCGGCAACGACGCGGCGCTGCAGGATGACGAACAGGATGAGTACCGGAGCCATCGCGAGCACGCTCGTGGCCATCATCAGCGTGTAGTCCGTCTGATACGTGCCCTGCATCGTCGCGAGCCCCACGGCCAGTGGCATGCGCTCGGCGAACGTAGTGACCACGAGCGGCCAGAGCAGGTCGTTCCACGACGCGAGCGTGGTGAGGATGACGAGCGCGCTGATCGCCGGACCGGCGAGCGGGAGCATGATCCGCCAGAAGACCTGGAACGGGTTCGCGCCGTCGAGGCGTGCGGCCTCCTCGAGTTCCACGGGCAGGTTCATGAAGAACTGCCGCATCAGGAAGACACCGAACGCACTGAAGACGCCTGGCAGTGCGATGCCCCAGACCGTGTTCAGCAGACCCAGTCCCTGGACCAACTGAAACTGTGGAATGAGGTAGACCTGGCTCGGAACCATCAGGATCGACAGGATGAGGCCGAGGAGGATCCCCTTCGCCGCGAAGCGCATGCGCGCGAATGCGTAGCCGGCGAGCGAGCACAGCACCACCTGGCCTGTGACCCTCAGCGCTGTGTAGGCGATTGAGACGCCGAGCTGGTTGAGGAACGGGATGGTGTCGAACACCTCGGTGTAGTTGTCGAACTGCAACCGAGCGGGCCAGAACGTGGGCGGCACGCTCGTGACCTCCTGTTCGGTCGACAGCGACATGATGAGCTGCCACACGAACGGAAAGGCCATGACGAAGGCCGCGATCGAAAGGACGATGTAGGCGCCCGTGTTGGATTGGCGCTTGGACGACCGCCTTCGCGACACCACCGTCGAGCTGACGCTAGACATAGTTGACCCACCTTCGCTGCAACCGGAACTGGAACCAGGTCACGACGCCGATGACGACGAGAATCAGCATGGCGATCGCGGCCGCATACCCCTGGTTCTGCTGGATGAACGCCTGGTTGTAGAAGATGTAGACGAGCGACTGCGACCTCGCGGTCGCCGGATTCGCGTTGCCCATGATCGCGTAGAGCAGGTCGAACAGCTGGAATCCGTTGATCACGGAGATGACGGTGACGAAGAAGATGCTCGGAGTCAGCAGGGGCACCGTGATCTTGCGGAACTGTATCCATCGGGTAGCGCCGTCGAGCTGAGCGGCTTCGTAGTACTCGGTGGAGATTCCCTGCAGTCCCGCGCTGAAGATGATGAGACCGAATCCGAGCGACGACCACAGGCCGACGACGCCGACCGCGACGATGGCGAAGCCGGGGGTCGAGGTCCAATACGGTCCGTCGATCCCGAAGAGGCCGAGGAACCAGTTGAGGATGCCGAAGTCGCCGTTGTAGATGATCCGCCACACGAGGGCGATGGCGGTCGGCATGGCGATGTACGGCATGAAGAACAACACCCGGAACAGGCGTGCGCAGCGCAGACCGGGCCGGTTCACCAGACTCGCGAGTCCCAGGGCGATCGGGATGCCGAGCAGCACGATCGCGGTGTAGACGACGGTGTTCCCGACCGCGAGCCACACGTGCTCGTCGCTGACGAGTTCGGCATAGTTCTCGGTGCCCGCCCACGTCGCACCGCCGAACGGACCGGTTTCGGTGAAACTCAGGTAGCCGGTCTTCACGATCGGCCAGATGTAGAACGTCAGGACGCCGATCACCGTCGGTAGCACGAACAGCCACGGCCACCAGCCGTCCGCCCGCGTCGAGCCACCAGGCGGCACGCTCCGTCGCCCCCGCGGCCGATGAGGGCAGCGCCCTCATCGGCCGCGGATCGGATCGCGATGGTCATTCGTCCGCGAGCTCTTCGTTCATCTTCTCGGCGAGCTCCTGCGCGACCTCGGCGACGGGTCGCTCACCCGAGAAGGCCTGCGGGAGCAGTTCCGCTTCGAGCTGCGTCCACGCGGACGTGTTCTGCGAGACGGGGTACGGGAACGAGTAGTCGGCCGCCGCGTCCAGGAAGACCTGCAGGTTGAACCCGGGGACCGAGTTGACGAACGCTGCCTGTGTGTCATTGAACGCCGGGTTCGCCGCACCCATCTCGGCTTGCGTCTGCTGGGCCTGCTGCGAGCCGAGGAAGGCCTGGAATGCCTGTGCGGCAGCCTTGTTCGCACTGTCCGCCGACACCACGTTCGCGAGACCGTGGATCACGGTCGCGCGGCGCTGGTCCTGCGGGAGCGGAGCGACGACGATCTTGTCGGCGACGGCGCTTTCGGCGAGCGGGGCGACGTCCCAGGTGCCCGACCAGTACAGGCCTGCCTTGCCGTTCGAGAAGTACGCGAGTGCGTCGGTGTCGGACAACTGCTGCAGGGTCGGGCTCGAGCCGTCGGCGATGAGGTCGGCCCAGAGTTGCAGGCCGGCGATCGCCTCGGGCGAGTCGAACCCGCTCGATGCGCCGTCGGACGAGATGATTTCGCCGCCGGCCTGCAGGATCGTGTTGTAGTACGCGGACTGCCCGTTCGTGAGCCACGGGGCGACGCCGTAGATGCCCTCGCCGCCGAGGGTGGTACTGATCTGCTTGGCAGCTGCGCGGAAATCGTCCCAGGTCCAGTCCGCGGTCGGAGCTTCGACGCCGGCGCGCTCCAGGATCTCGGTGTTGTACCAGAGGGCGATGGTGTCGAAATCCTTCGGCACGCCGTACTGCGCGCCGTCGAACGAGTACAGCTCGTTGAGCGCCTCGGGATAGTTCGCGGGATCGAGGTCGCTCGCCTCGATGATTGAGTCGACCGGCTCGAGCTGATCGTTCGACGCGTACAGCTGGAAGTTCGGGCCGTTCATCCAGAACAGGTCGGGCAGGGTGCTGCTCGACGCCTGGGTCTGGAGCTTGGTCCAGTACTGTTCCCACGGCGTCACGTCGATCTTGACGGTGATGTTCGGGTACTCCTCGTTGAAGTCCGCGATGTTCTGCTCGATCGCCTCGACCTGGTTCTTGTCCCAGATCGCGTAGGTGATCTCGGCTTCGGTATCCGACGAGGCAGCGCTGCCGGCGCTGTCGGCGGTGTCGGTACCGGAGCACCCGGCGAGGGCGAACAGCGTGGCGGCGGCCGCTGCCAACGCGAGCCTGGTGGGGATTCGCTTCATGGTTCAGCTCACTTTCGAGGATCGACCGGCTCCGATGCCGGGACGTGTGGTGGCCGAATGGACAGTGATGTCGTCGATGGCTTCGCGTACGGGCAGCGTGGGCCGATCCGGCACGCTGATCTGCGGCGCATCGACGTCCACGCCGTACAGCGGGTGGGCGACGAGGTCGAGCGCTCGGACGAGTGCCCCTATCGAAACCGCTCGTCCTCCGAGCGCGGAGAGAGCCATGGTCGGGAGTTCCGCGCGGCCGGCGAGCTCGGCGAGTTGCGCCCTGACACGCCGTAGCAAGGGATCGCCGATCTCGGAGACATGGCCGCCTATGACGACGAGGTCCGGATCGACCGTGAGCGCCACCAGGCCGACGGATCGGGCGAGGCGGCGGGTGTAGTCGGTGAGCTGTTGCTCGGCAACCTGATCGTTCGCATCCGCTCGTGCGACCAGTTCTATGCGCTCGTCGAGAAGATCGCGGTCCGAGGGGAGCTCGATCTCGCGGCCGGCAGACTCCAGCCGACCGATCTCACCGGCTGCCGACCGGCGCCCGGAGTGCAGGCGACCGCCGATCACGATGGCTGCGCTCACGAAACGGTCGACCTTGACGAAGACCACGTCATCGACCAGTCGCGCGGTGCCGGCGTGGTGCTCGGCGACCGCGGCGACCTTCACATCGTTCTCGACGCCGACAGCACAAGAGAGTTGTTGGGACAGTCTGGCCGCGAGATCGACCCCGTTCCATTCGGGTACGAGGTCCGACAGGGTCATCCGGCCCTGCCGGTCGACGATGCCGGTCACCGCGACCACGACGCTCCGGACGGCTGTCACGTTGATCTCGGCGACACCGCAGAGCTGTTCGACCAGGGCTGAGACGAGATCGAGTCTGCCGAACCCGTCGGTACCGGGATCGATGCTGCGTTCCACGCTCGCGAGGATCGATCCGGTGAGGTCGCTCAGAAGGGCACGAGCCGCGTCCAGCCCGAGATCGATCCCGACGACGTAGGCCGCCCCCGCTTCGAACACGAATCGCCTGGCCGGTCGACCCGCCTTCGTCGGCGACGCCGACTCGTCGAGCGAGACGACACCGAGGCCGCTGAGGTTCAGGAGGATGCTCTCGACGGTCGGCCGAGACAGGCGGGTGGCGGTGACGAGTTCACCGGGCGTGGCGACGCCGCGTGCGCGGAGGGCCTTGACGCAGGCGCCTGTGTTCCGGTCGCGGACCGCTGCCATCTCGCGGTCATGGTCGTTCGCGGACGTCATCGAGTCTCCTCATCAAACTGCAACACCGTTGCGAAATCGCAGTGCATCGCACCATAAGCTGCGCAATCGGGTTACGCAATACCGTTGCATTATTTAGGCCTCAGGGGTTGACGCGGCTCCCCGGCGCGTGCCACGGTGCCGACCCCGACCGCAGATCTGAAATCGGCTTCAGCACGTACGGAGTTCCCAGGTTCCCTCGAGGAGGAGAGCGATGTCGGCACGAAGAACTGGCGCGCGAAGACGCGCCGCGGCCATCACCGGAATCGCAGTGCTGACGTTGACGGCTGGCGCTGTCGCGGCTCCCGCCGCGTCCGCTACCGAGATGCCATCGCTGCTGGTGGACGGTGGATTCGAGGCGGGCGGCGAAGCATGGACGTTCGCAGGATCGGCAGGCGTTGCGTCCAACAACCCGCACTCGGGCTCGAAGCTCGCGTACCTCGACCAGCATGCCGAGGACCAGGCGTATCAGACCGTTGAGATCGCCGAGTCCGGCACCTACACGGCGGCGGCCTGGATCGCCACCAGCGCGACCGGCGGCGAGTTCGGCGTCAGGCACCCCGGCGGCGAGATGCTCGGCAAGGTCGACCTTCCGGGCCAGCCGTCCTACTCCCGATACGAGACCAGCGTGAACCTCGAAGCCGGCGACGTCGTCGAGGTCGCGTTCACCGGCGGGAACGGCTGGACCAACCTCGACGATGTGTCGCTCATCCGCGACACACGCTCGATCCTCGGATTCGAGGTCCCGGGCCAGCAGGGCGAGACGGCGATCGACCACGAGGCGCACACCGTCGAGTTCCAGATGCCCTATGAGTCGAACGTCCTGAACCTCACGCCGGACGTGACCCTGCCGGCCGGTTCGACGATCTCGCCTGATCCGAGCAACGGCGTCAACTTCAGGAAGCCGCACAGGTTCAAGGTCACCGACGCGTTCGGAAACGTCACCTGGTGGACCGCTGCCGTGCGGTTCGAGAAGAAGACGATCACGATCGACAGCTCCTCGAGTGAGCTGGTCGATGCCTTCAACTGGTCGAAGTGGCGCGCCAACCTGCATGTGCAGACCGGCAGGTCAGGGCCGGTGAACGTCGTCGGGGCCACACCGCCCAACGCCGAAATGGTCGACTACATCCCGTCGTACTGGGCCGGTTACGCCAACCGCACGGCGTTCTACTCCCGCGACTTCGTCCACCAGGCCGAAGGCGCCCACCTCCTCGGCCTCGACGAGGAGAACAAGTCGATGCTGAAGGCATTCGCCTCCACCGCGAACGAATCGCGCAAGTGGTACCCGCTCTGGGCCCTCAACTTCGACGGCAGTCCGTACACGGTCGACTACAAGAGCGACGACTTCTTCGTGCGCGAGGTGCCAGCAGTCTTCGAGCTCGTCCACGAGGCAGGCCAGCAGTACGCCTGGACAGGCGACGAGGACTACCTCAACGATCCGGTCCTCTGGCAGTACTACGAGAAGGCCGTCACCGACTTCATCGAGCTCCACGACGACCACATCCCGAACGGCGTCGCTGAAGGTACCGGTCACGGCATCTTCGACGGTGCCGCGAGCTACGACGAGCGCGCGGGCTTCCCGGCCCGCATCGAGGCCGCCGACGGCATCGCGTCGCAGTATCGCGCCTTCACCACGGTCGCCGAGTTCGCCGCGTTGAAGGGCGACACCGCCCTCGCCGACGAGTTCACAGCGAAGGCCGACGACCTCCAGGATTACATCGCGACCGACTGGGGCGTCGTGCGTGGCGCGTGGCCGTACGTGACCGCTCGCGGGCCTGGCAACGTGCCGGAGATCGGCTTCAGCCGAGAGCCGAACGCGATCCTCGCAATCAAGGAGGTCTTGCCGCCCGACGACAAGCGCACCTGGGACTACCTCGACTTTCTGCAGGACGGATACCAGAACGACGTGCCGCAGAACATCGAGGGCGCGACGTACATCCCCGATGCGCTGTACCGCTACAGCCAGGACGAAGAGGCGTGGGGGTGGATGAAGTACATCATCGGTGAGCGTGACAAGCCGCACGTCTACCGCGCCCAGGGCAGCAACGGCGACTACCCCGAGTACAGCTACATGATGATCTCGAACACGGTCGAAGGCATCGCGGGCGTCACACCGGACGCGCCGAACGACGCAGTCGCCGTCCGCTCGCACCTCCCGGGGGAGATCGACTGGCTGAAGCTCGATCACGTGACGGTCGGCGATCACGACCTCGCGGTTCGGCACGAGGGTCGCACGAGGACCAGCGTCACGCACAACGCAGGCGCCTCGCCGCTGCAGACGACCATCGAGTTCCCGGGCGCATGGCGCCAGATCAAGGTCGACGGCCGCACGTACCCGGCCGATCACAGCCACGACAACGGGCACGCAGTGTCGTCGGTGACTGTGGACATCCCGGTCAGGAAGACGGTGAATGCCCAGGCAGTCGCGCCGCTCGACCCGTCGGTGTTCGGCGACACCATCCTCACGCACCCGGGCGACTTCGAGCTCGAACAGCCGAGCGACGGGGCGACGGGTGTCGCGGTCGACACCGAGTTCACCTGGTCGGCGTCTGCGAATGCCGACGAGTACCGCATCGTCATCGCGCGCGACGACGCCATGACCGACATCGTCGCCGAGACGACCGTGCCCGGTCCGCGCGCCGTAGTCGGCGGCGTTCCGGCTGGGATCAACCTCTACTGGGAGGTCACCGCGATCAACACGCAGACCGGACAGCGGCTCGTTGTGCCTGCGGGGGAGCGGACGTTCCGCACGGCACCGTCCGGTGTACCAGATGCGCCCACCGATCTCGCCGCCTACCGAACGGGTGATGCCGTCGGTGTCACCTGGGAGCCGTCGGCGCAGGCCCTGACGTCGAACGTCTCGCGGGCGCCGGTCGGCAGCACCGACTTCACGGTGGTTGCTCAAGGTCTCACCGGCTCGACGTGGGTCGATTCGGAGGCTGCCGGCGGCCCCTTCAGCTACCGCGTCACGTCGACGAACGAGGCGGGGGAAGGCGCGGCGTCGACCGTCGACGAGCAGCCACTACCTGACGGTGCCGGGGTGGTCTGGTTGAGTGACCGGCGGCCGGCCTCCGCGACGATCGGCTGGGGATCGATCGGATACGACCGTTCGGTCTCGGGCGGTGCCATCGCGATCAACGGGACGGCCTACGAGAAGGGCATCGGCACGCACGCTGCCTCCGAGATCGTGTACGACCTCGACCCCGCCGACGCGAGGTTCCAAGCCGTCGTCGGTCTCGACGACGTACCTGGGGCCGCCGGTCGAGGATCGGTGCAGTTCCAGGTCGTCGCCGACGGCGAGGTCGTGCTCGACAGCGGAGTCATGAGGGGTTCGCCGTACACCGAGCCCAAGACGATCGACCTCAGCCTCCTCGGCGTCGAACGTCTCGTGCTCCGCGTCCTCGACGGCGGCGACGGGAACTCCAGCGACCACGCCAACTGGGCGGACGCGAGAGTGCTGCGCCTCGTCCCGAACGACTAAAGCGCGCGTCTCCCGAGTCCCGGCCGAGCGCGTGTGCGTCGCGCAGCAGGCCAGGGACTCGGGGGCACGCCTCATGGCTCTGATACGTCCTCATCTCGCTCAGCCGTCAGGCTGGATCCGCGCCGCCGGCCACGAGCTTGCTAGCCGCCTTGCGCGCCAGGTACACCGAGTCCAGTGGGTCGTCCGGGACCTCCAGCGGCACGAACGTGACGTTGGTGAGAACTGCGCAAAGCTGTGCGAGGTGCGGCGCCAGCCCTCAGCCTCAGTGGTAGGTGTCCGTTGCCTGGAGCGCATCGGGGCTGGCAGGGTGGGGTGTGTGGCGGCCAGTCGGTATCGCGAGATCGCTGCGGCCCTGTCCGCCGAGATCGCGGCACTGCCGCCTGGGACGAAGATCGATGGTGAGTTGGCGGTGGCCGCGAGGTTCGGGGTGAGCCGGGCGGCGGCGCGGGCTGCGGTGCAGGAGCTGGAGCGGCAGTTCCTGGTCCGGCGGGTGCGGGGCCGCGGGACGTTCACGTCGCGGCGGATCGACTATCCGATCACGAGCACGCGGCCGCCGTCGTGGAGTCAGACGCTGCGGGATGCGGGGGCACTGCCGCGGACGGTGGTGCGTTCCTGCGTGGAGGTGCCGATGCCACAGGCCGTGGCGCACAAGCTGCATGCGGCCGAGGGGAGCGCGGTGTGGCGGCTGCAGCGTCGCTCGTTCACCGACGACCTGCCGGCGTCGTGGGGCACCGAGTGGGTGCCCGCGGAGACCGTGCCGGAGCTGCCGGCGGCGCTGCGGTCGGTCGAATCGCTGGACCGGATCGTCCGCGACGTCGGTGGCGTGGTGCCGGCGCGTCGCTGGGTGCGGGCGAGCATGGAGGCCGCTGACGGGGAGGTTGCCGACGAGCTCGCGATCGGTCCGGGCGCTCCGGTGTGGTTCGTCGAGTCAGTCAACCAGGACGCGGCCACCGCGACGCCGGTGTACCTGACCGAGCGGTGGATCCGGGCCGACGCCATCCGGGTCGTCTTCGAGGCCGGGGCCGGGCCGAGCTAGGGGGTCGGCGGGCGGCCGGCGAGCAGGTCGTCGATGACGTGGGCGGCCAGGCCGAGGCCGGTGGTCATGCCGATGCCGGCGGTGACGCTGACGACGGTGGTGCCGGGTGCGGGCTGGCTGACCAGGAAGTCGCCGGGCGCTGAGGCGTACACGCCACGCCAGCGTTCACGGACCCGCAGCGCGGCGACGCCCAGGAGCTGGGCGGTCTCGTCGAGGATCAGCTGGTCGACGGGTTCGGCGGCGAACGGGTCGACGCTCGGCCCGTAGGCGTGGGTGTCGCCGATGAGGAGGTCGCCGCCGGGGTGCCGGGTGAACATCAGGTTCATGCCCAGCTCCAGGAGTTCCGGGCGGGTCTCGGTCAGCCGCTGCCGGATCCTGGCGGTGGCCGGCTGGCGGGCCAGTGCCGGGTACCTGAGCATGGAGAGCCCGGTCAGCACGGCCGGCGCGGACGACGCCTCGGGCAGCCGCGTTCCGGGCGCGGCCACGCGGAGCATGTGCAGGCTGCAGCGGCGGACGCCGGAGGCGGCGGCGAGATCGGGGAACAGGTGGTCGACGTCGTGGCCGACGCACACCACGACCTGGGCGGCCTCGATGTCGCCGCGGCTGGTGCGGACCCCGCCCGTGTCGACGCCGAGCACGGTGGTGGACCACCGGAAGGTGACGCCCGGCTGCTCGGCGAGCCGGCGTGCGATGGCCGGTACCGCCGCGCGTGGGTCGACCCGGATGTCCTGGGCCAGGAAGGCGCCGCCGCGGGCACCGGCGGTGCCGGCCCGGAAGTCGGTCTCGCTGGCGGTCAGCAGGCTGACGCCCTCGCCGGCGCGCTCGGCGGCCAGCGACTCCAGCACGTCGAGTTCGTCGTCGTGACGGGCGACGACGACCGTGCCGGTGTCACCGGCCCAGAACCCGGCCTCGCGGGCGAGCCGTAGCCATCGCTCCCGGCTGGTCAGCGCGTGCGGGTAGGCGAGATCACCCTGGGCGGTCACGCATCCGTGGCCGAAGTTCCGCACCGACGCGCCGAGCGGCCGGTCCTCCCGTTCGACGACGGCGACGGTGAGGCCCCGCGACGCGGCCTCCAACGCGTGGCCGAGCCCGACGATGCCGCTACCCACGACGACGAGGTCGACGTTCACGGCGCGATCGCCGCCCGGGGCTCATGCTGCGGCGGCCGGGTGAGCAGTGCGCCGACGCGGTCGAGCGGGACCGCCGGTGCGACCAGCCGTTCCCACGGCCAGGCCTCGCGGCTGGCCGTGAGGTAGTCGACGGCCTGGCGCAGGTGCCGCGGTTCGTAGTTGTGGACGCCGGTGACGGTCAGCCAGCCACGGACGATCGCCTCCGGGTCGACTGGCAAGGTGTCGACCGGTGTCACGGCACCCGCAAGAACGAGCCGGCCCCCGATGTCGAGGGCGCCGAGCGCGGTGGTGGCGGCGCTGGTGGCGCCGGAGAACTCCAGCGCCACGTCGACCGCCGGCGGCGTCTGGTCCGAGCGCAGCGTGCGGGTCGCGCCGAAGTCTCCGGCCAGGTCCAGCCGGGCCGGGGCGACGTCTGTCACCAGGACGGCGGCGGCGCCGCGGTCGGCGGCCGCGGCCGTGGCGGTGAGACCGAGCATGCCGGCGCCGCAGACCAGCACGCGAGCGCCGGCCAGCGGCCCGGCCGCCTCGAGCGCGGCCATCACGGTCGCGGTCGCGCACGCGGCGGGGGCGGCGAGTACGTCGGGAAGGGCGGCGGGCACCGGCACGACGGTGGCGCCGGCGGGCAGCAGGACGTGGGCGGCGTAGCTGCCGGACAGCTGCCAGGCTCCGTCGAAGGGCTCGTGACCCACCTTGCGCAGCCGCCGGCACTTGGCGGTGCGTCCGCCGGTGCACCGGTCGCATCGGCCGCACCCGACCGTCACGCCCCACACCACCCGGTCTCCGACGGCGGCACTGGCGCCCACTCCGGCGGCGACGACGTGGCCGACGGCCTCGTGTCCCAGCACGCTGGGACAGGGTGCGGCGCGGCGTCCGGCGACGGTGTGCCGGTCGCTGCCGCAGACGGTCGCGAGGTCGACGGCGACGAGCAGCTCGCCGGGCCCGGGCGACGGCAGCGGCACCGGTTCGAGCGCCACGGTCGTGCCGCCGCGCCAGACCGCCGCGATCGTCGTCGGGGCGGTGCTCAGACTTGCGCGCGGATCCACCCGGAGAGCCTTTCTATGGCGTAGACGACGGCGAAGACGATGAGGATGATCGCGCCGGCGAACTCGAAGTTCAGGGTGCGGACCGACTCGTAGAGCAGGAAGCCCACGCCGCCGGCGCCGACGATGCCGAGCACGGTCGAGTGCCGGATGTTGACGTCGAGCAGGTACAGCGAGGAGCCGATCAGGTTCGGCATCAGCTGCGGGATGACGGCGGAGAACAGCACCTGCCACCAGCCGCCGCCGACGGCGCGCACGGCCTCGACGGGGCCGAGGTCGATCTCCTCGGCGGCGTCGGCGACGAGTTTGCCGAGGAAGCCGATCGAGCCGATGCCCAGGGCGCAGACGCCGGCGACGGGCCCGAGCCCGACGGCCGCGACGAACACGACCGCCAGGATGAGCTCGGGCACGCTGCGGACGGCCAGCATCGCGCCCCGGGCGGTCCAGGCGACGAGCGGGTGCGGTGTCACGGTCCGGGCGGCCAGCAGGCCGAGCGGGATGGACAGCACGATGCCGCCCGCCGTCGCGAGCGCGCCGATGGCCAACGTCTGCAGGACGGCGTCCCAGAGTTGGTCGCCGGCGAGGCCGAAGTCCGGCGGCAGCAGGCGCCCGGCCGCGGCGGCGATGTCGGGGACGGAGGTGATCATCGTCAGCGGGTTGATCCGCAGCCACCAGAACGCACCGGCCGTCGCGGCCAGCAGGCCGAGTCCGAAGGCCCACCGGGCGACGCGCTCGCGCCGCGGGTGCCTGGGCGCGGGCTGGAGCAGCAGCCGGCGCACGCCGACGGCGGCGACCTCCATGGCGGCCAGGACGGCGAGGATCGCCAGCACCATGCCGAGCGCGGAGTCGTAGGACAGGCTGCGCAGCGAGCTCTGCAGCGCGAACCCGATGCCACCGGCGCCGACGAAGCCGAGGACGACCGACGTGCGCAGGTTGATGTCGACCCGGTAGACGAAGGTGCCGATCCACGCCGGTACCACCTGCGGGACGACCCCGCTGACCAGGACCGACAGCCGGCCCGTACCGGTGCTGCGGACGGCCTCGCGCGGTCCCTCGTCGATCTCCTCGATCGCGTCGGCGAACAGTTTGCCGAGCATGCCGATCGAGTGCAGCGCCAGGGCGAGCACACCGGCCAGCACGCCGATGCCCATCGCACGCACCAGCACGACGGCGAACACGAGGTCGGGGACGGCGCGGCAGAACGTGATGACGCCCCGCGCCACGGCCATGACCACCGGGTGCGGGGTGGTGTTGCGTGCGGCGAGGAACGCCAGCGGCACGGACAGCACGGTCGCTATGACGGTGCCCAGCAGCGCCATGAGCAGGGTCTCGAGCACCAGGTCGGCGGTGCGGCCGGGGTCGTCGACAACGGGCGGCAGCATCCGCTCCAGCAGCCGGCCGACCGCGCCGGCGCCGTCGATGAGCTGCGTGGGGGAGAACTCCAGGTACCACCACGACACCGCGGCGGCGACGATGCCGGCGATCGCGAGGGCGCCCGGCGCGTGCCGTCGCCGCCGCGGCGGCCGTCGGGGTGTCCCGGTGCCGGCCGGGCCGGTGAGCCGCGGCGGGGCGAGCGCGCCCATCAGGCCGCCAGCTCGTCGCTGCCCGGCTCCAGCCGCCGGTAGACGTCCATGACCTCGGCCCGGGTGACGCCGTGGGCGGCGCGGTCCAGCACCTTGCGGCCGGCCCGCAGCCCGACCAGCCGGTGCGCCCAGCCCAGCGCGAGGTCGACCTGGTGCAGCGTGCACACGACGGTCAGGCGCTCCTCGCGGCAGACCCGCAGCAGCAGGTCCATGACGGTGCCGGCGTTCTCCGGGTCCAGCGACGCGACCGGTTCGTCGGCCAGCAGCAGCCGCGGCCCTTGCATCAGGGTCCGGGCCAGCGCCACCCGCTGCTGCTGCCCGCCGGAGAGGGTGTCGGCGCGTTGGTAGGCCTGGTCGGCCAGGCCGATGCGCTCCAGGTGTCCCATCGCCTCCCGCTTGTGCGCGGCGGACCAGCTGAGCAGCCCGTACCGCGGGCCGCGGACCCGGCCGAGCGCGCCGATGAGCACGTTCTCCAGGCAGCTGAGCCGCCCGATCAGGTTGAACTGCTGGAACACGAAGCCGACGTCGGTGCGCAGCCGCCGCAGCTGCGCGGCCCGCGCCCGGTGCACGGCGATGTCGTCGACGACGACCTCGCCGGAGGTCACCGGGTGCAGGCCGTTGAGGCAGCGCAGCAGCGTGGACTTGCCTGACCCGGACAGGCCGAGCAGGACGACCAGCTCGCCCTCTCGGACGTCGAGGTCGACCCCGTCGACGGCGGTGACGGCGTCGAACCGCTTGACCAGGCCGCGGGTGCTGATGACGGTGCTCATGCCGCTCAGCCCTCGCAGGCCTCGGACTCGGTGAGCCGGCAGACCTCGCGCACGCCGTCGTAGTCGGCGTCGGTCGCGGGCTTGACGCCCCATGCGTCCTCGTCGGTCAGCAGGCAGTCACCCTCGCAGAAGCCCTCGGCGAGCAGGTGGTCCGCGTTGGCCTTCTCGGTCAGCAGTGTGGTCAGTTCGGCGACCACGTCCTCGCCCAGGCCGTCGCGGGCGACGAACAGCGAGCCGGAGATCTGCGGCGACTCCCAGACCGTCTTCAACTCGCCCTCGGCGAGCTCGCCACTCTCGATCAGGGTGCGCTCGACCATGCTCTTCATGGCGAACCCGGCATCGCAGTCGCCGTTCTTGACCGCGAGGGCGGAGGCGTCGTGGCCGCCGGCGAAGATCGGGTTGAGCGCTTCGGACATGGCGCTCTCGGTTGCGGACGTGACGACGCCGGCCTCGATCAGCCCCGCGCTCGGGTACAGGAACCCGGACGTCGAGCCGGGGTCGACGAAGCAGACGTCCTTGCCGGCGAAGTCCGCGAGGTCGTCGATCTCGGTGTTCCCGGCCTGGGTGATGCCGTAGGAGAAGTAACCGGGCTCCTCGTCCTTCGCGGCGGTGACCGCGCCGAGCGGCGTGATGGCGGCGTCGTTCTCGGTCGCGATGACGTAGGCGAACGAGCCGAGGAAGGCGATGTCGACGTTGCCGGCGATGAGGCCCTCGATGACGCCGGCGTAGTCGGAGGCCTGGCTGACCTCCACCTCGGCGCCGGTCTCGGCCTCCAGCATGGCCACGATGGGGTCGTATCCGGCGGCGAGGTCGGTGGAGTTCTCCGCCGGGATCGCGCCCAGCACGAGGGTCGACGGGAAGCCACCGTCGCCGGAGGCCTCGGCCGCGTCGTCGCCGGAGCAGCCGGCGAGGGCGAGCAGCCCGACGATGCCGGCGCCGGCCAGCAGCCGTCGGGGAGTGGTGGTGGTCATGGTGTCCTCGAATCCGATGGTCGGTACGGCAGTCAGGTGGCGAGCAGCGCCGGGAGCTCGGCGACGGAGCCGAGCACGTGGGTGTGCGGGACGGTGGCGAAGTCGGCCTCGCGGTGCGCGCCACTGAGGACGCCCGCGACGATCCCTGCGCCGGCCCGGTGTCCGCTGAGCAGGTCGGACGTGGTGTCACCGGCGACGGCGACCTGCCGGACGTCGTCGACGGCGCAGCGGATCAGCGCGGTGAGCACCAGGTCCGGGTAGGGACGGCCGCGGCCGGCGTCCGACGGCGACAGCGCAAGGTCGGCGAGCTCCCGCCAGCCGAGGGCCTCGAGCAGCGCGTCACGGGTCCCGGCCGAGAAGCCCGTGGTCAGCGTCACCTTGGCCCCGGCGTCCTGGAGCGCACGGATCGTCTCCTCGGCACCGTCGACGGACACGGCGCCGCCATGGCCGAGCGAGTCGAGATAGGCGGCCTCGAACGCGGAGTTCGCACGCTGGGCCGCCGGCTCGTCGCCCGTCAGGGCACGGAACACCTCGATCTTCGACTGGCCCATCGTCTCGAGCGTGTAGGCGGTGGCTTGCTCGCGCTCCGGCGTGCCCTCCTCGATGCCGGCGGCGTCCAGGGCCCGCGCGAACGCGGCCATGACCGCGCCGTCGTCGCGGACGGTGGTGCCGGCCATGTCCAGGCAGACGAGCGGGAACCGCGGTGTGATCATGGACGATCCTTTCGAGGCCGGGTGAGCGGGCGCTGGTATCGAGGCTTCGGCACCAGGGGGAACGAGCCCCGCGTTCGAGGTGAACGCGGGGCGAACCGTCGTTCAGCTTCTGTCCAGGTTGTCCGGACAGCGCCGGGCGGGTCAGTGACCCATCTGAGAGGCGACCCGCTCGACCGCGAAGATCTCCCGGCCGGCCCGGTTGATCCAGGTCGCCGTCAGCGTCGGGTCCTTGACGGTGGTGTCCGCGACCAGCTTGAGGAACACGTTCGGCTCCACCGCCGAGTGGACCAGCGCGGGGTGCGGCACGTTCAGGCTCGGGATGGTCGAGCCGTGCAGCGGGCTGACGATGAACTGCCACAGGTCGTAGCCGACGCGCGGGCCGTAGTTCAGCGCCCGCGAGACGTGGATGTCGCCGCCCATGAGGAAGCAGCCGGCGATCTGCTCGTCGCGGATGAAGTCGAAGATCGCTTCGCGCTCGTAGAAGTACGTGCCCCAGTCGTCCTTCTCGGAGTTCTGCTTGTCGTCCCAGATGAGACCGGTCGCGATGGCCTTGAACGGGGCGTCGGACTCGGAGAGCACGGTGCGGAACCAGTCCCACTGGACCGTGCCCAGGCAGGTCGGCTGCGCCGGGTCGGCCCAGCTCGGCTCGGTGCGGCTGAACCAGCGGGGGTCGAGCAGGAACACCTCGACCGGGCCGCGCCGGAAGTGCGTGTAGATGCCCTCGCCGTCGAGCGGGCTGGTCAGCACGGCGCCGTCGGAGCCGTGGCCGAAGCTCGCGTTGGCTCGGTAGTCGGCGAACGCGCGCCGGTTGTTCGCCTTGCCGACGAGGTCGCCGTGCACGTCGTTGCCGCCGAAGTCGTGGTCGTCCCAGGTGCCCCACACCGGCATCGACGAGATCAGCCCGGCGAGCTGCGGCTGCTGCAGGAACACACGGTGCTTCTGCCGGGCCACGCCGAGGTTGGTGCTGTCGACGTAGGGCGTGTCGCCCAGCAACACGAACCCGTCGCAGCCGACCAGCCGGGCCCGGTCCCACACCGCGTCCGGGACGGACGGGGCGCACGAGCCGAACCCCATGGTCGTCACGGTGGGGCGGCCCGCCGGGGGAGCGGTGGTGAAGCTGCCGCGCATGGGCTGGAGGTCGCCGGCCTCGCCGTCGGGGGCGATCTCGACGATGTACTCGGTGCCGGGCTTCAGGCCGGTGACGTCGAAGAGGAGGGTGTCGTCGCGGTCGGTGGCGATGAGCGCCCGGGTGCGGCGACGCTGCCGCCCGTATGCCAGCGTGCAGGTCCACATCGGGTGCTCGGCCGGGTCGACACCGGGACGTGCCCAGATCCGGGCGCTGCTCTCGTCGACGTGGCCGATCAGCGGGCCGGTCGGCGGCTGCGGCGGCATCGGGGTGGGAACGACCGCCCGCGCGGTGCCGGCCCGGACCGTGCCGACATAGGCCGCCACGTTGGCGAAGAACGCCTCGCTGTCGGCGATCGCCTCGGCCGACTGGCGAGCCGTGCCGGTGGCGTCCCAGCACTTGTCGACGGTGAGGCTGGCGGCGACGAAGCGGCCTGCGCCGTGGGCGCCCTCGACCAAGGCCGGCGGTGCGCCGTCGGCCTCCACCGCGGCGAGGACGCGCACGCCTCGCCACTCGCCGAGGTTCTCGTAGCTGGTCGGGAAGCCGGTGCGGCCGGGGAAGATCAGGCCGCCGCTGGTGCGCAGGCCGGCCAGCAGCGGGTGATCGGCCGCGATCGGGTGGATGGTGCTGCTGTCGGGGTCGGTGCGCTGCACCGACATGGTGTCGGGCAGATACGCCACCGTCGGGCCGAACTGGTCGGACTGGGTCAGCTCCAGCACGGTGCCGCCCGCGGCGACGAAGTCACGCAGCGAGGCGGTCTGGGCGGCCACGTAGTCGAGGTAGGGGCGGGCGTTGTTGGTGAACGAGCCGAACGCGATCAGGTCGACGCGGGTGGGCTGACCGGTCGCCGGCCGCGTCAGGTCGAGGTCGACGACGGTCATGCCGGCGCGCCGCAGCAGCTCGGCCAGTCCGGTCGCACCGGTCCACTGGTCGCGGAACTCCAGTACGGCGGCGGTCAGCGCGGGAGCGGTCTGGGCGGCGGCCGGCGTCGCCTGCGCCACGGTCCCGGCGGCGACGGCGGCAGCGGCGCCGCCGATGAAGGTGCGGCGGCGGACGGTGTCGGTGACATCCTGCGATGGGGTCATGGTCCGCAGCGTTCGGCATCGCCGGTAACGAGCCGGGCGCTCCAGGTGAACCCGGAGGGAACCGTCGTTCATCTTCTGGACGGGTTGTCCGGACAGCATCGATGCCCATGCGGACCTGGCTGCTGACCACACCGGCCGACTACGACCTCGGCCACGTCGACGCGGTGCTGCCCGGCCGGGTGGTGCGGAACGCCCGCGTCGTGGTGCGCGACGGTGTCATCGTCGAGGTCGCGCCGCACCCTCCCGGCGCCGTGACGGACGTCGACGGCGGCGGGCTGCACCTGCTGCCCGGCCTGGTCGACGTGCACAACGACACCCTGGGCCGCGAGTGCCACCCGCGGCCCGGCGCCTCGCTGGACCTGGACTTCGCGATCGCCTCGGCCGGGGCCCGGCTGCGCGCCGCCGGCATCACGACCGCCTTTCACGGTCTGGCGTACCAGGAGCGCAGCGCCGTCGGGGTCCCGATCGACTCGCCCCGCGCGCCCGAGCTCGCGCCCGTCGTCGACGCCGCCGCGGGCCCGGTGGCCGACCATCGGGTGCTGCACCGGCTGGACCAGCGGTGCCCGGCCGGACGCGCGCAACTCGAGCAGCGCCTGGCCTCGCTACCGGCGGGTGAGATCCCGGTCGTGTCGCACGAGGACCACACGCCGGGACAGGGCCAGTACGCCGACCCGCGGACCATGCAGCGCTGGCTGGAGGTCGGCGAGCGGATGTCCCCGGAGCAGGCAGCCGAACACGTCGCCTGGTGGCGGACAAGCCGCGACCGGGCCGTGACGGTCCGCGACGAGACGCTCGACTGGCTGGGCGCTCTGGCCCGGGCCGGGCGGATCCAGCTCTGGGGACACGACCCTGCGACCGCCGACGACGTCGACGCGCTGATCGCGCGCGGAGGCCGGGTGGCGGAGTTCCCGACCACCAGGGTCGCCGCCGAACGTGCTCGGGCCGGCGGGCTGGCGATCGTGGCCGGCGCGCCCAACGTCGTACGCGGCGGGTCGCATGCCGGTAACGTGTCGGCGGCCGAGCTGGCCGCGGCCGGGCTGGTCGACGTCCTGGCGTCGGACTACCTCCCGGCGGCGCTGCTGCCGGCCGCCGTCCAGCTCGCGCGGGCCGGCACCGTCCCCCTGCCCGCCGCCGTCGGTCTCGTCACCGCCGGCCCGGCAGCCGCCGTCGGGCTGCACGACCGCGGACAGCTCATACCGGGCCGGCGCGCCGACCTCGTCCTGGCCGACCTGTCCGCGCCCCACCCGATCGTCCACTGGGTCACTCGGGCGGGACATGTACGAGGCCATCGAGCTGTGCGTAGCTGATCACCGTCTGTGATCCATCGGTAGCCCCCGACGCCCGTCATCGCGATGCCCGGCCGAGATGGTGTCGCATCGGGTGCTCGGCGTGAAGCAGGCGGCGGTGCCGCTTGCACAGCTCCGTCCGTCAGGATCGCGATGTCGCGCCGGTCGACCTCGGCGATGGGCTGTGGCGGCTGCTTCACGGTGGGGAGCGAATTGCAGACGAGGATCTCCTACTCGAGGCGTACACGGCGAGGTCTCAGCGGATCTTCCGCCTGCGTTCTGATCTGGACATCGTCCATTCGTGGGAATCGAGGGAGAGACGGGTCATCTCGGGCCCGGTCCCCGCCGAGTAGATGACCAAGTCCCCGCGTCCGATTGGCCGGGCGCGGGGCGCCTACTGGGACAGACGACGTCTTCGCCCGTGTTCCGGCTCGCGACTGGCCGCCAGGTGCTGCCGGGCCTGCCGTCGACGCGCTGTCCGTTGTATTGGGAGTTGACTCTGCCCGCGGGTCAGCTGGCCGGATGCGGCGGCGTGACAGACGTCGGCTCGGTGGCACGGTGTTCGTCGAAGATCGGGGGTTCCATACGCTCGCCTGGTGGCGGCCACGGGCCGTTTCGATCGCATCTGAGTCGGGCACCCGCTGCCCGACGACGACGACGACCTCACGGCGGGCACAGGCCACCCGGTTGTCGTGGCCACCCGTCATCGCTTCCAAGCGACCTACCACGAGGAGAGCACACAGCTCCGGATCGATCCACTTCAACATGACGCTCATCCGCTCACCTCAGACGAGCGCGGCAGCAAACCCGGAGCGTTCAACAGCGCCCTCCGACGGTCGATGATCTTCGACGATCACCGTGCTGGCGGAGGGCGCTGTCCAAGCCTTGGCGTGACCCGCGTCAGCCCTGAATCGAGATCCGGATCAGCTGGCGATCCTTGAGGGTGAAGAAGTCGCCGGATTCGGGATGCCGGTCAGACCGTGGAATTCCGTACCACGGGACGTTGAGGCCGCTGACGATCGGCTCGACAGTGAAGCGGGTTGGGCTGAAGCGGAACACCGCGTCGGCCGAGGTGGCGTACACCTTGCCCCGATGGGTCTCCAAGGTGGTCATGCCGATGGCGAGATCGGCATGATTGGCGCGGTGTATGACCCGTCCCGTGAAGCGATCGAGGACCAGGAAGTCGCCGCGCGAGCACATCGCATAGAGGTGGCGGCGCAAGACGGCCAGGCCGAAGACGCCGGTCGATCGCGCCTGTGGTTCGACCCGCCAGATCTCGGTGCTGGTGCGCCGATTCCAGGCCACGATCGAGCCGGCCGAATTGTCGGCCGTCTGCCCGCCGAGGTAGACGATGTCGTCACCTTGCTGGCCGGACGTCGTGACAGCGCGGACCCACTGGGTGTCACCGAGCGGATTGATCACCCAGCTGTATTCCAGTGAAGCCGGGTCGAAGGTCATCAGCGAGCCCCCGCCCAACGTGTCGGACTGGCCACCGATCAGCAGCGAGCCGCTCGGTTCGTCCCAGTGCATCACGCTGGGGCGGTTGTGACCAGGAGGAAGCGGCGCGACCAGCTTGGGGTCGACGCCGTCCGTCTTGGGGTCATACCGCAGTAGGCCGACATCGCTGTATTGGCAGGTGTAGACGACGTCGTCGAGGATGCGCATGTCCTTGGCCTCGCCACGAAAGATCACATTGACGATCTCGCCGGTCTGCAGATCATGGCGTGCGATGGCGTTGGTGCCTCCGACGTAGGCGTACCGCCCGGCGGCGCGCACTGACATCGGTTGCTGGGGCTCGACCGGGGCACCTGCGGCGACGAGGTCGAAGTAGCGGCCGGTGTTCGCCACCGGGTCGATCTCGACGACGTGTCCCATCCCCGAGGCGCCGACGACCATCCCGTCGCGAAGGCCCATGCCCCAGATCTCCCCGTAGGTGATGCCGTCCGGGAGCAGATCACGAAACGCACCGGTGGCAACGTCGAGCTCGCCGATCACCAATCCCCCGAACCAGATCTTGCCGTCGCGACCCACGGGATGACGACCCGCTGGCCGCGGCGCATCGAAGTAGCGGTACGACGAGAGATCGGCCAGGTCGAGCAAGGCGATCTTGCGCCCGGTCGTGATGACCAGCAGTCCGTCGATGACAGCCATGGAGCGCAGCTCGGGCTCGGGCGCGAACTCCGGTGGCAGAATCGAACGTGCCGCCCCAGTGGCGCGGTCGACCGCGAACAGATCGGCGCGGGTCGCGGAGCTGCCGGGCACACTACTCCGGGTGCCCAGGAAGACGGTGTCGGCAGTGGCAGCGATGCTGCGTCCCCACACCGCGCTCGGGTCGGGCGTGCCGAGATCGCCCAACGTCCCCGTCGCGGGGTCGTAGCAGTGCAGCTTCCCCGCATCGGTGGCGCCGGTCATGACGACGAGGCCGTCGGGGGAGATGGTGATCGCCAGCGGGTCCCACTGAGTGATCTGCGCCAGGGGCTCGACCACGGGACTGTCCGGATCCGAGAGGTCGATCCGGCTGAAGTTGGATTCGTTGGCGTCTCCGCTCCAGCGAGCGGCGGCGTAGACATACCGTCCTTCTTTGTCGCCGACGAGGGCCTGGGTGGTAAGCCTGCCGCCGATTGGCGAGACGCTGCGGATCTCACCGGTGGGCAGGTGCAGGCCGACCACGCGAATCGGGATGTTGGTGCGGGTGCCGACGTACATCGTGTCACCGACGACGACCCCACTGGCCAGGCTGAACGGGCTGACGCCGGGACCGAGCTCGGTCACCTCGATCTCCGGTGGCCGAGCCTCGGCCCGCACCGGCAGAACGCCGGCCGTGGCGGCCGCCAGCCCGCCGATCGCCCCCAGCTTGAGCAGTTGACGTCGCGGATAGACGAACTCGGAAGGCATGGTGGACTCCGTTCTGTTCTGCGCGCTGCTGCGCGGTCGACTACTGAAAGATCAACCTCGGAGGTACCGAGGAGTGAGGTGCTGTCCGTGGCCTGCCCCGATCCATCGGGCAGCTGCTGCGCCACCGAGCAGCACCTGGGCCTCGTGGCGTGGACCGACAGGTCACCGGGCGCGTTTGCTCACGGCCGGACGTGTCGCTGCGGGGGACTCGGCGACACCAAGCATCAACGCCCGCCGAAACCACTCGCCATCACCCCACTCACCAGGTGCTTCTGCAGGGCGATGACGAGGGCGATCATCGGCAGCATCGAAACCGTGGAGGCCGCCATGACGAGATGCCACTGACTGCCCTGCTGGCCGAGGAACGACTGCAGCCCAAGCGGCACCGTGCCGTAGGCGCCGACGTCGTTCACGATGATGAGTGGCCACATGAACGCGTTCCAGTAGCCGATGAACGTGAAGACGGCGAGCACCGCGACCGTCGGGCGTGCGAGTGGCAGCACGATCGAGGCGAACACGCGAGGCACGCTGGCACCGTCGACCCTGGCCGCTTCGTCGAGCTCGCGCGGTACGGTCAGGTAGAACTGCCGCAGCAGGAACGCGCCGAACGCGGCGAACCCGAGCGGCACGATGAGCGCCTGGTAGCTGTTCACCCAGCCGAGCCTCTGCATGATGACGAAGAGCGGCACGACGATGACTTCCTGCGGCAGCATCATCGTCATGAGGAACACGCCGAAGGTAGCCGTTCGCCCACGCCAGAGCAGTCTCGCGAAGGCGTAACCCGAGAGCACCGCGACCGTGACATTCAGCACGGTGCCGAGCACGGCTACGAGCAGGCTGTTCATCAGGTACCGGCCGAACGGTGCGTACTCGAACGTCTCGACATAGTTCTGCCAGCGCAGCTCAGACCCGAACAGCGACGGCGGCGTCGAGAAGACCTCGTCCGGTGGCTTCAGTGACGTCGTCACCATGTAGACGAGCGGTACGAGAAAGATCGCCGCCACCGTGACCAGGAGGACGTATTCGACGATCGAGCGCCAGCCTGGCGTGCGTGTGCTCACGCGGCGGTCCGCCGCCGCTGGCCCGGCGACGCCCGCTACGTCTTGCGGCGACGCGACGGCGACGGCGCCGACGGCCGGTCCGTCGTCGCCCGGGCGCATGGCATCGTCAGTCATAGTTGACCCACTTCTTCTCACCAGCGAACTGTGCGGCCGTGACCAGCAGGATGATGACGAGGATGATCGTGCCGGCGGCCGCGGCGAGTCCAAGATTCTGGTTCCCGAAGCCGCTCTGGTAGAGGTAGAGCACCAGCGTCATCGTCGAAGATCCTGGCCCGCCTCTCGTCAGGATGAACGGCTGGATGAACACCTGGAACGAGCTGATCAGGGTCATCGTCACCCCGAAGAAGACCGCCGGCCCGATCATGGGGAAGCGCACGCGCCAGAAGGTCTGCCACGCCGAGGCGCCGTCGATGCGTGCCGCCTCGATGAGACTCTCGGGCACCGCGTCGAGCGCGGCCGAGAACACGAGCATGTTGTAGCCGAAACCCTGCCACACGCTCATCACGATGATCGCGAGCATCGCCAGCTCGGACTGGTTCAGAACGTCGAGAGACTCATCCCCCATGACGGGAGCCGCGGCCTGATCGAGTAATCCGCCTGGTTGATAGATGAGTCGCCAGACCACGACGTTGGCCACGATCGGCGTGACCGCGGGAATGAAGAAGATCACCCGGAACACATGACGCCCGCGTATCCGTGGACTGAGCCATGCTGCGAGCCCGAGCGCGACAAGAACGTTGAGCACCGTGAAGCCGAGCACGTAGACAACCGTGTTGACGACAGCAACCCTGAAGATCGGGTCGGACAGGATGCGGGTGTAGTTGTCGATGCCGAGGAACGAGATCTCGCCGAGCAGTGGCCAGCTGTACAGGCTCATCACCAGCGCCATCCCGGCGGGGATGACGACGAAGACGACAAGGCCGGACGAGTGTGGCAGCGCGAAGAGCGGGCCCCACCAGGAGCGTCGAGGCCGTGCCGGCCGTGACCCCGGAGGCGAGGCAACCGGCCGCACTGCGGTGTGCGTTTTCATTGCGTTTCTCCTCCGGACGTGGCGCGGAGCGCCGCGCGACGGCGCACCGCGCCCGTCGAGTCAATCGCCGAGCTGACGGCTGATCTCTTCGATCGCTTGGTCGACACTCGCATCGCCGTTGATGACCGTCGGCATGTACTGATCAAGGAGCATCGAGAACTTCTCGGTGTGGGGCGAGCCGGGCTGAGGCTGGCTGTGCCCGAGCGCATAGTCGAGCGCCTCCTTTGCACCCTGCGTCGACTCCGCCGCCTCGTACCACGCGGACTGCACTGCCGTTCGGCTGGGGTAAGCGCGCCCATCTTCAGCGAGTGACCGCAACGCCTCCTCACCGGTCATGACAGTGATCGCGTCGAATGCGGCCTCGGGGGAGGCGCACTTCTGCGAGATACCGAATCCGGAACCAGTCGCGAACACCGGCGCCGCGTTGTCACCTTCGGGCAGCGTGACCATGCCGACCGTGAAATCGGCCTTCGAGGTGATGTCCAATGCATCCCACGGGCCGCCCATGAACGTCGCCGCCTTGCCCGTGAGGAACACATCGCGCGAGTTGTCGTTGGCCTGCGCGCTCGACGAGTAGCCCTTCTCATGCAACCCGGCGAGCCACGAGAGCGTGTCGCTGAACCCGTCGGCCTGCGGGTCGATCGTGCCGTCTGACGTGAGCACCTCTGCGCCGTCTGCGGCCAACGAAATGCTCATCAATCCGTCGCCGACGGCAGCCGCCCAGATCGGCATGCTCGGCCCCAACTTCTCAGCGGCCGACTCGAAGTCGTCGACGCTCCACCCCGGCTCAGGCGTCACTCCGGCCGCTGCGAACGCGTCAGCGTTCGTGAAGAGCACTGCAGGGCCCGTGTCGTAGGGAAGGGCGTAGATCTCGCCGTCGTACTTCATGCTGGCGAGCGCGACGTCCGCGAATCCACTGGTGTCGAAGTCGGATTCCTCGATGAGCTCATCGAGCGGGAGCAGCTCGGAGGCGAACTGGGGGAGGCGCGGCCCCTGGACCGACACGATGCACGGCGCGTTCGAGGAGCTGAGCTGCGTGCCGAGCTTGGTCCAGTAGTCGCTCCACGGGGCGCCCTGCAGATTGATCGTGACCCCAGGCTTCTCCGCGGTGACGCGATCAGCGACCCCCTGCCATGCCTGTTGGTCTTGCGTCGAGCCGATCCACATCGACCAGGTAAGGGATTCGTCGGAGTCGCCAGTGCTGGCGTCTCCGCTGCCACAAGCGTTCACGGCCAGCACGGATGCTCCGGCAATGGCCGCGGCAAGGACCTTTGAGTTCCTCAACGAACACTCCTTTCGTTGTGCGGGGCTCGGTGTTGCGGGCGCACCGATTCAGGGGGTGGTGGCGTTGTGCAGATAGTCGCGGCGCTGAGGGCGAGGCGGCTTGGTCAGGGTGATGCGCAGGCCGAAGCCGTCGCCAGGGTCGACGTGCTGCGGCAGGCGCACGCGAAGCGCGTCGCGGTCGCGCGTGTGCTCGAGGTGCTCCATCGTGCCGAGGAGCTGCACTGTCTCGATGTGGTCTTCGAGCAACTTGGTGTCGGCGCTCAGGGTCCGCACCGCGACGTCGTGACCGGCCGCTTGCACCGAAAGCACGTACAGGTAGTCGACATCGGTGTTCGTGCGGTAGGTGAAGCGCAGGTCCTCGGTACCGAGCTCGAAGGGGGTGCCGTCGGTGAACGATCCGCTGAGGGAGGAACCGGGGCCTTCGCCGTAGACGGTCCACGGCGATGTGCCGTAGATGCCCTCGCCGTTCCTTGCGAGCCAGGCGCCGACCTGTTCGAGCAATCGCACCTCTTCTTCGGGCAGCGTGCCGTCAGCCTTCGGGCCGACGTTCAGCAGGAGGCATCCGTTCTTGGAGACCACGTCGACGAGATCGCTCAGCAGCTCACGAGGCTGCTTGTAGTCGTGGCCGTCGATGTAGCCCCACGCGTTCCGCGACACCGAGGTGTCGTTCTGCCATGGCCGGCTGCGGATTCCTGACGAGCCGCCCCGCTCGACGTCGAAAACCGCCGTGCCCGCTGGGAACGCGTCGTACTTGTAGTGCAGGACGACACCACGGCCCCACTCGGCGGCCCGGTTGTAGTAGTAGGCCGCGATCTTACGCAGGTAGGGCTCGAACCCCGGCGATTCGATCCACCAGTCGAACCAGAGCAGCTGCGGCCGGTACTGGTCGATGATGTGGGTGGTGCGGATGAGCCAGTCTTCGAGGAACTCAGGATCGGGATGCACCTCTTGGCGTGCGGCTGGGCCGTACAGATCCGACCAGCGTGGGTCCTGCAAGTCGGAGGCGGTGCCTCGGCCGCTGTTGTAGAAGAACCAGTTCTCGGCGCGATGTGACGACGCTCCGACGACCAGCGACTGGTTGCGGCAGGCATCGGCGAGCTCACCGAACGGGTCGCGCTTCGGGCCGATGAGTGGCGCCTTCCACCGGGTGCGCGGCTCGTCGTACATGGTGAAGCCGTCGTGATGCTCGGCGACCGGTACCACGAACCGGGCACCCGCTCGGCGGAACGTTGCGACCATCGCGTCGGCGTCGAAGTTCGCGAAGTCGAGCTTCGGGAGGAAATCCTTGTAGCCGAACTCCGTCAGCTCACCCCAGGTCTCGCGGTGATGAGCGTGCTCGGCGCTGCCCTCGCGGTACATGAGCCGCGCGTACCACTCGGTGCGGTGCGCCGGGACGGCGTAGGCGCCCCAGTGTACGAAGATGCCGAACTTGGCCTGGGTGAACCACTCGGGCGGCTCGAAGCCCCGAAGCGACTCCCACGTGTCGTCGAACGGTCCGCGGCGGATGACCTCGTCGATCCTTGCGAGTTCGTCGGCGGTGTCGGTGATGGCCACTCGCGGCGGCACCCAGGAGAGGTCGGGCAGAGTCTGTTCGTGCATGGTTTCCTTTCCTCTACGAAGGGAGAGCGAAACGTTACGCCCACCTCTGGAGCAGCGCAAGCATCTGGCGAATCTCACGATCCTGCCCCCTGTCCGCCGGCAGGGACGGTATGTAGCGGCCGCGCGCTAGCGCGGCGGCAGAAGCAGATGCCGATGGCGTCTCAGGTTGAGATCCGCACATCAGGCCGCCGAGGAGCGTGCGTGGCTGGTCTAGGTCAGATGCTCCTCACCAGGAGGTCCTGGCCGAGACAGACCCCGCGGCATCGGTGGTGGTCCGGCCGGGAATCGTGCAAGCGCACGCGGGAGCACCTGGTCGCCGTCGCCTTCGGCGGCGACGCCCCTCACCCGGGCCCGTACAACCACTCTGCCGGACGTCACCCATCACGAACCCTCGACTGGCGACCGCTCGCCGTGCATGCCGCACGAGGTTCGCGTATCGTTTCGTGTAACCATTGAACTGAGACCCGAACCATCCCTACGAACCGAAGGCCTACCGACGGCACGCCGATGACAAACTCTCCGACCTACCTCGATCTGCAACGCATCACCGGGCTGTCGTTGTCGACGATCTCGAAGTACTACGCCGGTGGCAACGTTCTGGCACGCAATCGCCAAGCGATCGAGGCCGCCGCGAACGAGATCGGCTACCGCATCAACCTCCAGGCGCGAGCGCTGCGCTCCGGTCGAACGTCGACGATCGGCGTCCTGTTGCCGGGTCTCGACGCCACCTTCCACCTGTCGATCATCCAAGGTGCGGAGGCAACCCTCGGGGAGTCCGGCTTCGGCATCGTCGTCAGTACGACGTCAGCCCGGCCATCGGGCGTGGAGTTCCTGCTGGAGCGCGTGGTCGACGGCATCATCGCCGTGCCGGAGCCTGCGGACGAGCCCGAACTGATCGCGGCGGCAGCGCGAGGTGTGCCCGTCGTACTCGTCGACCGGCCGATTGACGGAATCCAAGCGAGCGCGGTCGTCCTCGACAATCGTCATGCGGTGCAGACTGCCGTCGATGCACTCGTCGCCGCCGGACACTCCCGTATCGCGCTCATCTGTGGCCTGACGGAGTTCTGGACCATGCGCGAACGCAAGCTGGGGTTCCAGGAGGCGCTGAGGACACGGGGGATCGAACCGGAGGGCCGGCTGATCCGTGTGGGGCCGATCTCGGTCGAGTTCGGGCGGGCCGCATGTGCCGAACTCCTGCAGGAAGCCGAGCACACCCGCCCGACCGCGGTGATCTGCGTGAACGACCTCCTCACCGTAGGCGCCGTGCAGCAGGCGAATTTCCTCGGTCTGCGCATGCCCGACGACTTCTCCCTCATCGCCTTCGACGCGCCCCAAATTGCAAGCGTCACCACTCCGACGTTGCACGTCTTCGAGCAGCCGAGTCGGCAGATCGCCGACGAGGCTGCGAGGCTCATCGGTGTCGAGGTCAACGACGCTGGTCCGCACACGCCGCGCATCGTCGTGCTTCGCGGTCGGCTGGTTCCCGGTGGCTCGGTCGGGCCTCCTCCGTCGCTCCCCGCAGGCTGACTGCTCGCACCGGGTCGCTCAGCGGGTTCGAGCGACTCAGCGTGCTGCCTGCCGCGGCTCGAACGCGCTGTCGAGTGACAAATCGGCGCGGAACATCTGGCCGAGCACCACACAGGCGACGCCCCGGCCGATGGCCGCGTCCTCGGCGCTCGTGAGGTCGAAAGCGGGCGCAGGGGCAATCTCGTGGGCGAACTCTTCGGCGAACACCCGCTCAGTGTGTTCGGCGAGCATCTCACGGTCGGCCTCGGACGTGAACGTGACGAGCACGCGTTCCGGTCCGAACATCTTGCAGGCGTTCGCCATGGCGACCCCTAGCCGATCGGCTGCGGCAGCGTATACGTCATGGCGCACCTCGGCAGGCGCAGTCGCTGCCGTCATGCCAAGGCGTTCGAACTCGCGCTCGATCCCCCAACCGCTCGACCAGGTCTCGATACAGTCCACGGCACCGCAGTGGCAGGGTCGTCGGTCGCCCGAGGCGGAACTGGCGCGCCAGTGCGCGAACCCGCCGGCGGCGCCATCGAAGCCGCGGTGAATACGGCCTTGGACGACTACGGATGCGCCCAGGCTTGCGCCGACGCTGAACACGATGACGTCGCGCGCCTCGAGTCGGGCGTCGAACAACAGCTCGCCGGAAGCGAGCGAGTCGACGTAGCTGCTGATCACCACGGGCGCGTCGAGGCCGGCGCGCAGAAGCTGGCGAAGCGGCACGTCCTCCCAACCGAGCGACCCGCTGTGGCGCACGACGCCGGAATGATCGACGATTCCCGTAACCGCCACGCCAACCCCGAGGAGTTCGGCCATGGGTCGGCTCGCCGCGACTTTCACGACGCCGCGCGCGATGGCGGCGGTCGCCCTCGCCGGATCCGTCGAATCGAGAGTCTCGCGGTGCGTGTCCACAACATCGCCACCGAGGTCGACCAGCACGACTACCGCTTCGGATGCCGCGAGTCGAACCCCGGCGGCGAACACGGCGTTGCGGCCGAGGCGGAGCAGACGCGCCGGGCGTCCGCCCGTCCCCCGCCTGACGTCGGCCTCGGTGGTCTCCGTGAGCAGACCTGATTGCAGGAGTTGGTGGGTGATGCCGGTCACTGTGGCCGGGCTGAGTCCGGTAGCGGCGGCAATCACCGCGCGCGCGACGGGTTCCTGTGCGCGTACGACGTCGAGCACCAGCGCCACATTGATCTCGCGAATCAGGGCCTTGCTGCCGGCGCGGAGCTTCATAGCCTGCCCCTGATTGCGCATGTCGACATCGAGACCCCATTCTTCGAGTCCACCTCGCGCGGCGTTGGCGTGGGCAACGTCCATTCTAGTGTTTGGTCACCGACCAAACCGGGGTGACGTCCGAGTCTGCTCATCATGTCGGAGAACGTCGCATCGCTCACCCGCGACCGGGTACCGCGCCGGGCTCGTCGGCGTGCTCCACGAGCCGAGGCTGCTGGCCCGATTGCCGAGGCGCGACGCGTCCCGTGTTGGGCCGGACGCGCGGGAGGCGCCCTCGACACGGTCGCGAGATGCACCGTAGAAGTGCTCGAGCGGCCTGTGCGATCGGTCGGCCGTTCAATCTGCAGGTGGCCGCCGTGAGCCGCACCGGCGGGGCCGTGATGCCCACGCATCTGCCCGTGAAGAGGTCGCAGAATTGCAGGGTTCGGTGGGACCGATGGACGACGATGTGGGCCGGGTGCTCGATCGAGTCGACGCACTCGGCTGAGCAGGATGAAACCGTCGTAGCGCCTCACAGTGGGCGAGCCCCGTTCTGGCCCATGCGCAGGGGCTCGTGGTCCGCGGCGACACTCGGCTTGCGTGAACGTCCGCTGTTCATAATCGCCCTCATGCCCGCAGTGGCTGCTGGGCGCACCGCTCGCCGTTTCGCATGATCGCCGGTGCGACAACCGGCGTCGTGAGCGGCCTCCTAGTCACGCCACGGGCTCGACGCCTCGCTGACCAGGATTTATTCAAGTTCGGTCATTGACTAAATATCACCCTCGGTCATAGCATGCCCCTGTCTCCGACCGTCTCGACGAAGAGAGCGCGCAGATGAGACCTTCCCCTTTCGCCCCCGCCGGCTGCACTCGCCGCCAGGCCCTTCAGATGGCCGGCATCGCCGGTCTCGCCGCCATCGGTCTCGACGCACCGGGTGCCGCTGCTGCACCGTCACCATCCACCCTCAGGCGGGGGCTGACCGTCACTGACCTGGGTCCCGCGGCCACGGCCCTTTACCACACCCGCGGCGTGGTCGCTGCCGACGGCGTGCTCTACGTCGGTTCCCGCAATCTGGAGCCGACCAGGGTGTTCGGTGTCGACCTCGCGACCAAGACCGCTGTCTCGGAGATCCACCTGGGATACATGAACGCGATCGGAGACATCGCTGTCGACCCGACCGGCCGATACGTATACGCCGGTGGCGACCACCAGGGCGGTGTCACAACGGGCAACCTCTATCGCATCGACGTGACCGATCCCGAGAAGCGTGCCGAAGACATCTCGCTCACCCAGGAGAACATCCAGGGGATCTCGGTCGCCCCGGACGGCGTGGTCTACTTCGCTGGCCGATGGACACCCAGAACGGCTTACCAGTGGGATCCGGTGACCCGGCAGACGACGAAGATCGGGTCGATGCCGGCGAACATCGCCCGGCTCGAGGCCGTCGCCTCGAGCGGCACGACGATCTTCTGCGGCGGTGTTGTCAACCTGGAGGGCAACAGGGCGCAGGCTCGGCTGTTCGCCATCGACCGGGTAACCGGGCAGACCACGGACATCACGCCGCCGGAGGTGCTCGAGGTCGGCTCGGGCGTGCGGGACCTCAACGTCATCGACGGCAAGCTCTTCGTCGGCGTCACCGCATTCGCCGCCCCGAGCCCGCTGGTCCTGATCGACGCGGCCAACCCGTCGTCGTACGAGATGCTGTCGTTCCCCGGCATCGAGACTCGGGAATTCTGCCGCGTGGGCGACAGCGTGTACTTTCGCGGCGGTTCGTACGATCTCGTCACCGGTCGACTGGCGGGGTTCCCAGTGCGCTCCGGCGGCGGCTCACTCAGCTACTCGGCGTGGGGCGACAAGCTCGTGGGTGTCGGCAGGACGGGTCAGGCGTACATCATCGACCTTGCGGCGCGGACGGTCGATGAGTTCCGGTTCGTCGACACGGGGGTGAGGCCGAGCCCGCAGCTGGTCATGGGAATCGCCGCCGGCGGGGGCTATGCCTACGCCTGCTCCGGCGGGATGCTCACGCGCCACGACCTGAGTACCGGGGAGGTCGTCAACTTCGACACACCCGGCGAGACCAAGAGCGCCATCTTCTACGACGGCATCGTCTGGCTCGCCCAGTACGGCGGCGGCGGCCTCTGGGGCTACGATTCGCGGACCGACGAGCCGCCGTGGCTCGTCGCTGCCCTGCCGGTGTTGCAGAACCGCTCCCTGCGGATCGCCGTCGACACACAGAACGACCTCATATTGATCGGTGTGCAATCCGACCAGCTCGGCGGCGGGTCACTCTGCGTCTACCATCGCGACACCGAGCTGATCGACGTCTTCGAGAATCCCATCTCCATGGCGGAGCGGACTCGAGCGGTCATCTGCCATGAGGGCATCGCCTACCTCGGCGGCGAGAACACCCAGTCAGATTCCCCCCAGGCGACCGTTGTGGCGTTCGATCCCGTCGCCGGCGTGGAGCTATGGCGAATGGAGACAGGCCAACCGAATGGCATCGGTGAGCTCGCGGTACGGGGTCGGCACCTGTACGGGATTTCGCGCGGTGGCGGATTCTTCGTGATCGACATTCCCAGTCGTGCGATCGTTCACCGTGCAGATGTCTCCGGCATCTCGCCAGGAGAGGCCACCCTGATCACCAATCGCGACGCCGTCTATGGGGTGTCCGACACCTCGCTCTTCCGATTCGATCCGGCGACTTTCGCCCCCACTGTCATGGTCGACGAGCTCGATGGGGGCTGGTACGGATGGCCGCGAGTCGGGCTCGACGAGCGTGGACGGTTCTACACGCTGCGGGATCGGAACCTGATCCAGGTCGATCTTGGTCCGGCCTCCCGCCGGCCGAGGCGCTAGTCCTCGAACCATCGATGGCGTGGTTCTAGCGTGTGGTGATGCTGAGGTGGGCGAGGGCACCTCGGTGAGGCAGGCGAACCGGGCGTCGAGGAGTGCCGCGGAGGCCCACAACGAGGGCGAACGGTGGCAAGCACCGCGAAACCATGCTGGTCCAGAGCCGCTCCACGAGGCCGGGCTACACCGCGGCGGAGCTGTCGAGACTGGCGAGGCTGGGTCCGTTGGTACGAGGTCGCCGGCGTTCCGGTTCACGACCAGTTCGCCGTGATCGCTGGCTTCTGGAAGTGCGGCGATAGCGCCATCGTCGGCCAAGACCACGTTGACGGTCCCAGAGGGCGCGGCCGGCCCGAACGGCTTCCCTTCGGGCTGACGCCGCGGCGCAAGTCGTGGTCCATCCTGCCGGCGGCATCGGCCCCGGACCGAGATGCACCGTGACCGAAGTGGAGTCGCGTCGGCGCCGTCTACCCGATGGGCGCCGCCCTCCCGAACTCGTCGGCTCCCTGCCCGAGGTGGTCGATGACACCCGCCACATGGAGGGGCGAGGCGGTGGCGGTTGGCGTGGAGGCGGTCTGCCAAGCGGTGACTCGTCCGTGCCACCCTTGCCTCAATGCGCGATGACATCCTATCTTTCGGAGCCAAAACCACCTGGATCAGCGGCCCTTGGCGGCGGGTGGACCATATTTATCCGATGTTTGAGGAGGAAGTGTGGCGCATAGGCGACTCAAGGTGTTCGTGTCCGTCGGCACGCTGCTGTTGGCGACCGTCGTGGCCCCGGCGCACTCGACGGCCAGCGGGCAAGCGGCACGTACGGACACCCAGATCTCTGCCGAACCGGATACTGGGCCGGACGACGGGAGGGGAACGGAGGCAGCTCGGGCGGCACTGGACAGGTTGGCCCCGCGGATCGCGCACCGATTCGTCCTCGAACTCGAACCACCGACGGACGAAGGCGGCTCATTCACCATCGAGGCAAGGAACAACCGGATCGTCCTGGCCGGCTCCGACAACGTCGCGATCCTCAGTGCGTTCGACTACTACCTCGAGAACATCGCGCATGGCCAGATCAGCCGGATGGGCGACAACATCCCGGTCCGGTTGCCTGCGCCAGCAGAGCCGATCCGCAAGAGCACGGCTTACCAGATCCGTGACGCCTACAACTTCACTGTCGCTGGTTACACGTACCCGTTCTGGGATTGGGAAGAATGGGAACGTGAGATCGATCTGCTGGCGCTGAGTGGCGTCAACCACGCGCTGGTGACGATCGGTCAGGAAGCGGTTTGGTACGACACGTGGCAGCGATTCGGCTACAGCGCCGAGGAGGCGCGAGCCTGGATCTCACCGCCGGCGCACCAGCCTTGGCAGTTCATGAGCAACATGCACAGCTTCGCCGGCGGCATGTCCGAAGGGCTGATCGAGCAGAGGGCCGAGCTGGGGCGGAGAATTGTCGACCGGATGCGCGAATTGGGGATCACCCCAGTGCTGCCCGGCTTCTCCGGCAGCGTCCCGGACGGGTTCGCCGAGCGCAATCCCGGCGCCCGAGTGGTACCGCAGGGCGAGTGGTACGGCTTCATGCGCCCGGAATGGCTGGACACGACGACCGAGCTCTACCAGGATGTCGCCGCGGTGTTCTACGCGAGTCAGCGTGACCGGTTCGGCTCGGTGCCCGATCAGGCGATCGACCTGCTGCACGAGGGCGGCCAGTCGGGCGGTGTCGACCTCACTGAGGCTGCCCAGGGCATCGTCGCCGCTCTCGAACAGCACGACGAGGACTACGTCTGGGTGATCCAGGCGTGGGGTGGTAACCCGCGCCGCGACGTCATCGAGGGGATCGCGCCGGAGCACGTGCTGGTCCAGGACCTCACCGGGGGGCGGTGGTCGGGCAGCCAGGCATTCTGGGGCGCGCCGTGGGTCTGGGGCATCCTTCCCAACTTCGGCGGCCGGACCGGTCTCTACGGAAACCTGCCGAGCATCGCATCGAACGTCCCGACACTGCTCGAGCGTCAGGGGACCGGCAGCCTCGTGGGCACCACGATCATGAGCGAAGGCGTCGACACGAATCCGGTGGTGTGGGAGCTGATGACCAGCGCCATCTGGGAGTCCGAGCCGATCGATCTCGACCAGTGGCTGAACCGGTTCGTCACCGCCCGTTATGGTGTGGCCGACGATGACGCCATCGATGCCTGGCGGACCATCTATGCCGCAGCCTACGACTCAGGCGCCGGGCACCCCGGCGGTGCCGACTCGCTGTTCAATGCCGAGCCCAGCCTGACCGCGACCAAGGCGTCGCAGAACGCTCCCGGCAGCCTGCCGTACCGGCCGGACGAGTTGGAGCCGGCGCTGGTGTCCCTGCTTCGCGCCGAACGCCGGCTGGGCAAGGTCGAGACTTTCCGCCACGATCTGGTCGATGTGGCTCGACAGGTGGTCGTCAACCAATCCAGAGTGCTGCTGCCGCAGATCAAGACGGCATTCGAAGGTCACGACATCGACGAGTTCGAGGCGCTCACAGGACGCTGGTTGGACATGATGGACTTGGCTGACGAGCTGTTGGCCACGCATGAGGCGTTCATGCTCGGGCCCTGGCTGGCCGAGGCCCGTCGCTGGGGTGCGGACAAGGACGAGGCCGACCGGCTCGAGTACGACGCTCGTTCACTCGTGTCGATCTGGGGATCGTGCTGGAGCGGTGGACCGATCAACAACGACTACGCCAACCGTGACTGGGCAGGTCTACTCTCGGACTACTACAAGCCGCGGTGGCAGGCGTACTTCGCGGGGCTGGCCGAGCAGCTGCGTACCGGCCAGGCGCCGCCAGTCGTCGACTACTGCCAGCGCGGGCAGGACTGGGCGCGCGAGACGACAGCGCTGCCCATCGAGCCGAGGGGCGACTCCGCAGCCGCTGCTCAGCGGGTCGCCGAGGCCGTTCTCGGCACTGCGCAGGTTCAGCTGGAGGTGTCGCCGTCACTGGCTACTCCCGGTGTCCCGTTGCGCGCCGAGATCGATCTGACGAACATGCGCAACCGGCCGCTGACCGGGCTCGAAGCCTCGATCGATCTCCCGGACGGATGGAAGGCCGAGGCCACCGAGCCGCTGCCGGCGGCTGCTCGGCCGCACGAGGAGCTGACTGCCGCGTGGACGATCACCCCGGGTGACGACGTGAAACCGTCGACCAACCTTGCGCTCGGCCAGGTGGCCACACAATCGTCGGAATTCCGGGGCGGCAGGTTCCCGGCCAGCAATGCCGTGGACGGGGATCCGAGCAACTTCTCGCATACCGCCGAGGACGGGTCTCGGGAGCCGTGGTGGCAGGTCGACCTGGGCAAGGTCAGCGACATCGGCGAGATCCGGGTGTGGAACCGGGCCGACTGCTGCCAGGACCGCGTGGCCGGCCTCTATCTGTTCATTTCCGACGAGCCGTTCACCACGACGACGGTTGAGGAGACCGTCGCTGACGCCGACGTGCGCACAATCGTCCTCGAGGAGGCTGCAGGTCGGCCGACGAGCGTATCGGTGCAAGGAAGGGGACGCTATGTGCGGCTGCAGACCGTGAAGACGACCCCGTTGAACATCGCCGAGGTGGAAGTGCTGGACACCGTCTATCCGTTGACGGCGACGGTGCGTTACCGCAGCGGCCGCGACGTGGGCGAAGTGGCACATACGGCAACAGTGGCGGGCGCCGCTGCCCACGACTCCTTGGCCGAGGCGTACAACAGCAACGGCCTCACCTCTGACGGCGACCCGTCCGGTGGCAACCTCGACGGCGAACTCCGACCTGCCGAGGCAGCCGACATCGTCACTGGACAGGCGGCGATCAGAGTTGAGGGCCGAGTCGGCTGGTTGGCGTTCCTCGGATCCCGGCTTGCGTCCGGCGACGGCGTCGGAACCGTCGTCTACGCCGGTGGATCTACGGAGGACCTCGCTCTCTTGACCCGACGAAGGAGCTTGCCGTCGTGATGTTGCCGACCGACAAGCGGATGCGCGTGTTCGCGACGGCCATCGACGATTAGCCGATGCGATCGAACCGTCGGCGGCGGTCCTCGACGAGGTACTCGCCGCCGACGGCGTTCACCACGCCAGGCTGGTCGCACGTGAGGAAGTCGACATGGTGATTCGACCGGATCCGCAGCCGGAGTTTCGCCACCGTGGCGCGGCAGTACCTTCCGGGGATCTGGCGCCGCGAACAGGTGAGAAATCGGCGCGTCGTGCCATCGGCTCGGAGGTTTGGAGCGGAGCATTCAGGGCATGCAGACGTGGCATGACGATCCGATCAGGCGCATCGAAGACGACACCCTCGACCGCCGCCACACCGCGGAGAGGCTGGCCCTGCTCATCGACGAGACCCACTCGTGGGAATCCAGCGTCGTGTGTGCATTGACGGGTCCCTGGGGGAGCGGTAAGACCTCTCTCATCGAGATGACTTGCGAGCACCTCGGCTCCGTATCGCCGGGCTGGAAGATCGCTCGCTTCGCGCCCTGGGCGACATCGGACCCCGGTGGGCTGTTCGAAGAGTTCTACGCGACTCTGGGGGCGGCTCTGCCGCCGGACCCTTCCGAGAAGGCCAAGGGATTGCTGGCATCGTGTGCGCGAGCGGTGGCACCCGCAACCAAGATCATCCCTGTTGCAGGGTCGGCCGTGGCGGAGTACCTCCAGATGACCAGCGCGACCCTTGATGCCCGGCAGCCTTGGACGGAAGCGTTCGCCGAGGCTTCGAACCAATTTCGACGGCTGAATACCCCCATTTTGGTGATCGTCGACGATATCGACCGGTTGCATCGCGACGAGTTGGTCGCGTTGCTCAAGGTGATCCGGCTGCTTGGGCGGTTCCCTGGAGTGACCTACCTACTGGCGTACGACGAGGCGACCTTGTTCGCGAACTTGCAGGACGCGAACGTCGGAGCCGAGGCTCAAGAGCGCGCCCGACTCTTCATGGAGAAGATCGTGCAGTACCCGATGGCTGTGCCGCCGCTGCTCCCGGAGGCAATTCTGGACCGACTGGACGAGGGACTCACTGACATTCTCGCAGCAGCCGGCGCGCGTCTGGCCGAGAACGATGGCCGGCTTGGGCGCCTGCAGGACGTCTACGAAACCCAGCTCACGACCCCGCGATCGTTGGAGCGTCTGCTGGCTCAGTTCGAGCTGGCACTGTCCATGCATCAGCCAGGCGAGATCGACGTCGTCGACCTCTTCTGCCTGACCCTTGTGCGGCTGCAATTCCCCGACCTGTACTTGGAATTGCCGCGCTGGCGGCGGGAGTTGACCGAAGCTCCCTCGGTGTGGGGCTCGACGTCGCAGAAACCTGACGACGAGCCAAAATGGGACAGGCTCTTCTGCGCCATCAACGACGACGATCAACGCCGAGATGCGCGGTCAGTGCTAGAGGTGGTCTTCCCGCGGCTCGGCCGCTACTCAGCTGCAGCGCGGTCGCGGCTCGGAGCAGCGAACTCTGACTACTTCTCACGGTACGTCGTGCATCAAATTCCGAAGGACGACATCGCAGACCAGACGATGCACGACGCGGTGGATCAGGCGTCGCTGGGAGTCCCAGCGAACCTCGTCGCCTTGCTCACCCAGGGATCGGATCGTCGTCGTGACCTCGCGTTGAAGAAGGCGCGTGCTTTCACCGAGCACGAGCATAGCGACGGATCGTCGATCGAACCCTCTGTCGAACTGCTGGGCGTCGTCATGGGACTGCTGCCGGTCCTGGAAGGTGGCCACAACTCGCTACTGCGTCGGCAGGAACGTGCCTTAGCCTGGGCTGGGAATATGTTGCGCCGTATTTGTAGTGCGCCGGCGGACGATCTCCTCGCGGCACTACGGTGTTGCCCCGAGCCGTTTCTGCGGTACCACGTCATCTGGCAGTCGATACCGACAGGAACAGATGCTCCTCAGCCGATCCGTTGGCTGGGTGCTCGGCTCGCCACAGATGCGCAGGATGCCGTTCTGACACACCTCCGCAACGGGGATTCCGCCGACCCGAACCAGCCAGTCGGCGCGGAGCTCGCCTTTCTCGCGCAGTTCGGTGATTCGGACACGTCTCACATCGCTATCAGAGCCGGGCTTGGCGGTGACTTCACCACCGAGGACCTCGCAGCGCGATGTGTGAACATCATGGCATCCGTCTCGCGCCACCCAGTCCGCAGGCTCGACGGATTCGATCAGCAGTTGTTTGCCAGCTTCGCTCCAGCCGAGGACTCTTTGTACACGGAGCCGCGCGATCAGAACGTCGATGTGTACGGCCTGAGCTGGTCGAACCGACGCGCCTATGCCCGTGGCCGCGCACATGCGCCTGGTCCCGCGACGCGGGGCTCCAGCGACTGAGGCGCTCTCCATCGCGGCGCCTCCACGTACCGCCGAGCGCCGGCAGCCGACTCAGTGCAACGATGTGCTCGTCCGGGCCTGAGGCCACGGCCGCGGGCCTGTGGCGGCACCGTGGCTCGCTCCTCGGCACCTCACCACTTCATGGACCCAGTCCGGTCGAGAACGCCTGAGACTCCGCGGGCTGTTGGCAGGGCGGACTCCATCGATACCTGGTTTCGAGAAGGCGTTCAGGTGAGCGGCTGTTGGATGGAGAGTCGACGAGGGAACTCGATCGGCTGGTGGTAGCCAGGCGCTGTGCGAGCAGGTGCGGGGTCCTCGCATCGTTGGTTGTGGGCATCACCGCGGCGGTAGAAGATGAGCCACCAGGCTGCCTCCAGAAAGAGCGCGGTGCGCTGATTCAACGATGCCGAGCTGGGGTGGTGTCGGATGTCGATCGCCATGGGTGGCGGGCGCCTCTGAGGTACTGCCAGGGCCAGCGGGCTGGCGATCGTGGCCGGCGCGCCCAACGTCGTACGCTGCGGGTCGCACGCCGGAACGTGTCGGCGGCAAAGCTGGCCGCGGCCGGGCTGATCGACGTCCTGGCGTCGGACTACCTCCCGGCGGCGCTGCTGCCGGCCGCCGTCCAACGCGCGCGGGCGGGCACCGTCGCCCTGCCCGCCGCCGTCGGGCTGCACGACCGCGGACCGCTCACCCCGGGCCGCCGCGCCGACCTCGTCCTGGCCGACCTGTCCGCACCCCACCCGATCGTCCACTGGGTCGCCCGGGCGCACGTCCGCTAGGACACCGGGAGGGAAGCTTCACGGGCGTGGGTCGGGACCGCCATCGTCGTGTGGCTCGTCGGTGCGGCGGCGGAGCCGGGCGACCTCGGCGCGGGCGAAGTGGACGCGTGCGGTGTCCGCGCCGCGGGCGCGGCCGAGTTCGTCGGCGAGGTCGAAGACGGCTTCGAGCACGTGCCGGTTGCGTCGTCCGTGGCCGAGGCCACGTCCGTGGGCCCGGTACTTCTTGCGGGCCTTGCGGTCGCCGGCGGCGGCGTCGACCTCAGCTGCGGTGACGACGCCGCGCGCGAGCTCGGGGGCCAGCAGGGGACGGACGAACTCGCGCTCTCCGGCGACGGCGAGGTGGAAGACGCGGATGACGATGGCGATGCCGATCAGCGGCAGCAGGACCATCAGCGCGAGCTGTGCGAACGGCAGCAGGTCGCTGTCGCCGAGCGCGGCGTGCAGCAGCGGGCCCTGAGCGTCCCAGATGCCGTGCAGAGCCATCGCCAACGCGATCAGGCCGATGCCGGTGCCGAGGCGGCGTGGCTGCTGGGGGCGTCCGATGGCTAGGACCAGTCCGGTGCAGAAGATGGCGCTGAACAGGATGTGGGAGCCGATGCCACTGGCCATGCGCACGACGAAGGTCTGCATCGAGGCGCCGATCTGGTTGGCGCCGAACTGAGTGGGAGCGGAGTCGAGCACATACGCGATGTCCTCGAGAATCTGGAAGCCCAGCCCGATGAAGGCGCCGAGAATGAATCCGTCGAACGCGGTGCGGACGAGATGGGGCGCGATGGCGATGAGGAGCAGCAGCCCCAGTCCCTTGGACCATTCCTCGTCGATCGGGGCCACGATGCCCGGGCCCCACTCGAGGGCGAACGTCGTCCCGAACGCTTTGGCGAGCAGACTGCGGATCGCGTCGTTGGCAGGGGCGGAGAACACCCAGGTGGCGGCGAGCGCTCCCCACAGGAAGGCCATCAGCCGGAAGGTGACCGGCTGGGCGGCGTAGCGGTCGATGTGCTGTGTGAACCACCAGAACACCGCCCCGTACAGGGCGAAGGCCACCAGCGCCAGGCTGAGTGCCGGCGCGTAGTAGCCGGCGGAGGCCGTCCAGCGTTGGACCTGGAGCACCGCACCCCAGACGACCAGCGCGGCCCACAGCCACAGAGCCAGGTTGCGGGGCTGGAACACGCGGACGCCCGCGCCCCAGCCCGTGTCGTCGATGGCGCGGACGCGAGCGGCGTCCAGATCGGCGAGGTCGGGACCGCTGGGCGCCACGGGCCCGGGCGGGACAGGAATGCCGGTCATGAGTCGCTCCCGTCGCCGAAGGTGAGGCTGGTGATCATGGCGGCCACCTGCTGGATGGTGTCCTGTTCGCCGGGACGGCCGGCGGTCGGTGGACTGGTCGCGACGATCTCGACGCCGACGTCGTCGACCACGAAGGCCGCGAGAACACCCTCCGACGCGGTGCCGTTGAAGCGCGAGAGCAGCCCACGCACGCCGTCCTCGGTGGTGATGGTCACCGGGTCGCCGGTCACGTGGAGCCCGGCCGAGTCGTTCAGGGCGTCGGTGGTGTCCTTGATCTGGGCCAGCAGCTGCCGGGCGTCGCCGTCGAAGGTTCCAGTGATGACCTCGAAGGACGTGTCGCCGGAGGTCACCACGGCCCGCGCGGGCGGGTTCCCGGCGCTCGGAACCTCATCACGGCGGACGCCCTCGTCCAGGTTCCAGCCCGCCGCCGGGGCGAAGCTCACCTCGTCGCGCAGGACCACCTCGTCCCCGGCCCTGATCGGGTCGTCTGTGGGGATCGCGTCGTCGATCGCCGGGACGATGAGGTTCATCGCCAGCGCCACCGCCGCCACGATCAGCGTCGGGCGGAGCGTGCGGCGGTCGAAGCCGAACCAGCGCCGTTCGACCGGCACCCAGTCCGATGGGAGCCAGCGTCCTGCTGCCGGCAGTGCCTCTGTCTCGGCTGGTGCGTTCTCGGTCATGCCGCCTCCAGTGCCTCGAACGGTGTGTGCCGATCAGTCGTGTGCCGGCCGCGATCGCCAGCACGAGGGCGGCCGTCGCCCCACCTTCGATGCCGAAGCCGCCGCCGGTCAGCCAGTCCCTCGACCCGGCCAGCCACAACGAACCCTGCGCCAGCGCCAGAAAGCTGAAGAAGCTGCCCATGAGCGCGATGTTCGGCCAGCGCCAGGGGACGGAAATCGAGGTGCGCGACGGCGAACACGACGATCCAGCCGAGCCACCAGCGGGTCGGGCGTCGTGCCTCCGTCGCACCCTGCACGAGCCGCGATGCGGTGATCGCCAAGATCACTCCCTCTCGTCACCCCGGCCCACGTGCGCCGCACTCCACCCGTACCCCATGGTGCCGCCTCGACCCGCCCGGCAAAGCCGACAAGGCCACAAAGCGTCCGTTTCCGCAATGGGGTCAGTCGCGAGGCGCCGGACCTCTACTCTCGGGTGGTGTCGCCGGATCGCTCGCGCAGGTGAACGAGGGCCGCGCTCAGCGGCCGACGGGCGGGTCCCGGTAGGCCGACAGCCGCGAACCCGGCGCCGGTCGCGGCGAAGCCGTCGATGTCCCAGTCGACCTCGGTCGCGAGACCGGGCGGCAGGAGCCGCGTGGCGACATAGGCGGATTCGGGCAGCAGTCCTGGCACCTGCAGTCGCGGCGGGACGTGCGCGAGGTCCTCGAGCTGCGCGTAACTCAGGATGGCCTGGGATCCGTCCTGGGCCACGACGCCAGACACGGTGACACCGGGACCGAGATCGAGCCGGATCAACCGTCCGGAGTGCAGCAGGCTGCGGTGCCGCTTGTACAGGCTCGTCCACGCCGTCAGCTGTGCGCGTTCCTCGTCGCTGGCCTCGTTGAGGTTCAGCTGGATGCCGAAGGCGCCCATGAAGGCGGTGGCCGCACGCAGTTCGAGGGAGCTGGCGCGTCCGGTCTGGTGGGACGGGCTCGGCGCGACGTGGGACGCGAGGTATTCGAGTGGTACCAGCTGGGCACTCCACTGCTGGATCGTCTGGCGCGATACCGGGTCGGTGTTGTCGGAGGTCCACACGCTCTGGACGCGCTCGAGCACGGCGAGGTCGCTGCGACCACCGCCGGACGCGCAGCTCTCCCACGAGATGCCCGGGAACCGGTCGATCAGCTCGTCGAGGAGACGGTAGAACCCCAGCGTCTGTGCCCGCCCCGCCGCCGACCCGAGGCCGCCGTCGAGGGCGGCGTCGACGAGGTCGCGGTTAAGGTCCCATTTGACGAAGTCGACCGGGCACTGGGCCACGATCTCGGCGAAGGATTTCGTCAGGTGGTCACGGACGTCGTCGCGTGACAGATCGAGCACTAGCGTGGCGCGCTCGACCGGCGGTATGCGACCGGCGGCCACCAGAGCCCACTCGGGGTGCGCCCGGTAGAGGTCCGAATCGAGGTTGATGGCCTCCGGTTCCCACCAGAGCCCGAACTCCATGCCGAGCGCGTGTACCTGGTCGGCGAGTGGGCGAAGCCCGTCCGGCCACGCCACGGGGTCCGGAGTCCAGTCGCCGACGCCCCGCTGGAGTGAGTTGCGGCCCTTGAACCAGCCGTCGTCGAGCACGAAACGCTCCGCACCCACCGCAGCGGCGCTGCGGGCGAGGTCGCCCAGCACGGACGGATCGTGATCGAGATACACGGCCTCCCAGGCGTTGTAGGTGACCAGCTGTCGCGCAGGCCGGGACGGCTGGGACCGCACATGGTCGTGGAACGCGGCCGCCAGGCCGTCGAGGCCCTGCGTGCTGGCGGCGACGTGGACCCAGGGTGTCTCGTAGCTGTCCCCAGGCACCAGGCAGACTTCGCCCGGGGCGAGCAGCTCGCCGGCGCGTAGCAGCGTGGTGCCGCTGCTGACCCGCTCCAGCGCGTACCGGTGGTTGCCGCTCCAGGCCAGGTGGATGCCGATCACGCGGCCGTCGCGGAAACCGAAACCGGCGCTCCCCGCGGCCAGCACGGGGGTGGTGTCGAGCGCGCGCATGCCGCGTCGGTGCTCGCGCACCCAGAGTCCGTCGGCGATCCGGTGGCGCTGTGGTTGCTTCTCCTTCGCCCATCGGCCGGTCAGATCGAGCGCTTCCCGCGCGTCGACAGGGAGCGGCACCACCACGTCGAGGCTGTCCAGGACGTAGTCGCTCCGGCCCAGGTTGGTCAGGCTGGTGCGGATGCGCAACGAGCCGCCCGGGAGCGCCTCGACGACGTAGCCGAGCTCCAACCCGGCCATGACGTCGCGAGCCCGGACCACGACGGCCCGCTCGTCGGTGTCGACGATCGTGTCCGTGAAGCTGGGTGTCGCGCCGCCCGGCTGACCCACTCGGAAGCCGAGCAGCGCCGGCCGTCCGAGGTGCCCGTCGGCCTGGGTCGGGCAGATGCTTGGGGCACCCTCGACCAGCCAGGCGTCCCACGACGTCAGCGGGGTCTCGTTCGGAGCGGCCAGCGCGACGACGTCCTCGGCCGGGACCCCGTCGGCGGCCGTGCCGAGCCACGCAAGGTGGGGGAGTCGCCCATCCTCATGGGTGTTCAGCACGAGACGGGTGCGTTCGCGTCCCGCCAGGCCGGTGATCGCCGACGGGTGCAGGTGTGGCGCCACACCTGTGGTCGGGGCGATCCGAACGTTTTCGACCTCACGTCGGGGCGTCACACGCCCACCATCCTCTCGCGAAATGCCTCAACTGCGAGCCGGGCGGCGCCCACCGCCACCGCGTGCTCCCCGAACTCAGACACCACGACCTCGCGTGGAAAGAACGACGTCTCCTGCAGGTGCGCCGTGAACGGTGTCGTCAGCGGCTCGCCGGCCCGGGACAGCCCGCCCCCGAGCACGACGAGCGCCGGGTCGACGGCATGTACGAGCGCCGACGCGCCGAGTGCCAACGCCACGGCCACCCGGTCGACGGCTTCGACGGCATCGGGTTCGGAGCGTCTCGCGGCGGCAAGGAGTTCAACTGCGCCGTCCCCGGTCCGCGAGGAGCGGAAGCGCTCCCGGATGTGCTCGAACGCCGTCATGGCCTCGTGCCAGCCGAGCATGCGCATGCTGCCGATCTCACCCGCGAGGCCATGTCTGCCCTGCAGCACGTGGCCGCCGACGACCACCGCTGAGCCGAGCCGTCGCCCAGCGTGCATGTACACGACGTCATCGACGTGTGCTGCGGCGCCCCCGGCCCACTCGGCCAATGCGGCCAGCTTGATGTCGTTGTCGATGACGACATCGCCGCCCAGCGCCGCCGAGATCTCCGCACCGGGGTCGATGTCGGCGAAGCCCGGAAGGGAGTACGTGTGCAATCCGGGCCCGGCCGGGAGAGTCGTGATGTCCGCAGAGCCGCGCGCATCGTGAGTCAGGCCGGTCACGCCCGCGCCATGCCCCACGATCCGCGATACATCGACGGCCAGGTCCGCGGCGACGTCGGCGACGAGCACGGCCGCCGCGCTCAGCCGGGTCGCCGGGCGCGCACGGGGGTGCACCCGGCGACGGCGACGCTGCAGGATGGCGCCGCGCAGATCGGTGATGACACAGCCGATCGTGTGCGCACCGATGTCCAGGCCCACCACATAGCGGGAGCGGCTCACCAGCTGGTACAGCTTCGGTGGCCGCCCAGCGCCGCGAGGCGCCGGGCTACGGGCGACCTCGACCTCCTCGACGTCGCCCCTGGCGATGAGGTCGGTGAGGACGCCTTCGGCCGTCGGGCGCGAGACCTGCATGACCTCCCTGAGTTGGGCGATGGTCGTTGACTCCGTCTCCCAGAACGCCTGCACGGCCGCGGCGAGGTTCAGTCGCCGCAGCAGTCCGGGGTCACCTGGGAGTCCTGGTGAGGACCAATTGAGGTTCGAGGCTTGACGCACGTCGCTCAGGCTACCTACAGTGAGCCCCGTTACACAATTATGTAAAACAACCTTCTTTATAGAAATCCATCGGTTCAACGACGAGGCGGTCACATGAGCAGCAGGATCTGGGGTGTGCGGGCGGTTGCCGCGGCTCTTTTCATCGCGGGGGGCGTTGCGTCCTGCACGGCTGGTGGCGCTGAGTCCTCGGGGGGTGACGATGAGGTCACGTTGACGTTTCTGACGTTCGAGACGCCCAATCTCACCGCCGAGTACTGGGACGACGTGATCGAGCGGACCAGTGAGCAGGTGCCGGGTGTCACGATCGAGAAGCTGGTCGCACCCAGTGCCGAGCAGCGTAACGAGTACGTGCGTCAGCTCGATTCGACCGGCGAGCTGCCCGATGTCATGGTGGCCATCGACCCGGGCGGCCTGGCCGAGGCGGGCAAGCTGGCGGAGTTCAGCGAGGACGAGCTCGCCGACTGGATCGACCCGACCGCCAACAGTTTCGACGGCGCCATCTACCAGCTGGCCACGAACTCCCAGACCTGGCAGATCTACTACAACAAGGCGGCCTTCCAGACGGCCGGCATCGACCAGCCGCCGACGACGTGGGACGAGCTGCTCGCCGATGTCGCCGCCCTCGAACAGGCGGGCATCACGCCGTTCGTGATCGGTGGTGGTGCACCGGACGGGCTCGGGCCGCGCTGGACCTTCGCGCAGCTGATGGCCACCGAGGTCTACGCCGAGGACCCGCAATGGCTGGCCAAGCTGGTCGCCGGCGAGGTCGATTTCAGCGACCCCCTGTTCGTCGACGCCGCGACCAAGATGCAGGCCCTCGCGAGCGCCGCCCGCGTGGACAACCTGTCCGCGACCTACGCCGAGGCACAGGACGCCTTCCTCAACGGCGAAGGCGCGATGTACCCGATGGGGTCGTGGTTCCCCGCCGCGCCGGACGAGACGCAGCAGCAGGAGATCGGCGTCTTCTCGATGCCCACCGACGACGGCTCGCTGGTCCTGCCGGCCTACACCGGAGGTGGCCTCTCCGTCAGCGCATCGGCCGAGGACGTCGACCTGGCCAAGCAGTGGGCCATCGAGTTCTCCCGCGTCAACGCCGACGGCGGCGCCCGCTTCGACGGCCTGTTCGTCGCGCTGGACGGCTACGAACCGCCCTCCGACCTGCCGCTGCTGTACAACGAGACACTCGGTCTTCTCGACAGCGCCCAGGCCGAGGGCACGGTGACCACGAGCTTCGGCAACGAGGGCGGCACACCCGCACTTCCGCCCGGGTTCATCGCCGAGGTCGACGCCGCACTGCTGGACCTGCTCAACGGACGCGCCGACGTAGACAGCTTCGTGGCCACCCTCAACCAGAAGCTCACGGACCTCGAACGGTGAATCGGACACCAACCGTGACCGGAGACGTACGGGCAGCCGAGGCCCACAACGACGTTCCACCGGCCTCGGCGCCCGGGCCACGGGCACCACGACGACGATCGTGGACCACAGCCGGGGAGGGGGCCGTGTTCCTGGCCCCCACCCTGGTGGTCTTCTGCGCGATGGTGCTCGTGCCGATCCTGTGGACCCTCTACGTCGGCACCACCGACGAGCGCGCCACCCGGCCCACCACGTCGTTCGTCGGCCTGGACAACTTCCGCTTCCTGCTGACCAACGACGACTTCCTGCACACCCTCCGCAACACGGTGGTGATCACCGTCATCGTGGTCGGCGTCACCAATGTGGCGGGCCTGGCGATCGCCCTGCTCCTGCGTCGGCAGGGGTGGCTGTACTCCGCACTGCGCAGCGTGTTCTTCACCCCCGTCGTCCTCTCCGCCGTCGTCGTCTCCGTGATCGGGCGCGCGATCCTCGTCGACGAGGGCCTGCTCAACACACTTCTCATCCGCGCCGGAGTCGCCGACCCGCCGGGGTGGCTCAGTGACCCGTCCTACGCCATCTACTCCGTCTCGGCGATCCTGAGCTGGCAGATGCTCGGCTTCGCCATCGTCGTCTATCTCGCCGGACTTGCCGGCGTGCCCATGGAGCTCGAGGAGGCGGCAGCCATCGACGGCGCCGGCGTCTGGCAGCGATTCAGGCACATCACCTGGCCGCTGCTCGCACCGGCGTTGACGATCAACACGGTCATGCTCATGATCAGCGCCTTCAAGGTGTACGACCAGATCGCCGTGCTCACCAACGGCGGGCCCGGCACCAACGGCACCGCCACGATCGCATTCGACGTGGTGCGCACCGCCTTCACCCAGCAGCGCCCCGGCGTCGCCTCGGCGATGGCCGCGATCATGCTGGTGATCGTCGCCGTGGCCAGCACCACCACGCTGCGCCTGCTCCAGCGCCGGGAGGTCGACCTGTGAGGTCCGCGCATTCCTGGCTCCGGCCCGTCGCGGCGTTGTGCGTGGCAGCCGTGTTCTGCCTGCCGCTCTACGTCGCCCTCGTCAACGTGTTCAAACCGAGCTCCGAGGTCGTCGCCTCGCCGCTGCGCTTCCCGGTCCCACCCACGCTCGAGAATCTCGAGGAGGTAGTCACCCGACCAGACGGACTCTACTGGTACGGACTGCTGAACTCGGTGACCCTCACCGCGGCCACCATCATCATCACGACCATGCTGGCCGCCATGTCAGCGCACTACCTCGTCCGCTCCGGACGGTGGTGGAGCCGAGCCGTCCTGGCCACCATGCTGACCGGGCTGATGATCCCGCCGGCAGTGATCATGCTTCCCGTCACACGCATTCTCGACAGCATCGGGCTCATGCACACCATGCCCGGGGCCGTTCTGGTCAACGTCGGCTACTACCTGCCATTCGCCGTCTTCGTCTTCATGGGCTTCATCCGGAGCATTCCACGTGAGCTCGAGGAGGCGGCGGCCGTCGACGGCGCCGGACGGTTCCGGACCTTCATGCAGGTCGTCTTTCCCCTGCTGAGGCCGGCATCGGCAAGTGTCCTGATCTTCCTCGGCGTCTGGGTGTGGAACGACTTCCTCACCCCGCTGCTCGTCCTCGGGCCGGGCGCAGGCAACACGGTCACGGTCGGCATCTTCCGCTCGATCGGGCCCTACCAGCAGGACTTCGGCGCCGTGTTCGCGTTCATGCTCCTGGCCACCCTGCCCGTGCTCATCTTCTACCTCGCGTTCCAGAAGCAGTTCGTCCGTGGTCTTACTGGCGGCGCCACGAAGGGCTGAGCCGGTTCTCTCGACGAAGGGACATCCATGATCGAACGACGCCGTCCGACATGCCCGAATCGCCGCCGGAACCGGTTCGGCCCAGCGTCGATCGCCCTGGTGGCCGCGCTGCTCGCGCCCGCGCTCGTTGCGGGACACGGCAGCCCGGCCGCTGCGGCGGCGGAAGTCGAGACCTCCATCGTCGAAGACCAACTGCCCGCCTTCAACGAGGTGTGGACCTCCAAGAGCGCCGACGTGACAGGGTCGATGCCGATCGGCAACGGCGTGCAGGCAGCGAACGTCTGGGTCGAGGGCGACACCCTGAAACTCCTCCTCGCGACTGGCGATTCCTGGGACGAGAACGTCAGATTGAACAAGCTCGGACGCCTCGACATCACCTTCACCCCCAACCCGTTCGCGTCCAGTTCGTTCCGCCAGGAGCTACAGCTGATCGACGGCGAGATCGTGATCACGTCGGGCACCACGCGGGAGATCACGACCCGGGTGTGGGCCGATGCGAACAACGAGGCCATTCACGTCGAGAGTGACGCAGCCCGCCCGTTCGGAATGCAGGTCGACTTCGTCAATCTCCATCCAACTGTGGTCGAGAATCCGAGCCGCGCCAATCTCAACTTCTACGACCTGGTCGACTCCGAGAACGGAGCCACCTCCCCGTTCCCGCCCCGGGTGACGACAGACTCCGTCTACACGCGAACCGACAAGCTCATGTGGGCTCACCACAACGACGGCTCTCGCTACGACGAGATCATGAGCCATCAGAAGCTCAGCCCGACCGAGTTCGGCGACATCCTCGATGGACGCACCTACGGCGGCCTCGTCCAAGGCCCGGGATTCCGGACTCTCTCCCCGTCGCGGCTGATCTCCGCCCCCGCGAGCAACCAGCGGCTCGACATCAACCTGTACACGACCATCGACACCAGCCCCTCCTGGCTCTCGAACTGGGAGTCAGCGATCACGACCAACGCAGACGCGCTTGCCGCGACACCGACCGCCACCCTGCGTGCGGCCCACGCGCGATGGTGGGCCGACTTCTGGAACCGCTCGTACATCTTCGCCAGCGGTGACGCCGACGCGACCGCGGCGACGAAAGGGTGGCTGCACGCACGCTACGTCCAGGCGATCGCTGGGCGGACGCCGAAGATGCCGATCCGCTTCAACGGCTCACCGTTCACCCCGGGTACCGCAACCGACCCCGACTTCCGCAAATGGAACTCCTACCACGCCTTCAACCAGCGCTTTCCTTACTGGGGCATGCTGGCCTCGGGTGACTTCGACCTGATGCAGCCCTACTTCGACCAATACGTCTCCTCGCTCCCTCTTGCCATGGCCCGAGTGCAGGCATTCTGGGGGATGGAGGAGTGGAGGCCCCCACCAGCGTCGTCCTTCCGTCCTCACAAGGCGCGATGTGGCCGGAGGTCATGGGCCTATGGGGCCACTCCGTCGGCGGTGAATACGGCTGGAGACGCGACGGCAACCCCGACAGCTGGTACTCGGGCTCCTGGACGAGATTCCTCTACGCCGGCAACGTCGAACTCGTCGCCATGATGCTCGACTACCACGCGTACACCCAGGACGCGACCTTCGTGCAGGACAAGCTCGTGCCGGTCGCCCGCGAGATCGTGCGCTTCTACGACACGCACTGGAACCACAACGGCGGCAAGATCGAGATGTACCCCATGTACTCCGGGGAAGGCGACCGCAATCTTCGCAACCCCATGGCCGACACCGCCGGACTGCACCGAGTCGTGAACGGGCTCCTCGCCCTACCACCGTCCATGACAACGGCGAGCGATCGCGAGTACTGGGAACAGGTCCGCGGCCGCCTGCCGAATCTCCCGATCGGTGCCTCAGCTTCCGACAACGACACCAGCTACGGCCCCGACGACCGGCTGAAGACAGCCAAGGACGTCTTCCTGGGCACCGACACCAACAACCAGAACCTCTGGCCGATCTTTCCCCTGCGCTTGTTCGGCAACGGCCAGCCCCACCTCGACCTGGCAGTCGCCTCCTACAACGAACGCCGAGGCAAGTACCCGACCAACGGCACCCAGGACTGGCGTCACGACGCCACGCACGCGGCCTACCTCGGACTCACCGACGAGGCACGCACCCAGATGCTCGCGACCTTCCGCCCTGGCAGCTGGCGCTACAGCGGGTTCGGTCCAGGAGGCGTCGACGGCGAGCCGGGTCAGGAGCAGCGGGCCATCGGGAAGATCGCGCTCCAGGCCATGCTCCTGCACCCGGCGGCGGGCGGCGACGCCATCCTGTTCAACGCCTGGCCGTCCACCTGGGATGTCCGGTTCAAGTTGCACACGACCCTCGGACGGACCGTCACCGGCTCACGGATCGGCACTGATGTGGACTACACAGTGACCCCGGCCGACGCGGGCACGATCACCGTGCGCCGGCCGACACCCGCCGAAACCACCACGTACGACTGGTCCGTGCAGGCCGGCTCCAGCGTGCTCGCCGGTGATGTCGACGCCAACGGTAAGGGCGACCTGGTCGCGTGGCAGAGCTCGGGCGACCTTCACGTGCGGTACGGCGACGGCACCGGCCAGTTCGGCGAGCAGACCAGCACGGTCTGGGCCGGCGCCGGTGTTTGCTCGGCGGCGACTTCAACGGCGACGACCGCCTGGACATCGGCCTCTGGTCCAACGGCGTCTGGACGATCCGATACGGCGACGGTGCAGGAGCATTCGGCAACCAAACCACCTACACCTGGACCGCACAGCCCGGGTCCCGCGTGCTGGTCGAGGACTACAACGGTGACGGCAAGGACGACATCGGGGTCTGGCAGTCCGACGGCAGCCTCTTCGTCCGCTACGGCCATGGCGACGGACAGTTCGGGGTCGCTGACCAGACTCAGACACATTGGGCCCAGCCGCCCGGGCCGAGCACTGCCGGGGACTATGACGGCGACGGCCTCAGTGACCTGGCAGCGTGGACCGGGACCGCCTGGAGCCTGCGTAGGGGCACCGGTTCCGGCACCTTCACGGCCGCGCGAACCATGGCACCCCCGCCGGGCAACGGCACGCCCTTGATGACCGATGTGGACGGCGACGGACGGGACGACCTCGTCGTCTGGGCGCAGACCGGCGGGGAATGGACGGTCCGCTACAACACCACGCCGGACCCCTAGCGGTTCAGGCGCCTCTCTCTCACATACCCAAGCAGTTCGTGCGTGGTCTCACCGGCCGCGCCCCGAAGGGCTGAGCCGGTCCTCTCGAGGAAGGGAACGTCCATGATCGAACAACGCCGTCCGATACGCCTGTCGCGGACCAGAAGACGCTTCGGTACAGCGTCGCTCACTCTGGTGGCCGCCCTGCTGGCGTCCGCATTCGTCGCAGGTCACGGCGCGGCGACCGCGGGGCCGCCGGCTCAGGCCGCGGCCCAGCAGGATGCCCGGGCCGAGCCGGTGCTGACCATCGACGCCGGCTCGGAGATCGAGGCCGGAGCGAGCGTCGACGTCGTCACGACGGTCGCCTCCACCCGTCCGGTGCTCGACGTCGACGTGAGCCTCGCCGTGCCGGACGGGTGGACCGCCGAGGCGACCTCCGCGAGCCACGCGGACAAGCTGCCCCAGCGCGGCCCGTGGGCCGACGGAGTGTCGGACGGATCGCTGGCCACCACCTGGAGAGTCACGGCACCCGAGGATGCGTCGCCGGGGGAGGTGACGCTGACCGGGACGGTCAGCTATCGCTTCGGCGCGGGCCGGCACGAGATCGAGAACCAGAGCACCCTCACCGTCGCCGGTGCACAGGGCCAGGACTGGGTCGTGCACCCGGTGACCACCCCGTCGACCATCACCATCGACGGCGACACCATCACGATGGCCAACGGAATCGTCGAGCGCGCCTTCACGACTGCACCGAACATGTCCACCACCTCGCTGACGAACCTGGGCACCGGCCAGGAGATGTTGCACCACTCCGGCGAGCCGGAGGCCGAGATCGTCCTGGACGGCACCGCCTTTGACGTCGGCGGAGCCGACGCGACCGGCGGCTTCGTATACGCCTCGCACCAGATCGAGGACAGCACGCAGAAGCCCTACGAGTGGACGCCCTACCAGGACGACGGCGTCACTCTCAAGCCGTACGCCGAGGAACGGCCCTGGCCGGCCAAGGGCAAGGCGCTCGTGGTGACGTTCCGCCCGCATCCGAGCCTCCCCGAGAACCTGCAAGGGTTGACCGTCACCGCGCGCTATGAGATCTACGACGGCATCGCCACCGTCATGAAGAAGGTCTCGGTGGACAACTCGACCGCGACACCGGTCATGATCGACGACCTCACCGTCGACCGGCTCCACCTCCGGTCGGAACTGGCGGGGCGCCTCTACCTGGACACCGACTACCACGGCTACACCGGCAACGCGTCGCGCAACAACGACAAGGACCGTACATACACGGTCACGGACAACGACGATCACCAGACCTACACCGTCCTCTACAAGGAGGGCCCGGCGTATCACATCGGGACCGAGGAGCCGCACTGGGGCGGGCACTTCGACGGATTCCGGAGCTTCCTGCTGCTGCACAGCACCGATCACTACGAAGCGCAGCAGATGGAGATCAAGGCGATGTACCGCACGCTCGCGCCGCAGATCACCGAGAACCCGCTCTTCTACCACATGCTCTCGGACAATCCGACCGCCCTGCGCGACTCGGCCACCGCCGGCGCCGATATGGGCTTCGAGATGATGATCCAGTCGTTCGGGAGCGGCTACAACATGCTGAGCACCGATCCGGCCTACCTCGCCCGCAAGAAGGCGGACTTCGACGCGGTGCGCGAGACCGGCATGGATGTGGGCGGGTACACCCTGCTCACCACCGGCCAGATCTTCAACCCGGCGGACAGCACATGCGCCGGCACCGGGTGGGGCACCGTGATGGGCCTCGGCACCACCGGGTTCTCCGAGTACATGAACCGGGTGCAGCGCAGCATGGACACCAGCGGGATCGATGTCGTGGAACTCGACGGGCCGTGGCCGATGTTCCGGTGTGAGGAGACCAACCACGCCTACACCGACGGCGGCGACGACTCGGTCTACAAGCAATGGACCTTCAGCAACGACTTCTACCGGATGATGCGTGAGCGTGGCGCGTACATCAACGCGCCCGACCTGCACTACTTCAACGGCGCCAACAAGAACGTCATCGGTTACGAAGAATACGGCTGGCGCCAGCCTCGCCAGCAGCAGTTGATGCACGGCCGGCAGTACATCTACAACGGCACGTACGAGAAGGCGCCATCGGCGACCTGGACCTTCATGCCGATTGACCCCTACCACGGCGGCAACGCCGACGCGATCTTCAAACCGCTCCGGCAGAACCTGTTCGACTACAGCTGGGGAATCGGGCAGAGCTTCCTGGCCGGCGTCAACCCGGCGTTCCGCGGCACGACGATGGACGACGGCGACGCCGACGTCCGGTCGGTGGTGAAGTACTGGGTCGACGTCTACAAGACCTACCGCGAGCTCGTCACCGCCGACATCGTGCACCTGATCCCGCCGCGCCAGAAGGAGGGCGACCTCGCCCGGGGCACCGGCATCGACGCGTTCATGCACGCACAATCCGATGGCGACGAGCGGGCGCTGGTGGCGGTCTTCAACCAGACCGACGAGGAACGCACTCAGAGCCTGACCGTCCCGCTGTACTACACGGGGATGACCGACCTGACGCAGCCGCCGCAGCCGGTCCCGGGGTCGTATCTCGACACGAAGGACATCCCGATCTTCGGCCCCTACCCGGTTCTCGAGAACTTCCCGAAGCCGAGCTGGGCAGGCAGCTACCCCACCGCGACGCCCACCGACACCACGATCGACGTCTACCGCGAAGGAGAAGGTGAGCCCAGCAACCTCACCATCGACTCCAACGGCAACGCCCAGCTCGACGTGACCCTGCCGCCAATGAGCTTCACCTGGTACGTCGTCACACCCGACGGAATCGAGCCGGCAGCGCCACCGGCCAAGCCCGCCGCGCTGCCGGACTTCGAGGTGCAGGTCACCAGCACGCCGTTCGGGTCCCCGGACGCCGACACCGAGCCAGGGGACACGAGCGCCACCGCGGCCTTCGACGGCAACGTCGACACCTTCTACGACGGCGTCGACGTCGCCAGCTTCGTCGGTGCCGACCTGGGCACGGCGAAGCCCGTCACCCGGGTGCGGCTGCACCCGCGCAACGGCCACGGTGACCTGATGCAGGGCGGGTTCATCCAGGGCTCCAACTCCCGCGACAGCGGCTACATCCACCTGGCCAAGGTCAACTTCGCACCCGACGACGGCTGGCACGACATCACCCTCGCCTCGGCCGGCGCCTACCGGTACTACCGCTTCATCGGCGGAACGACAAAGACGAGCCTCGCCGAGTTCGAGCTGTTCACGGATCAGAAGCCACCCACCACCCCGGAGCCCGATCGATTGCAGGGGACTCCGTACGGCTCCGAGAACGCAGCGGCCGCCTTCGACGGCGACCCCGCCACGACGTTCAGCGGTGCAGTCGACGCCTACGCGGGACTCGATCTCGGCGACGGCGCCGCCAGGACCCTGACTCGATTCCGGTACCACCCGGACTCCGCACAGCCGGGCGCGGCTGCCGGCGCCAGGATCCAGGGCTCGAACAGCCCCGACAGCGGCTTCGTCGACCTCTACACCATTCCCGGCAGTCCGGCCGTGGGCTGGCACGAGGCAGTGCTGGAGCCGGGAACCGCGTATCGCTACTTCCGCTACGTGGGCGGGACCGGCGAGACGAGGATCGGTGAGCTGGAGCTGTTCGACAGTGCCGATGGGCTCGTCCGGGCCAGCGGGACGCCGTTCGGCACTGCCGACTGGAACAGCGCCCCCGGCGACACCTCGTTCCGTGCCGCCTTCGACGGGAAGGCGAACACCTTCTTCGATGGCATGCCGGTGCCGGGCTACGCGGGGCTCGACCTCGGTGCGGGCAATGAGCGGGCACTCCTGGGCATCCGCTACCACCCACGGTCGAGCTTCCCGGAGCGGATGACCGGGGCGAGAATCCAGGGGTCGAACACCTCGCCCGACGCCGGCTGGGAGGACGTGTACACCTTCGACAGCGAGCCACGAGTGGGCTGGCACACGGCGACGGTCGAGGGCTCGGCCGCGTACCGCTGGTACCGGATCGTCCGGACCGACGGCCTGCTCAACGTGGCGGAGCTGGAGTTGTACGTCGCGCCGGAGAATCTCGCCGAGGGACGTCCCGCGACAGCGTCGACCACCAGCAGCGGAGGTTCTGCCGCCGCCGCGGTCGACGGCGACCTGGGCTCCGGATGGCACTCCGAAGCCGGTGACGAACAATGGCTCACGGTCGATCTCGAGAGCGCCGTGACGTTCGAGACCGTGCGCGTGGTCTGGGGCGAGCACTGGGCCCGCAGCTACCAGGTGCAGACCTCCGACAACGGGACCGACTGGACCACTCAACGACTGGTGTTCGAGACCGGCCAGGGGGAGTCGGAAGAGACCCGCCTGTCCACCCCGGTGACGGCTCGCTACGTCCGCATCCTGGCGAACACGCCCGGCCAACCGGGGACCGGGTACGAGATCAGAGAGCTCCGCGTGCTGGATTAGCGGTCCAGGACGAAGACCTCCGGGGATTCCAGGAAGCGGCCCGGTTGCTCCGATCCCCGGAGGTCTTCGTCCAACTGATCTGACCCGCTCGTCACGAAGGCCAGGGTCCTGCGCCCTCGAGGAGCTTCGATACCCAGGACCATCCGCAGATCGTCAGGAACTCGCTTGTCGATGAGGAGAGAGCATGGGTCATACATTCAAGCGATGGCTCGCGGCAGCAGCGGCTGGCGCGGTCGGCCTGGCCGGAACCGTGCTGGCGCCAGCGCCAGCGGCCGCCACGGGCGGATCCGCGACTGACTGGATGTCCGGCGGGTGGGGCGTCATGACGCACTACCTGGCAGAGTCCGAGCCGGTGACGGGAGAGATGCCCACGGTCGAGGAGTGGGAGGCACGCGTCGACGGATACGACGTCGAAGCGGTAGCGGATCAGATCGAGGCGACCGGCGCGGATTGGATGATCTTCAGCGTCGGCCAGATCTCCGGGTTCTGGGCGGCCCCGAACGCTCGCTACGACGAGCTGGTGCCGGCGACCGCGGAGCATCCATCCCGGCTGGCAACGCGTGACCTCGTCGCCGACCTCGGCGAAGCGCTCCACGACCGGGGCCTGCGGCTGATCGTCTACTTCGTGACCGATCCGCCGCGCAACGATCCGTACGCCGATGCGCAGCTCAGCGGAGGTACCCCCAGCGGCGCGAACGGCAACGACACCTTCCGCGACAACTGGCGGACCGTCTTCGCCGAGTATGCGGCGCAATGGGGCACCAGCGTCGATGGCTGGTGGATCGACGGTGCATGGCAGCCGAACGAGGAGGACTACTACACCTCCTTCGTCACGACCGCACAGCGGCACAACGCCGACACAGTCGTGACCCTCAACCCTGGGCTCGGCACGTTGTGCAGCGCGGTCGGCACCGACTACACCGCCGGTGAGGCCCGCCCCACGGATCTGCCGGTCTTCCACGACGGCCGATACGTGAACTGCCCCGGAGTCGCGCAGACGCAGGTTCACTACCTCTCCTATGCGCAGGGAACGTGGGGATCGAAACCCGACGCGCCCATGGCGCTCACGACCGCGCAGTTCGTGAACACCACGCGCGCCGTCACCGACTATGGAGGCGCCGTGACCTGGGACGTCGGCTTCCACCGCGAGGATGGAACGCTCTCGGACGCCGCAATGGCCCAGTTCGCCGCGCTACGCGAGGGACCACGCGCCGGCGAGCAGATGGACGACGCCGATGCCACGGATCCGCGGCTGCGCTATTCCAGCGGCTGGTCGGACGACAACCCGGGTGAGTGCGGCGCGGGCGACTGCCTGAGTGCGAAACATCCTCGCGCGAAGGCTCAGCTGACCTTCACCGGTACCGGATTCACCTGGTACGGCAACACCGGGCCGGAGTTCGGGCCACGCGCAGCCGTGCGCGTCGATGGCCGGCTGGTCGACATCGTCGAGACCTGGAGTGACACGCCCCGAACCGGCGTGGCGCTGTCCACGGTGCGCGGGCTCCGGCATGGGCGGCACACCGTTGAGATCGCGGCGTTGGGGAACGGCTACGTCACGATCGATTCCGTCGCGACGTACGTCGCGCGCCCGAGCTCAGGCCTCACCGTGGTCGGCACCGGTCTGGAAGTCGCCGTCCAGAGCCCGACGACCGGATGCGGCGTACCCGTGGTCCAGGTCGCCCCCGGGACAGCAGCGAACCAGACCTTCCACCCGCTGCTCACGAGCGAAGGACACGAACGGCTGATCGCCCACCACAGCGGTCAGTCGATAGTCGTGCAGTCGGCCTCGACCCAGCCGGGCACCCCCATCATCCAATGTCAGTACTCGCTGGCGTCTCCGACGAACGACGAGTGGCTGCGCGAGGATCTCGGTGATGGACGGTTCCGGCTGAAGAACCGGCACAGCGGCCTGTACCTCACCGCCTCGAGTACTGAGCCGGGCGCGTCGATGGTGCAGACGACGTGGAGTGGTTCGCCGCTGCAGATCTTCACCCAGTCGTAGGGCGTCGACCCGACCGTGCGTTCGCGACGCCGACGGCGTCGCGAACGCACGGTGCCGGGTGGGCGGGGACGCGCCGTCAGCCCGCCTGAGCCAAGCGGATGTAGGAGTGCTCGATGTGGTCGAGCATGGCGGCGGCCGCGGCGTCGGAGTCGTTGCTTCGCAGCGCTTCGAGGACGGCCTCGTGCTCGCCGGAGGTCTCCTGCTCGATGCCGTGCTTGAAGTACAGCCGGTACAGGTGCATGCGCGAACGCAGCCGGACGATCGCATGATGCGCGGGCCCGCATGTCGGCCGCCAGTGTCTCCAGAGCTGCGAGCGTCGCCGGGGTCATGCGGGCGGCGGCCAGCCCCGCGGCGGGGGGCTCGAGGATGCGGCGCATCTCGAACAGCTTCCGCAGTCCCTCGGAGTCGAGCAGCGGCGTCGCTGTGTACCCGCGTAGCGGCCGCTTGACCACGAGGCCCTCGGACTCGAGCCGGGCCAGCGCCTCGCGCACTGGCGTCGGCGACACATCGAACTCGCGGGCGATGCCGTCGATGCTGACCTTGGCGCCCGGCTCGATCGGGTGATCCATGAGCAGGCCGAGTGGAGCACGTCGTAGACGTCGTCGGCCAGCGCCCGCCGCGCGGGCACGAAGACGTGCGCGTGATCAGGGCCGAGGCTCACAGCATCATCCTCACGAGGCAAGCTCGAGAACCGGCCTGGTCAACCGGCCTGTCGCTGCCCGCCGAGGTCCCACACCTCCACCAGCGGGGCCGGCGCGCCGCCGTCGCCGCCGAGGAAGCCGTCGACGAACCGGCCGATGTGCGCCTGCCACCGCTCGTTCGCCGGGTCGCCGTCCAGCGCTCGCATGGCCGCGTCGAAGTCGTCGCATGCGACCAGATGGAACAGCCGGACGCCGACGCGCCAGATGGTCCATTCGTGGATGCCCAGCCGCGCGAACGAGTCCGCGAGGTCGTCCGGGATGCGCTCGTGCTCCCGGTCGTAGTCCGGTCCCGTCCCCGGCCGCAGCACGGAGTGCAGCGCTACGCGCATCGTGTCATCCCTTCACATCGGCCCGATGGGCACGTCGGCCCGCAGCAGGCCGGCATCGATCAGCTCCGCCCACACGTCCGGATCGACGGGCTCGGCGACCAATGCGGCGTTCCGGGCTACCTGCTCCGGCGAGTCCGCACCCAGTACGACGGTGGCGACCGCCGGATGGGCCAGCGGGAACCGCGCCGCCAGCACGGGCACCGTCGTGCCGTACCGCACGGCGACCGCGGCGATGCTCCGGACCCGCTCGACGACGGCGTCAGGCGCCGGAGCGTAGTCGTAGCGCGCCCCCTGGGCCGGCAGCGGTGTCGCCAGGATGCCCGAATTGAACACGCCGGCGGCCGCCACCGACACTCCGCGCTCCACGGCCAGCGGCAGCAGGTCGTCCAGCGCGCTCTGGTCCAGCAGCGTGTACCGGCCGGCCAGCATGACGACGTCGAGATCGGTGTGCCGGACGAAGTCGGCGAGCATCGCCGACTGGTTCATCCCGGCGCCGTACGAGCGGATCACGCCCTGCGACCGCAGCTCCTCCAGCGCCGGGAACGCGCCGGCCAACGCCTCGCGGTAGTGATCGTCAGGATCGTGCACGAACAGCACGTCGATCCGGTCCAACCCGGTACGCGTCAGCGTGTCCTCCAGCGAGCGGAGCACACCATCACGGGAGTAGTCGCGCACCCGCCGCTGCGTCGCCGGCACGTCGAACAGCTCGGCGTCGCGCTCGCCGGCGTATCCGTCGTTGGGCACCAGGAGCCGGCCGACCTTGGACGACACCACGTACTCGTCGCGTGGGAAGCCGGTCAGACTGCGGCCCAGCCGCTCCTCGGCGAGACCGAGCCCGTAGTGCGGCGCGACGTCGAAGTAGCGGATCCCCGCCGACCAGGCCGCCGGCACGCACCGTGGCCACACGTCGGCCGACAGCGCCTCGTACAGGTTGCCGAGTGCGGCGACGCCGTACCCGACCGGCCCGACCCGCAGGCCGCCCCGTCCGAACGCCCGCATCAGGCCACCCGCAACCGATCGAGCGCGTCGAGGTCCCAGGCGATCCCCAGCCCGGGCTCCGACGGCGCCACCGCGTTGCCATCGGCGATGCCCATCTCGCCGGTGGTGACGGCGCGCAGCTGTGGGATGTGCTCGACGTACAGCCCGTTCGGGACCGCGCATGCCAGCGACACGTGCAACTCCATGAGGAAATGCGGCGCCACTTGCACGTTGAACGCCTCGGCCAGGTGCGCCACCTTGAGCCACGGCGTGATCCCGCCGACGCGGGCGACGTCGACCTGCACGATGCCGGCCGCCTCGGCGGCCAGGTACGCGCGGAAGTGGCCCACGGAGTACATGCTCTCGCCGACCGCCACCGGGATCGTCGTCGACCGCGCCAGCCGGCGGTGTCCCGCGACGTCGTCGGCCGGCAGCGGCTCCTCCAACCAGAACAGATCCAGCGGCTCGAACAGCGCCGCCCGCCGGATCGCCTCGGCCGCCGTCATCGACTGGTTGGCATCCACCATGAGGTGCAGGTCCGGCCCGACGGCCTCGCGGACGGCTCGCAGCCGCTCGGCGTCCTCGCCGGCGTGCGGCTTGCCGACCTTGACTTTCACCCCGTGCAGCCCGCGCCGCTTCGCCTCGGATGCCTGGGTGACCAGTTCGTCCGCGCTGAGGTGCAACCAGCCGCCCTCGGTGTCGTAGAGCGGGACCCGCGGCCGGGCGCCGCCCGCGGCCACCCACAACGGCAGGCCGATCGCCCGGCAGCGGGCGTCCCAGACAGCGGTGTCGACGGCGGCCAGCGCGAGCGCAGTGATCGCGCCGACCGTCGTCGCGCGGGTGGCCGCATGCAGCGTCGACCACACCTCCTCCGGCCGGCCGGCATCCATGCCGACGAGCAGGCCGAGCAGGCTCTCACGCAGCAGGCTGAGCACGGCGGCGCCACCGGTCCCGATCGTGTAGCTGTATCCGGTGCCGGTGACACCGTCGGCAGTGCGCACCGTGACGAGGATCGTCTCCTGCTTCACGAAGGACTGGACGGCGTCGGTGCGCACGGTCTCGACCGGGACGTCGCACAGCCAGGCTTGTGCCTCGACGATCCGCAGCTTGTCGCGTGTGGTCACTAGCGTTCTCCAAATCCACCCATGTTGACGCCCGTCATCAGCTGCCGCTGGAGCAGCACGATGATGAAGAGCGAGGAGACGACGACGATGGTCGACGCCGCCATGACGAGTCAGCAAGCACGAGCTGTTCTCACCGGCGAGCCGCGTCTTCGACCTTGCCCCAGTAGTCGGAGAGGCTCGGGTCCCTCGATGCTGAGGTCGAGGTCCGGGTCCTCCTTCTGCGCCTCGGTGATGAGGACGCCCACTGCTCGCGTTCGCTCTGGCTGCTCATCCAGGTGTCGCGCTGCGGTGGACCGCTGCTGGTCGACGTGTTGTCGTCGCCTCGCACTCCGTCAGCGCGAAGGTGGTGCCCGGCGGCGGCCGCGGTCTGCTGTCTCACGTGCATGGCTCCCGCCCTTGGAAGTAAACGCGACGGGCGGTGTCCCCGAGTACCGCCTGTCGATCGGCGTCGCTGAGATCGTGCGTTGCCTCGAGGGCGATGTTCACGACGTCGTCGTAGGTGGCGGCGAGCGTGCACACCGGCCAGTCGGAGCCGAACATCGCCCGGTCCGGGCCGAACAGAGCGATCACCTGGCGCGCGTAACGGACGACGCCCTGCTCCCGCCAGTGGTGCGGGTCGGCCTCGGTGACCAGGCCGGAGATCTTGCAGCTGACTTGCGGGAACGCGGCCAACTCGGTGAGGCCGGCGAGCCAGGGCTCCCATTGGCCGGTCGCAATGGCCGGCTTGGCCGCGTGGTCGACGACGAGCTGGAGTTCCGGCGCGGCCTTGGCCAGCCGGACGGCCGCCGGGACCTCGCGACCGCGGATCAGCAGGTCGAACGCGAGGCCAAGGTCGGCGAGCGTGGCCAGTCCGCGGCGGACATCGGGGCGGAGCAGCCACTCCGGGTCGCGTTCGTCATGCGTTTGATGCCGGACGGCGACCAAGCGGCCGCCGTCGCCGATCAGCTTGCTGAGGGTGTCGGCGACGTCCGGCGCCGTGAGATCGGTCCAGCCGACCACCCCGGCGACCGGGCTGTCGCCGTCGGCCGCTGCGTTGAGCAGGTCACGGGTCTCGCTTTCGTCGGAGACCGCCTGCACCACCACCGTCGCCGTCACTTCCGTGCCCGCAAGTGCGGCGGTGAGGTCGTCGGCGCCGAACCGGCGGCGCAGCGGCGCCGCCGGTCCGGTCATCCAGGGATACGGCCGGACGGCCGGGTCCCAGAGATGGTGGTGTGCGTCGATGATGCTCACGCGAACTGCACGGCCACGACGTCGACGAGCGCTCCGGTGGGCTCGGGGGCCGCGATGCGCAGCTCGCCGAGCGGCTCGCTGTCGCCCCGCTCGTTGTTCTGATGCACCTCGAAGGCGACCTCGTACGGCAGCGTCGAGCCGTCGGCGACCAGCCGTACCATCGAGATGCGGTGCACCGGCAGCCCGCGCACGACGATCTCCTCGACCGGCCGGTGCACGAGGTGCAGGTAGACGACGCCGTCGCGGGCGGTAGTGGGCCCGTAGAAGTCGACGCCGTCGGTGGGGACGGTGCCGACGACCGCCTCGGCGTGGGTGGCAAGCCAGCCGCCGATCGCGTCCAGCCGCTCGACGTGCTCCTCGACCAAGCTGCCGTCGCCGCGCGGACCGATGTTGAGCAGCAGGTTGCCGCCACGGCTGACCACTTCGACCAGGCTGACCGCGAGGGAGCGGGCGGACTTGTTCTTCGTGTCCGCCGGATGGTGACCCCACATCTGGCCGATCGTCAGACACAGCTCCCACGGTCCGTCCGGCGCCGTCTGCGGGAACGCCTGCTCGGGAGTCTTGTAGTCGCCCTGGCCGGGCAGTCGCTCGTTGATGACGACGTCGGGCTGCAGGCTCTTGATCAGCGTTCGCAGCCCGGCGGAGTCCCACTCCTCGGCTGAGCGCTCCCACTCGCCGTCGAACCAGAGCAAGTCGATGGTGCCGTAGTTCGTCAGCAACTCGGTGAGCTGGCTGCGCACGTAGTCGACGTAGCGGCCCCACTGCTCGGGTGTGGATCGACGGTGCCGGTCGGTGGCGACGGGCGAGCCGGCGTTCTCCGGGCGGCCGGCGGCCGGCCAGCGCTCGGCCGGGTAGGGCCGGTCGGCGTCGGTGAACGCGGGATAGCCGGGGTGATGCCAATCGGACAGGCTGTAGTAGAGCCCGACACGCAGCCCTTCGGCCCGCACCGCCTCGACGTACTCGCGCACGATGTCGCGGCCGAAGGATCCGTGCTGGACGCCGAAGGCGGAGTGTGCCGTGTGGAACATCGAATAGCCGGCATGGTGACGGGCGGTGAAGACCACGTACGTGGCGCCCGCGTTCTTGGCCGCCTTCGCAAGAGCGGGCGCGTCCCACCTAGTGGGATCGAACGTGGCGGCGCTCGAGTGGTATTGCGCCACCGTCACAGGGTCCTCGACCTCGTCGATGCCCGGGATGATCGAGTGCCCGACCAGCGGCCAGGAGATCTCGATGCCCTGCTGACTGGCGTGGTCCCAATGGACGAAGACCCCCAGTCCCGCGCCGGTGAACCACTCGCCTCCGGGGATCCGCGCCGGGTCACGCACGATGCTGCTGATCGGGTCGGCCATTGAGCCGCCTCCTTATGGCAATTTCCAATAGGATAGAGGAAACAGGGCTTGCGTCAAGGCTCGACACTGTGGCCTTGCTCGTGCTCGGGTCGGAGCGGATGTGGCGGCTTCCGCGTGTGGCCCAGGCCTGGTTGCGTGCGTGTGCTCCTACTCGTCGGTCTTCATGCCTGGGGTCGGAACGTCAGGCGAAGGCGTTCTCGACGGAGCCAGTGGTCACCGCTCGGCTGATCCACAGGTTGATCTGGCCGGGGTCGTCGATCGCGAACTGCGCAACGACCACGATGGCGAGCACAGCTGTGTCCTCGTCATCGCGCAGCCCGCCGTTCGGCGGCTTCTGGGCCGCCGACAACCCGGCCGGCGACGCGCACCCGGAGATGCTGCGCCCGGAGCACGAACGCCTCTACGTCGGCGACTTCGACCAGGTGCCCGACTGGCACCCCGCCCATACCCGGACGTGGGGCCTGAGCATCTACTGGCTGGAGATGCTGCGCCTGTGCGCCGTCGACGCCGCCCCGGCCGGCTGGCGGCACCTGATCCTCGACGTCGAGGGCGCCTACCCGACCGCGCGGGTCCGGCTGCGTGACATCGCCGGGGAGAACCCCGACACCGACTACGCGGCCGCGTTCGAGGCCGACGACGAGTCGATCGAGATCGTCAACGAGGCCCGGTTCAGCGTGTTCGTGTACGCGCCGGTGCCGGGCAGCTGGTACAGCGCCCGGTTCGTCATGAACCAGCCCGAGCACCCCGACCGCATCGTCGTCGACGAGCTCGACTTCACCACCCGCCCGTTCACCAAGATCCCCCGCCCGGCGACGACCCGGACAGCGACGAGCACCGCGACGTGCTGCTCCACGATCACTGGCGCGACCCACGCGAGCGCGAGGACCTGCCAAGCTGGCACCCAGAGCTGGCCCGCGGCGACTGAACCACCCCACCCCGGAGGGACCGAGCAGATCCTGACCATCAGAAGGCCAGTCGCCGCCGGCATCGCGCGGCGTCGCCCTGGCGTGGTCCGAGGACGAGCCCGCTGCCGGCAGCGGCAAGCGCGTCGAGCAGCCCGCCGCGGCCTACAACACGAACGCCAGCGGGATGACGCTCGATACCTTGCCGACCTCCCTCGACGTCGTGTTCCCCGACCTGATTCTCGCCGTCGGCGACGACGGCACCGAGGGATACGTCCGGGCCGCCGACATCAACCCGCCCTCGTCGACGTCCCCCGAACAGGCCGTCGCCGAGCAGGAAGCACGCCTCGACGCCAATGGCGACTGGAAGGTGCCGCTCTACGCCGAGGACGGGACCACCGTGATCGGCACCTACACCGTCTACGTCAAGGTCGGAGAACCGCGGCCGTAGGCCAACGTTCCAGCTGAGGCGACGGCCCTCAGCTTCCTCCCAGGCCGGGGGAAGGCTAGGGCGGTAGCTTCCACGCCTTCGCCGGGCCGTTCGTGCGGGCCCGGCTCGTGCGCGCCGAACCGGTCCGCTCCGGCGGCAGCGGATTGGACCAGTCTTGCCTGGAGTACGGCCGCCCATACCTGAAGGGCAGGGGTCAAGGGGTCCCCGGTGGAATCGCCGGACCAGGAGGTCGGAGATGCGGAAGATCGTGAACGTCACGCACGTCAGTCTCGACGGGGTGATGGAGCGGATGGAGGACTGGCACTTCGACTACGTCGGCGACTCTGACATGGGTGACTTCTTCGGCGGTACGCTTCGCGGTTGCGACCTGCTCGTGCTGGGTCGGCGCACCTACGAGGGTTTCGCCGCGACGTCGCCGCAGGAGACCGGCGAGATCGCCGACAAGCTCAACACCATGACGAAGCTCGTCGCCTCGACCACGCTGCGTGATCCGGCGTGGACCAACACGACGGTCATCTCCGGCGGCGTCGCCGCTGAACTGGCCCGGCGCGAGGCGGAAGCGGGTGGCGACATCATCACGTACGGATGGGGCCCGATCGCGCACGCGCTGGCCGAGGGCGGCCTGATGGACGAGATCCACATCGGCATCAACGCCACCATGGCCGGCTGATAGGTCATGAATGGGCCTTCCCTTGATCGCGGCTGCCTTGGCCGGCGCGTGGGAGGTGTCAATGTGGAGCACGCGCAGCGTAGCGAGCATGAACGACGTTGACGCCGACGAGCGCAGGCTGATGGTGGGCCGTCGAGGGGATGGCCTGACTCGACCCCGGTGAAGGGATGTCGAGCCTTCTCCGATCGGTGAGGAGGCCGGTCATGTCGGTGCTTCAGGTGGCGCTTGCGCCTTCGACGGTGGTGGTGGCGGTCGATCCGGGCAATGTGATGAACCGGGTCTGGGTCAGCAACGGGGCCGGTCTGGTGGAGGAGCCGGTGTCGTTGCCGGTGGCGCGGTCGAGGATCGCGGCGCTGGAGAAGATGCTCGCGGCTCATGGCGGGGAGCTGGTGATCGCGATCGAGGCGACCGGGAGCTTGCACCGGGCCTGGGCCGGGGAGCTGGAGCGGCTCCACCCGGGCGCGATCCGGCTGTTCGCTCCCTCGGAAACCAGGTCCGCGCGGACCCAGCTGGGCTCGGGCAGGTTCAAGACCGATGACCGCGACTGCGCGGCGCTGACCTATCTGGCGCGGCAGGGTGTCGGACGTGGGCAGGGCGAGGAGTCGGCGGTGGAGGAGCTGCGTGCCGCGGTCCGTCACCGTCGGGGCCTGGTCGCGGAGCGGAAGACGGCCCGGCTCGCGCCAAGCGCATCACCTGCGCGATGTGCGAAATCACGACACCGCCTTTCATCACTCTGTGCGCCGACGCCGGTAACGGCCGCTGCCGGCCATCGATACAGCGGCCCTGCCGGCCGGCTTGGCACGCCGTTCTCGCAGAGGTGAAGCCGGCGCCACCGTCGATCAGGTGGTCGAAGGTGGCGCCGGCCGGTCAACGATCGGTCATCGGACGTGGACCTGGACCTCAGCGAGGGACAGCGGGTTGATGGTCGAGGCGAGCTGGATGCGGACGTAACGGGCGGTGGTGCCGTCCGGCACGTCGACGACGCTCGGACGCCCGGTCAGCGCGGCGACCATGATCGCCGTCGCGCCCGGGGTAGCGCGGGCCTCGGCGAGCGAGTCGGTGGTGATCGGCTGGTCGGAGGCGATGACCCAGAAGTCCTTCATTCGGTTGCCGTAGTACTCGGTGCCGTTCCAGATGTCGACGCTGTCGATGGTTCTGGAAGTACCGAGGTCGACCTGCCACCAGGCCTCGGTCTCCGGCACAGCGGTGTGCGTGATTGAGCCGCCCGAGAATCTGCCGTCAGTGTTGCCGTCCACCGCGTTGGACGCTGGTGAGTCCCACAAGGTGCTCTTCTGGGTCGCCTCCTTGCCGAGGGCGGCGTTCTCCAGAGCGACCTGAAGCGATGTTGTGGCCGACACAGACCGCTGGCTGTTGCGATCGACGTAGTGGACAGTTGCGGTCAGTTCCTGCTCACCGACCACTGCGTCCGCTGGAATGCTCACCTGCCACGTGGTCGTCACGGTCTCGGACGGCGAGATCCGGCCACGTGTACCACCGGGCTGTGGCAGGCGGCCAAAGGTTGCCAGGGCGGTCGCCTCGACCGTCCACCCTGCCGGGGCGGTGAGCGTCACCTGGACGTCGGTGATGGGCTTCGAACCGTGCACGGTCAGCCGGGTTTCGGCCTGCGTGGTGACTCCGGGCGCAGCTGACCCGGCGGTGGTGAGAGTCAGATGCGGTTCCGGCGTCCTGGCGACGTCGATCTCGTAGTCCCGCTGCGCTGTCGGCAGTCCGGCGCTCTGGTACGCCGTGATCGTGAACCGCGCCGTTCCCAGAGCGTCCGGCCTCCCCACGATTCCGCCGGTGTCGGCATTGAGCACGAGCCCTTCGGGCAAGGTTCCCGAGGTCACGGCGTATCGCGTGGTCGTCGGCGTGTTGGTCGTCACCCGCGCTTCGTACAGGGCACCCCTGGCCGCTGCGGGCAGCGGTCCAGCGTCGAGCTCCGGGGTCGGAGCGACGACGGCCTGCGGGTCGCCGACCGGCTGTCCGGCAGCGTTCAGTTCCTGCAGCGACCATCGCTCGCCCGGTGTCACAACCGACAGGTGCCAGTGCGTCGACCGGTCCTGGAGCTTGGCGCGCTGCTCGGCGGTGAACGCGCCGAGGTTTCGCGCGGTCTCCCACTGCTTGATGGCTTCCAGCACCTTCGCGGTGTTCGGCCCGCCCTCCAGGCTGGCGATCCAGGCGCGGAAGTTGGCCCCGGCATTGAGTCCTGCCCCGCGGGCCAGGAGATCTTCGACGGACTGGACGTTGCTGTGGCCGCTGATGTGGATCCAGCCGAGCGCTCCCGGCAGATAGTTCGCGTCGTAGTAGAGGTTGTTGATGAACAGCTGATCGATGTTGTTGAACGATTCGCCCCAACTGGCCCTCGAGAGTGCGTCCCAGACGTTGGAGGTCATGCGGCTGGTCTCGGAGATGAATCCGTCCGGGTTGGTCTGCTGGCGGAAGGTGCCGTTGACCAGACGGGAGATGCCGTAGCTGCCCCAGCCGGTCGTCGCTGCCTCTTCCAGGCCATCGAAGGACATCCCGGCGATGCCTGTGGTGTTCCACACGGTGGCGAAGCGGGTCGCGATGGCGTCGATGATCGGCAGACCGCCGATCGCACCACCGTACGGGTTCCTGCCGACGCGCCTGACAGTCGCACCTGTCTCGTGCGCGGCGGCTGCCGAGCTCCACCGCCCCCGGACCACACCGGTGACCTCGCATTGGCCGTTGACCTCGCGATAGCCGCCGTAGGCGAGAAACTCGTCATCGATCCTGATCCGGTCGCCTGGCATGGTGGTGTCCAGCGGTGCGCAGCTGGTCAGGTAGATCGTGTTGCCGGTGGTGCCGATACCCTGGGCCAGGGTGGTGCTGAGCCCGTAGGCAAGGTCATCGTTGGCCGGCGAGACGACGTACGGGTCGTCGCCATCGATGAAGCTCGACAAGGTGTGCACTGCCACCCGGACACCGTGGGCCTCGGCGGTGTTCACCAGCTCTGTGGCCTCACTGTCACTGCCACCGAACGCACTATGGAACTGGTAATGCCCGTTGGTTCGCCATGGCCCGCCTACGCCGCGCAGCCCGTCGATCAGGCTCATCCCGCCCGCCACGGCAAACTGGGCACCCTGGGCGACGTTGCCGGTGTCCAAGTCCTCCAGGATCAGCATCGACTGGTTGGTCGCCTGAGCCGTCTTCTGCCATTGTCCGCCGATTGTGGGATAGGGCAGGTCTTGCTCCTGAGCGATGTTGGATAGCACGGTGGGCGCCATGTCCGGGGTGGTGCCATACAAGGCGATCTTCGAGCCAGTCACGTTGGCGATGTCGGCCGGCAGCGTGCCGACCGGCATCGGGAACGGCGTGCCGCCATAGCTGACGGCCATGCGGGTGCGCGGTTTGGTGTAGTCGAAGGTGAAGGCCCGCAGCAAGGTCCCCCACGGGGTGCGCGCCCCGACGCTCCACTCCTCCAGCGGAGCCACGGTCACTTTCGAGGGGTTGCCCGCGACCTGGTTCTGCCAGCCGGTCGGGGTGTTCCACAGCTCGCGGGGCCAGCCGCCCTCGGTGCGGTCGGTCAGCGGCTTCATCCCCAGAGCGAACTCGGTGTCACGCACGATGCCGACGCTCTCGCCGAGGGTATGGGTGATGCTTGTCGGCAGCGGCCCCCAGAGCACGGCCTGGAGGTCGCCACCGTTGGGTGCGGTGGCCTCGGTGATCTCGAAGGTCGTGTAGGTGGTCCGGTCCTCGACCTCGACAACGACCTCGAAGCCGCCTGCGCCGGTGAACGTGAGCTTGCTGCCGCCGGAGCGAAGCGCCGAGGGCATCACCTGCGTCCCGTCGACCAGCAGACTGACCAGTGGCGCGGTGCCCTGTCCGGTCGCGATGTGGTCTCTCGCGCTGCGCATGTCCACCAGGCTGGTGACCTGGCCGGAGCGGTCCATTCCCAGCCGTAGGTATCCGGCGTCGACGACGATCGCGGAGCTGCTCGGGTCAACCGCCGGCGTGCCTGTTGCCGCACCTGTCGGCGCGGTCAGAGCCGCGGCCGCCAGCCCACCGATGGCAGCCAGCGCGGCCAGTCTGTCTGGTCGTTTGATCAGGAACATCGTCGATCCCTTCTCTGTGCGGACGGGGAACGATCAGCAATGAACGCGCGTACATCATGAGATTGGCGCGGACGCTACCCGCGTCACGGGCACGTCGTCAAGCGCGGGAAAAGTCAGCGCAACCCGCGTTTAGCGGCGATTGCGCGCGGTGCAAGTCGATCGGTATAGGCTGTCTGCACGCGCGTACAAGTCGAGGCTCGATGCTTCGGCTACGCGAGCCGTCGAGTTCGACGACCGTCACAGCGAGCGGCGAGAGCATCGAAAGGGTGGGCCATGGCCACGAGTGCTGAGGTGGCGCGCCTGGCGGGGGTCTCCCGGGCGACGGTGTCCCGGGTTCTTTCGGGTGGGACGAAGGTCAAGGATGAGACGCGCAAGCGAGTCGAGGCCGCGGCGCGGAGCCTTGGCTACGAACCTGACGTCGCGGCGCAGAGCGTGGCGGGCGCCCGATCCAAGACGATCGCGCTGGGCTTTTTCGCGAACGACGTGTGGGCGCTGTCCCATTTGATCCGTCCGCAGTACCACTTCCACCTCGACGTGCTGCGCCACGTCGAGGGCGCGTTGGCCGGAGCAGGCTACGACCTGTTGCTGCCGTCCCGCCCGAACAGCGCCTCGAGCGCTGGCTACGTGCGGCTGCTGCGAGCCCGGCGGGTCGCCGGCGCGATCATGGTCGCCTGCCCGCCCGGTGACCGTCGTGTCCAGGCCCTGGTCGAATCCCAACTGCCGACCGTCTTCATCGACTCGATCGGTGAGGGCCCAAGGGCGACCTTCGTGACGTCGGACAACACCGAAGGTGCCCAGCAGATCACTGAGCACCTACTCGACTTGGGGCACCGGCGCATCGCCCGCGTGATCGGCACCGAGACCGACCCCTCCGGCCGCGATCGCCTGACGGGCATCCGGGCTGCGCTATCGGCGCGCGGCGTCCCGGAGGACTCCGGCCTCGCGCGCACATCGGACTGGTCCACGGAGGGCGCCTATCGGGAGATGCTGAGCCTACTGGCGGTTCGGCGTGACTTCACGGCGGTGATCGCCGAGAGCGACATGATGGCGATCGGCATCCTGCGCGCCCTGCACGAGCACGGTCTGCGAGTGCCCGAGGACGTGTCGGTGACCGGGTTCGACGACATTGACCTGTGCGCGTTCACCCAACCTCCGCTGACGACGGTGCGACAGGATGCCGAAGTGATGGGTACTGGCGCCGTTCGCGCGTTGCTGGACATCATCGGCGGCACCAACGGACCGCCCCTCGTGCTGCCCACCGACGTCGTGGTCCGCCAATCGACCACCGTGCCGCGCTCATGACCCTCACCGGCCCGGGGAGTAACCCGGGTCGTGCACTGGGAACCGACCCTGGCGCCGTCGAGGGAGGTGCATCCCCGCTCGGGCGGATCCGTGACGTCAACGCCGCGGAGTCGGCCGACTGGGAGGTGGCCTCGCGATGGTCGCGTTGCTGCAGACACTGGAATCGGAGCATGCGCGAATCCGGCGCGGCCCTGGCGGCGATGGTCCGGCGGCGCTCGCCGCGGGTCTCACGTCACCCGAAGCTGAGGTCCGCAACCGTGCAGTCCTGCTGATCGCGCAGAAACCGGACGACGAGGCGACGGCCTTGCTCGCCAAGGTGCGGCCGACGCCGTCCCGGTGCTGACACGACGATGATCGACGGAACGGGCGCGTCTGGGGAATGCCGGCCGGACTCGGTGTCAGCCGGGTTCGTCGCCGGCGTTGTCGGCGAGCTCGAAGTCGCGTTGGCTGCCGACGTGTGCGCGGATGACTCGTTCGACTTCGACCGGGTCGCGGGTCTGCAGGGCGGCGAGCACGCCTTCGTGCTCGGCGACGGCGGTCTCCCAGTTCGTGGCGAGGGAATGCACGACGGCGCGGTAGCGGCGCACCGTGCGCAGCGATTGGCTCACCGCCTCGACGAGGGACTCGAACGTGCTCGCCCGGGCGATCGCGAGATGGAACTCGGTGTTGAGATTGCCCAGCCTGGTGGCGTCGCCGCCGAGTTCGGCGCGCATGGCGTCGTTGACCTGGCGCATCTCGTCGATGGTCGCGTCGTCGATACTGGCCGCCGCCAGCCGCCCGACCAGGGCTTCGGTCTCCTCACGCAGCAGGTAGATCGCCCGGAACTCGCGCAACGACAGGGGAGCGACCCGCGGCCCGGTGTGCGGGGTCTGCACCACCAGCCCCTGCGACTCCAGGCTCATCAGCGCCTCGCGGACGGGGATCTTGCTGACGCCGAGATCGCGGGCGACCTCGTCGAGCACGATGCGGCTGCCCGGTGGCCGGCGGCCCTCGATGATGTCCCGTTCCAGGAGCTCCCTGATGAGTTCCGTCTTCGTGCGCACGATCAGTGGTCCGGTGGACGCCGTGCTCTCAGCCACCCTGACCCCCTTCCCTTTGGTCGTCGATTCTGCCTCATTTGACGTACACCGGAGATCGTATATCGTATGGCTCCGGAAAGGTGGTGACACACCATGACATTGGCTCAGCGCGAACGACGGCCCGATGCCCGGACGGCGAGCGACCGACGGCCCGAACCCGGCCGCGGGGCCGGCGCGGCCGGAGTGTTTCCGTTCCTGCTGATCATGCCCGCTGGGGCGCTCCTGCTGGCCGTGCTCGTGTATCCGCTGGCGGGAGCGATGGTGGACGCCTTCTTCCATCACGACCTGCTCACGCCCGGCCGGACCTTCGCCGGGTTCGACAACATCGCCATGGCGCTCGATCGGCTGTGGCCGCTGCTGTCGACCACACTGCTGTTCGCCGTGCCGGCGACGTTGATCCCCTTCTGCATCGGCCTGGTCGCCGCCCTCGGACTGAACCAGCGGATGCGGGGGAGAGGCCTGCTGCGCACCGCGCTGCTGTTCCCCTGGGTCCTGCCGGGGGTCGTCGTGAGCTTCCTGTGGCTGTGGATCTTCGACGCCAACTACGGCGTCCTCAACGGCGTCCTTCGAGCGCTCGGGCTGACCGACTCCAACATCGGGTGGCTCAACTCGGACTGGTCCGCCATGCTCGCCGTCATCGTCGCGCGCAGCTGGGCGACGTTCCCCTGGATGATGGTGATGCTGCTCGCGGCGTTGCAGTCGTTCCCGGCGGAGCAGGGGGAGGCGGCCCGCGTCGACGGCGCCAACGCGTGGCAGCGGTTCCGGTACGTCACCTGGCCGGGCCTGCGTCCCATCGCCGGCGTCGTCGTGCTCCTGGAGTTCATCTGGAACTTCCAGCACTTCGACACGATCTACGTGCTGACCGGCGGCGGACCGGCCGGAGCGACGACGAGCTTCTCCCTGGCGGTGTACGAGACCGCGTTCAAGGGCTTCGACCTGGGCATGGCCAGTGCCATCGGGCTGCTCTGGCTGCTCTTCCTGCTTCCGATCGTCGTGCTGTACCTGCGCAGGTCGGAGGCCGGCAGATGACCACCGACACCGCCCGGTCCGTGCGCCGACGCGGCAGGGATCGCAGCCCGACCCGCGAGAGCCGCTCGGTGCGAGCCTTGCGCAGGATCAGCCTGAGCCTCGTCGCGCTGTTCGGGCTGCTGCCCGTGTACTGGCTCCTCACCACCGCCCTCAAGCCGAACGCCGCGGTCTTCAGGTTCCCGCCCGAGTTCGTCCCGAGGAGCCTCACCCTCGACCACGTCCGGGCCGTGCTGAACAACGAGGACCTGGTGCGCTACATGCTCAACAGCGTGCTGGTCTCGTCGGTCACCGCGATCGGCAGCGTGCTCATCGCCACGTACTGCGCCTACTCGTTCTCCAAGTTCCAGTACCGCGGCCGGCGCACGATCATGCTGACCTTCCTGGCATCGCAGCTCTTTCCGCACGTCCTGCTGCTCATCACCATGTACGCGCTGTTCAGCGCGCTGGGGATTCTCAACACCTACCTCGTGCTGGTCATCGCCTTCACGACGTTCACGCTGCCGTTGTGCATCTGGATGATCAAAGGCGTCTTCGACAACATCCCGGACGAGATCATCGAGGCGGCGAAGATCGACGGCGCCGGCCAGCGGGTCATCCTGCACCGGATCCTCATGCCCCTGATGCGCCCGGGCCTCATCGCGGCCGGAATGTTCGCCTTCATCCGGGGCTGGAACGACTTCGTCTTCGCGCTCACCCTGTCCGGCGACGACACCAGAACCCTTCCGCCGGGCCTGGTCAACACGTACCTGAGCGAATCGGCGAGCAGATGGCCCGAGCTCATGGCCGCCTCACTCATCGCCTCGCTTCCCGTCGTCCTCATCTTCCTCGCCCTCCAACGACACTTCGTGGCGGGCCTCAGCTCCGGTGCCGTCAAGGGCTAGACCGGCGCACCGAAAGGAGATCCGCATGTCTCGATCGACTCCGGCCCACGCCGGACGCCGCACGCGCAGCGCCGTCTTCGCGGGGATCTGCGTGGTCGGGCTCGCCACCGCCTGCGGCGGCGACGACTCGTCCACGTCCGCTCCCGACCCCGAGGCCTCCGCGCAGCTCGAGGACTTCACCTTCACCAGCTGGAACTACGGTGAGGACGCCCAGAAGCAGCTCATCACCGACGAGGCCGCCGGCTTCACGGACGGCAAGGGGATCGAGGCCACCCTGTCGTCGTTCCCGTTCGCGGAGTACAAGAACCAGATCGTGTTGCGCTCGCGCAGCGGGGAGGTCACGGGCGCCGCGCAGCTCGACATCGCCGACCTCAGCTCGCTGGCTCAGCTCGGGGTGCTGGCGGACCTGGGCGCCTACGCCGAGCAGGGCGGCTACACGGAGGCAGCCCTCGCGAACGGCCAGTACGACGGCGTCCAGTACGGCCTGCCCTGGTACACCGGCTCCATCGGGCTGGTGAGCAACACGGACCTGCTCGCCGAGGCGGGCGTCAGCGAGGCTCCGGCGACGGTGGCCGACTTCGAGGACGCGCTCAGGCAGGTCAAGGCCCTCGGTCAGGACTACGTGCCGTACGCCTTCACCACGAAGCCGGAAACGATCAAGGACGTCATTCCCTGGTTCCGGACGTTCGGGTCCCCGATCGTCGAGGACGGCGAGGTCAAGGTGAACGACCCCGGCGCGGTCGAGGCGCTCACGTGGCTCAAGGGACTTCTCGACGACGGTCTCATCGCGCTCAACATCGGCCGTCCGGAAGCGCGCACCCTGTACGCGCAGGGCCGGACGGCGTTCTTCGACGACGCGAACCAGGTGCGAGGCACGCTGAAGAGCCAGGCCGAGGATCCCGCGATCCTCGAGGCGACGGCGCCGATCGCGCGCCCGGTCGTCGAGCCCGGTGACACCCCGCAATCGCTGGCGTGGGGTGGCTTGGTCGTCGTGTTCGACAGCGGCCCGGTCGACACCGCCGCCCAGTTCGCGAGCTTCATCACGAGCGACCCGGCGACGGGACTGACGCGGTACGAGCAGATCGGCTCGGCTCCGACGACGACCGAAGCGTTGCAGGACCCGTCCTTCACCGGCGACGCCTACAGCTCCACCTGGCAGACCGCCATCACCGACAACGCCGAGCCCAATCCCCTGTGGCAGTTCCCGGCCTACGGCCAGATGGAGGTCGCGCTGGCAACGCACGTTCAGGCGGCGCTGCTGGGGGAGGAGACACCGCAAGACGCACTCGACGCGGCGAACGACGAGATGCAGGCGCTGGCGAAGTGACGCTCTCCGTTGCGAACGCCTCTGGAGCGGGCGCCCTCGAGGACAAGGACCTCGAGATCGTCTCGGTGGAGGCCATTCCCCTGGTGGCCAGGTTCAGCGACCTCTACGGTGGTCAGGCGCCACCGGAGTGGCTGGTGCACCCGGCCGCGAGTCATCGGACGCTCCAGCGCACCGGGCAGTTCACCACGCTGGTGCGCATCACCACCGCGGGCGGGCTCCAGGGGTTGGGCGAGTGCTACGGCCTCCCCAGTCCGAGGGTGACCGCCACCATCGTGGACGACATCCTTGCCCCGCTGCTCATCGGCCGGCATCCACTGGCCGTCGATCGGCTGTGGTCGACGATGTTCGACGCGATGAGTGGCGGCGGCCACGTGCGCGGCTTCTACCTCGAGGCGATGAGCGGGGCCGACATCGCGCTCTGGGACCTCAAGGGCAAGGCGCTGGGGCTTCCGGTGCACGCCCTGCTCGGCGGGCCGCACCGCTCTCACATCGACGTCTACGCCAGCCCGGTGCCGATGTTCGAGCGACCGGCGCAGTCCGCCGAAGCGGCGCAGCGGTTCGTGACGGAGGGCTTTCGCGCGCTCAAGCTGAAGCTCGGGCGGGGCATCGAGACCGACGTCGCGCACGCCGCCGCCGTGCGGGCTGCCATCGGCGACGACGTCGACCTGCTCGTGGATCTCAACTGCGCGTACACGTCCGATCAAGCGGTCCGCATCGGGCAGGTGCTGGCCGATCTCGGCATCACCTGGTTCGAGGAACCGGTCGCGGTCGACGACGTCGCCGGCTACCGGCGTCTGCGGCAGGCGCTCCCGCTGACCCTCGTCAACGGGGAGACACTGTTCACCCGGTTCGACTTCAGCACCTTCCTGACCGAAGGCGCCGTCGACGTGATCATGCCCAACGTCGCACGAGCGGGCGGCATCAGCGAGTCGTACAAGATCGCCGCGCTCGCGCAGACCTTCCACACCGACATCGCGCCGCACGGCGTCGGCTCGGCCGTCGGGGTGACGGCCGGGCTGCACCTGTCGGCCGCGGTGCCGAACTTCCGGACGTTCGAGTTCAACCAGCTGCCCAACCCGCTACGGGATACCCTCCTCGTCGAGCCGTTGCGGTTGCGCGACGGCGGTCTGGACGTGCCCACGGGCCCGGGTCTCGGCATCGAGCTCGACTGGGACCGGGTCGAGGCGTTCCGCGTCGACCGGTGACCGGCCCGATCGACGGGAGAGGACGTTGGCGACACCACAGGGCTACACCGTCGTAGCGGGGGCCGCGGGCGGTATCGGCCGGGCGGTAGCCCGCCGGCTCGCGCCGAACGGCCCGCTCGCTCTCCTGGACCGCGACCAGGTGACGCTGGACGAGCTGGCGGCGTCAGTGCGCACAGACGCCGCCGGCGAGGTCGTGGGCGTTGGGCTCGACCTCGCCGACGGTCGGCTGGTCGGCGACTGCTTCGAGCGCCTCGCCGCCGAACGCGGTGTCACCTCGCTGGCCGTGACCGTCGGCACGACGACCGGCGGGTCGCTGACGAGCCTCACGGACCAGAGCTGGGACGCGATCCTCGACTCCTGCCTGCGCACGGTCATGAACGTCATGCGGGCGGCCGTGACCGTGATGCGTGACGGAGGCTCGATCTGCGTTCTCGGGTCGGTCCACGCACACCAGCCGGTGCCGGGGTTTCCCGCCTACGGCGCGGCGAAGGCCGCCGTCACCGCACTGGCGCGGCAGGTCGCGGCCGAGTACGGCTCCCGCGGCATCCGCGTGAACGTCGTCACGCCCGGCTGGACCCGCACACCGCACACGGAAGCCAGGCTTGACCCCACGGACGAGCGACGGCTGCGGGAGGCGACCGCGCTGGGCTCCTTGGTCGAGCCCGACGACGTGGCCGCGGCGGTCGCGTTCCTCCTCAGCCCCGCAGCCGCGCGAGTGACCGGCGCCGAGGTGGTCGTCGACGCAGGCGCGTCGTTGCTACCGGCCGCCAGCGTGCTGCGGGACGGGCATCGCCACACTCTCGGCCTGCCGCCGCTGTAGGCGTTTCGCGGCTCCACCAGCGCAGACGGCTCCGGTGCCGACGCACGTGGCGCTCGCGGCCGAGGCGTCCCCTCCCGGTCGGGCGCGTCACGCCCAACTCGCCCGCGTTCGTGCGCATTTCAACCTTGTTGGTAGATCGTATTTCGGATATCGTCAGCCCATGTCCAATGACGCGCATCACACTCAGGCAGTGACACCGCGCCTCAGCCGCCGCTCGTTCGTCGCAGGCGCCGGGGCCGCGGCGGCGATGGCGCTGGCCATGCCCCGCGGCGCCGTCGCGGCGCCGGCGGTGATCGGCGGCGACACCTACGTCGTGCAGTGGCGCAAGCCGCGGCAGACCCTGCTCGGGCTCGGCTACGAGATCCAGAGCGACTCGATCGGCTCGGGCAACAACGGCCTGCCCGACGCCACGACCTCCGTCCCGCACGACCTCGTGGAGCGGGAACGGAACCGGTTCTACCGGGAGATGCTGAGAGGCGGCGGCGACCGCGGCTTCCGCTACTGCCGGCTGGCGATGGGGCTGTACCTCCGCGGCCTCACCCCGGACCAGAAGAACGTCATCGGCCGCTGGCCGGAGCAGCTGGCAGAGCTGCGCGACATGATGGTGAAGGGCCGGGTCGAGGGCCTGCAGGTCGAGTACTGGTCGCCGACGCCCGCCTGGAAGTCCAACGACTCCTACATCCGCGGCACGCTCAAGAGCGGGGACCAGGCGTTCCTCAGCGACTTCGCCGACGCGCTCGTCCAGGACGTCCGGTACCTGCAGGACAACGGCCTGCCGGTGTCGTGGTGGGGCCTGCAGAACGAGCCGAGCGTGTCGACCTTCTACTCGACCTGCACCTACACCGGCGACCTCTACTACAACGCCTTCCGCACCGCCGCCAGCCGGATGCGCTCCACCTTCCCGCGCATCCGCATCCACGCCAACAGCCAGGACGGCCAGCACGGCCCCGGCGTCGACCGGATCCGCGCCGACCGGGGCAGCCTGGCCCTGGTCGACGGCTGGACCTGGCACCGCATCGGCACGAACACCGACGAGCTGCTTCCCGGCCGTGGTGGCTTCGCCGCCGACAACGAGCACCGGGCCGTCTTCAACAACGAGTTCGAGTACCTCTCGTGGGACCTCAGCCGCAAGCCCTGGTACACCGTCAACACCGCGCAGTCGGTCATGAACTGGATGGTCTTCCACGACTCGCCCACCTGGATCTGGCTGCACGCGCTCAAGCCCACCTACAACTCCGAGGCGCTCGGGTACTCGCTCGGGTTCTGGCGGCCCTGGGACGACGACGATGACAGCCACTTCCCGGACCTGGAGAAGGGGCACTGGACCTGGAACCCGATGAACTGGAACGGCGTGGCCGGATTCCTGCGGCACCTGCCGTGGGACTCCGTGCGCGTCGAGGTCGACGAGCCCGCGATCGACGGCGACCACCGCGTCATGGCCTGGCAGGCGCCCGGCGGCGCGCGTTCGTTCGTCGTGACCAACCGGACCGCGACGCCGTACACGTTCGCGATCCGGGTCGGCGCGAACGACGGCTTCACCGGCAGCCGCTACGCCCACGACGTCAACGCCGCCGACCTCGGAAGAAGGACGGGCGACGTCCTCACCGTCGAAGTCCCGGCGTACTCCATCGAGTTCTGGTCCGAGGTCTAGGAGGCCGATCGTGAACACCGTGACCCAGACCTCGGCCGCCGCCCAGGCCGACGTCGACATCGTCATCGACAACCCGCAGGCCACGCTCACCGGGACGTGGCAGACCTCGACGTTCCAGAAGAACTTCTACGGCGCCGACTACGCGTTCACCAACCGCAGCGCCGTCTCGCCTTCGCCGCGCGTGGCCCGGTGGACCCCGGACCTCCCGGGACCCGGCAGCTACACCGTCGCGGTGTGGCTGCCCGACGGCAACAACGACCGGTCCGACGCGGTGACCTACCGGGTCCGGCACGACGGGGGAGAGTGGGCCTTCGTCCTGGACCAGACCATCGGGGGCGGCTACTGGCGTCAGCTCGGCCGCGGGCCGCTGACCTTCAGCGGCGACGGCACCGAGTACCTCGAGCTGCGGGTCGCCGACGTGGAGCCCAGGCCCGGCAACGCGCCGACCTACGTACAGGTCGACGCCGTGCGCTTCGCCACGCCGCCACCGCCGCTGACAAGCGCTCCCGCCGGCGTCGGCGCGGCCGTCGCGCGAAACTACGCCGAGATCACCTGGCAGCCGCTCGACGGCGCCGCCGGTTACGTCGTGAGCCGTGCGCTCGGCGCAGGTGAGCCCGAGGAGGTCGCGGAGGTCCAGGGAACCGGGTACCTCGACCTGTCGCTCGATCCGCGCCAGTCGTATCACTTCACCGTGGCGGGCGTCAACGGCGCGGGCCTCGGGCCGGCCTCCGCCGCGGTGCCGGCACGGTACACCGCCGGTGTGCCGCTCGAGGCCGTCCAGGGCCTCGTGGTCGCCAAGGACGGCGCCAACGCGGTACTGCAGTGGCAGCCCTCGTTCGACGCCACCAGCTATCGCGTCGAACGGGCACCGGTCAGCGGCCGGCCCGGCACGGTGATCGCCACCGTCGACGGCACGACCTTCGTCGACACGCCCCCCGGACCCGAGGCGCACTACATCGTGCGGTCCGTCAACCAACGCGGCGCCTGCCTGCTGTCGTCGTGGCAGGTCACCTGGATGCGCTGACCATGCCGCCGCCGGAGCGCCCCTCGCCCGCCGACACGGCCGAGGGGCGCTCCGCCACATCTGCCAGTGGCGATCACGACCCTTGAACGGGAATGGCGCCCACCCTCGAGCGGTCTCGGTCCTCGAGCGTGGCCGACGGCCCGACGAGCTGTTCGTCGATTCTCCAGGTGGCATCGCGACCGCGCGGCTCGCGGTATCGACCGTCGTGAGCGCCAGCTTGGCGCCCTACCAAATTCATCTGTCTTATAGAGCAAGGTTCGCCTCCTCGAGTGGGCTGGACGGATGGCACGCCGTTATAGATATGATGAATGCGAGCGGATGGGTCCTGGATCAGGCTGAGGAGCAGCAGTGAGAGCAGCGACATATCACGGTGCGCGCACCATCGTGCTGGACGAACGACCACCTCCGGCCCCGCCAGGCCCTGGGCAGATCCAGATCGCGGTGGCGTACACCGGGATCTGTGGCACCGATCTGCACATCTTCCACGGAGACATGGACGCGCGAGTTCAGCCGCCGACGGTCATCGGCCACGAGATGTCCGGTCGCATCGCCGCGCTAGGTGCGGGGACGACGGGTTGGGAGATCGGTGCGCCGGTTACGGTCATGCCGACGCGATCGTGCGGCGGCTGCGCGGCATGCAGGCGAGGCTTGGCCCACATTTGCCATCGGCTGGACTTCATCGGCATCGACTCACCCGGGGCGATGCAGTCGCTCTGGACGGTGCCGGCCGACCTGGTCATCGCGCTTCCGCGCGGCCTGCCTTTGGAGTTCGCGACGCTGGCCGAGCCGGCAGCGGTGGCCGTCCACGACGTACGTCGAGCGAGAGTCACCGGCGATGACTTCGTCGTGGTGGTCGGCGGCGGCCCGGTAGGCCTGCTGATCGCGGCAGTTGCCACACGTGAAGGTGCTCGAGTCCTCGTGGTGGAGCCTGACCCGTTCCGCCGCTCCGTGTCCATGCAGATCGGCATCGAGGCGATCGATCCCCGACACCACGACGTGTCGGCTTTCGTTGCGGATCGAACCGACGGCGCCGGAGCCGACGTCGCGTTCGAGGTCTCCGGCGCAACGGATGGCGTCACCACGGCGGTCGACGTCCTGACCACACGCGGCCGGCTCATCATGGTCGCGATCCACCCCAAGCCCCGCGAGGTGAATCTGCACCGGTTCTTCTGGCGAGAGCTGGAACTGCTCGGCGCGCGGCTGTACGAGCGCAGCGACTTCGAGGAAGCGGTCGGTCTGGTAGCAGAAGGCGCGATCCCTGCAAAGCAACTGATCTCCCGGGTGCAGCCGTTCGAGGACGTGGCCGCGGCCTTCGAAGCTCTCGAGAGCCGTGGTGGCGTCATGAAGGTGCTCGTCGATTGCCGGGACGGTGTCCGATGAGGCTGTTCGACCTGACTGGGCGCATCGCTGTGGTGACGGGGGCCCGCCGCGGCATCGGCCTCGCCATGGCCAGTGCCCTGGCACAGGCTGGGGCGGACATCGTCGGCGTCTCGGCGCAGCTCGAGGAGTCCGGTAGTGAAGTCGAGCGTCAGGTGAGAGCAGCAGGCCGTCAGTTCACGGCGCTGCGGGCCGATCTCGCCGATCGCGTCGCCGTCAGAGATCTGGCGCGGACACTGACGGGGCTCGGGCCGATCGACGTGCTGGTGAACAACGGCGGGACGATTGCGCGCACGCCGGCTGCCGAGCACGCCGACGAGACCTGGGATCATGTCCTGGAGGTCAATCTGACGAGTCAGTTCGTGCTCAGCCGCGAGCTCGGCCGGCAGATGGTGGCTCGCGGTCACGGAAAGATCATCTTCACTGCGTCATTGCTGTCGTTCCAGGGCGGCATCAACGTGCCCGGCTACACGGCGTCGAAGTCGGCCATCGCGGGGCTGACCAAAGCGCTTGCGAACGAATGGGCGGCGCGCGGCGTGAACGTCAACGCAGTCGCACCCGGCTATATCGCCACGGACAACACTCGGGCGCTACGCGACGACCAGGACCGCAGCCGGTCCATCCTCGAACGCATCCCGGCCGGACGGTGGGGACGGCCCGATGACCTCGCTGGCGCAACGGTGTTTCTCGCATCGAATGCGTCCGACTATGTCAACGGTGTGGTCCTGCCCGTGGACGGCGGCTGGCTGGGCCGCTGATGCATCACCTGTACGGCCGCCGCGGCCCGGTCGTCGACGCCCACCACCACCTCTGGGCTCGGTCCCGTCATCCGCAGCGCTGGATCGATCCAGTGACGATGGCCGCGATCGACGCCGATTTCCTCCCCGCCGACCTCGAACCGCTCCTGCGCGACGCGGGCGTCGAGCAGACGATCGTCGTGCAGTCCGTGCCGTCCGAGCAGGAAACCGTGGACCTGCTCGCCACAGCGGCGCGCGAGCCGCTCATCGGTGGTGTGGTCGGCTGGGTGGACCTGGCCGCCCCGGACATCGCTGCGCGGCTGGACCGGCTGCGCGCCGCCGACGGCGGAGATCAGCTGGTCGGGATCCGCCATCTGGTGCAGGACGAACCAGACCCGGAGTTCCTCGACCGCTTTGACATCCGGCGCGGGATCGCCGCCGTTGGCCGAGCCGGGCTCGTCTTCGATCTGCTCGTCCGCGAGCACCAACTCGACGCCGCTGTCCGCCTCGCAGACGACATCCAGGAAACAGCCTTCGTCCTCGACCATCTCGGAAAGCCCGCACTCGCGACACGCGACATCGGTGCCTGGGCGCGCGGCCTGTCCCGCCTGGCCGCCCTGCCGAACGTCTCGTCGAAGCTATCCGGTCTGGTCACCGAAGCCGACTGGCGGACGTGGGCGATCGGCGACCTGGCCCCTGCCGTCGAGTACGCCCTTGACGTCTTCGGGCCCGAGCGCACGATGTTCGGCTCGGACTGGCCGGTGAGCCTGCTGGCCACGTCCTACCCCTCCTGGATCGAGACGGTATCGGAGTTGATCTCCGACCTGGACGAGGACGGGCGAGCTGCAGTGTGGCGCGGAACGGCGCGGGAGGTCTACGGGCTGAAGGCCACACCGCCGATCGACAACCAGGAGGACTGATGCTCCGCACCCCCCTTCCTCGGCGTCCGGCCGTGGCGCTCTCGAAGCTCGGATTCGGTGCCGCCCAGGGCGGCAACCTCTACCGCGCCACGTCCGATGAAGAGTTCGCCGACGCCGTCGACGCGGCTTGGCGAGCCGGCGTCCGCTACTTCGACACCGCACCGCACTACGGCCTGGGGTTGTCCGAGCGTCGGCTCGGCAGGGCTCTGGCCGGTCGGCCCCGAGGGGAGTTCGTGGTGTCGACGAAAGTAGGCCGCTTGCTGGTGCCGTCGCCGGAGACGGCAGGTCAGCGCGACAGCGAGGGCTTCGACGTCGCGGCGGATCAGCGGCGGGTGTGGGACTTCAGCCGTGACGGAGTGTTGCGTTCGCTCGAGGCCAGCCTGCAGCGCACCGGCCTGGATCGCTTCGACATCGTCTATCTTCATGACCCCGACGACCATTGGGAGCAGGCTGCGGTCGAGGCCATTCCCGCGCTGATCGAGTTGCGTGACCAAGGCGTAGTCGGCGCCGTCGGCGCCGGCATGAACCAGTCAGCCATGCTCGCGCGGTTCGCGACGGAGACCGATGTCGACGTGCTGATGTGCGCCGGACGGTACAGCTTGCTGGAGCAACCCGCGCTTCGCGACCTCCTGCCCGCTGCTCATGACCGCGGCGTAGGTGTCGTGGTCGCCGGCGTGTACAACTCCGGGCTGCTGGCCCAGCGACGCCCGCCTGCCGATGCCACTTACGACTATCGGCCCGCGCCGCCTGAGCTGATCGAGCGAGTCGACCGAATCGCCGATGCCTGTGAGGCACACGGCGTGACGCTGCCGGCGGCGGCCCTTGGGTTCGTGATGAGGCATCCCGCTGTCGTCTCCGTCGTGGTGGGGATGCGCCATGCCGGCCACGTCCGGGAGGCGGCGAACCGGGCCGACGTTGAGGTTCCGGCGACGCTGTGGCCGGACCTCATGGCCGGCGGCCTGCTCACACCGGACGCGATGCCATGAGGGAATGACGCACGGTCACTCGACTCGCTCCGGCTCCGGCCGGGATCGAGACTGGTCGAGGATGGTGTCGTCGTCGATCTGCGCGTCTCGAAGTGACTCCTCGACACCGAGCAGGTGGTTGGCCATTCGGATACGCGCGGTCTCGGCATCACGCGCCTCGAGGGCTCGCCAGATCGCGACATGCTCGTCGTGTGTGCGCTGGTCGACGCCTTCTTCGTGGAGACTCCGCCACAACCGTTCCCGGACGGTCCGACTGGCCAGGGACTCGATCATGCCCATCAGCACGGGATTGTCAGTGTGGCCCGCGATGATGCGGTGAAAGGCGATGTCGGTTTCGATGAGCCGCTCATGTTCGTGTGGCGTTCGTCCGACGATCAGCGTGGCCTCGTCAAGCAGGGCCTTCGCTTGCTCCAGCGCCGACTCGGTGATCCTGGTAGCGGCAAGCCGCGCCGCCTCACTCTCCAGCAGCCGCCGGATCGCGTGGAAGTGCCTGGCGAGCCCATCGCCCGGCAGATCCGCCACGAACCCCATCGGGGCGAGCAGCCGGGGCACGTCGAGGCTGGTGATATAGGTACCATCGCCCTGCCTGGTGTTGACGATGCCGAGAATCGAGAGCGCCCGGATCCCTTCCCGGAGCGGCCCGCGAGAGACGCCTAGAGTGTCGGCGAGCTCCTTCTCGATGGGCAGCCGATCACCCGGACGTAGCCGCCCGTCCATGATCATGCGCTTGATTCCGTCTACGACGTCGTCGGTGCGGGACATAGCAGCAGTATCCTCCCAGGCGCCAGCCGGAACCGAACACTCGTCAGACGTATCCGATCATGATCCGGATCGCCGCGCGGCGACGAGCTCGGCACGGCTCCAGTAGTGGCCATCGGGATAGCGGTATCGTCTGATCGATGCATCCCGCATGCGGGTCGAATAGCCGGGTCGGCGCGGCGACACATAACCGGTGCCCACACCACGATCACTGACGATGCAGGGGTCGGTGAAGTGTTCGTGCAGGTGGTCGACGAATTCGGTCACCCGGTTCGTCAGATCGCCGGAGACGGCGACGTAGTCGAAGATGGATACGTGCTGCACCATCTCGCATAGGCCGACCCCGCCCGCATGGGGGCAGACCGGCACGCCGAACTTGGCGGCCAAGAGCAACACGGCCACGATTTCGTTGAGACTCGCCAGCCGGCCCGTGTCCAGCTGACAGAAGTCGAGAGCCTCGGCCTGGAAGAACTGTTTGAACATGACCCGGTTGTGGCAGTGCTCGCCGGACGCGACGCCAATGGGGGCTACGGCACGGCGAACGGCCGCATGGCCGGCGATGTCGTCAGGGCTTGTGGGTTCCTCGATCCACAGTGGATCGAACTGCGAGAGCGCCTTGACCCACTCGATGGCCTGGCCGACATCCCAGACCTGGTTCGCGTCGATCATCAGCTTGCGGTCGGGTCCGATCACCTCGCGCGCGATCGCGCAGCGGCGAAGGTCGTCGTCGAGATTCTCGCCGACCTTGAGCTTGACGTGGCCGTAGCCCGCATCGACGGCCTCTTGGCACAGGCGGCGTAGCTTGTCGTCGCTGTATCCGAGCCAGCCGGCGGACGTCGTGTAGACGGGGTAGCCTCGACGATCGAGCTCAGCGATGCGGTGCTGCTTCGACGCCTCGCGAGCCCTGAGAATGTTCAGGGCCTCGTCCCGGGTCAGCGCGTCCGACAGGTATCGCAGGTCGGCGATGTCGACGAGCTCTTCCGGGGTCATGTCCGCGAGCAGCTGCCAGAGGGGCTTGCCCTCGAACCGAGCGGCGAGATCCCACATGGCGTTCATCACGGCGGAGAGGGACAGGTGGACGACGCCCTTCTCCGGCCCCAGCCACCGCAGCTGCGAATCCGAGGTGACGTCCCGGTAGACCTCGCCCATGTCGGCCGCTGAGGTCGCGACATCACGGCCGACCAACAACGACGCCTGCTGCCGGGCGGCCGCGGCGACGATGTCGTTGCCACGGCCGATCGTGAAGGTCAGGCCGTATCCGGCCAGAGGCTCGCCGTTCGTGTCCGTCCCATCGGTATGAAGGACGACATAGGCGGCCGAGTAGTCGCCGTCCTTGTTCATCGCGTCGGATCCGTCCCGGGTGGACGACGTCGGAAAGCGGACGTCCTCGACAGTGACTGCGGTGATGCGCGGCATGGGCCCTCAACTCGATATAGATCAGATGATTACACATCCTATAAATCGATTTCCTGCCGAGTCAACAGGTCGGCCGCCATCTAGATTGACAGTTCATCCAATCTTTCAGGGCGGCTACCCCCGCTGAACCATGACGGCGGGTTGCGTCAACCGCGTCGGCCACCACGACGCGGTTGACTCCCACGGCCGGGAGCGCGTAGCTGCTGACCGAGCCGCGAACGCCGGCACGTCCACGGGCCTGGTGCGGTGGCGATGCGCTCTCCCGGATGTTGCGATGACGATGACGCCATCGCCTGGCCTCAGCTGAGAGTGATCTTCGCGTCCGCCCAGTCGGCGTGATCGTTGCCGATGCCGTTGCCGTCGTCACCCACGACGAGCCGGAGCGTGTGCCGGCCTTCGATGGGCGCGTCGACGAACTTCTGCGCGGATGCGTATGCCATGGAGCCACTGCTGAAGACCCGGTCGTTGTCCAGGTAGACGTCGAAGGTGACACTGCCTCCGGTGCCCGATTGCTCTTGGTCGATGCCGACGAAGCACTGGAAGCGGCCGTTCTCCAGGCCCTCGAGGTCGTACACGATCTCCGATACGGCGTGGGTGCCGATGCCCTTCTTGTAGGTGACCGGGCCGTCGGGTCCGCGAAGTGTGATGGGGTTGCCATCGATGCTGCGGTCGCGCTGGACGTTGGCCCAACCCGTGGTGGCGCTGACCCATGCACGATCGCTGAGGTATGTGAAGTTCACCGGCTCGAAATGGATGGCGTACGTGCGCTCGAGGTCCTCGTGCCTGACCATGGCGTGGACGAGCGTCGTTCCCGGCAGCGCGGTGGCCGGCTCGATGCTCACGTTGACGCGCGCCGAGACCGGGACGGCGGTGACGTCGGGTACTGGTGAGCCCACGGGGACCTGGACCGTGTACTCGGTGACGTAGCCGTCGAAGTCGGGCAGCTGCTTGCCGTCGGTTGCGATCGATTCGAGCAAGTGCCCGGGTGTGGGCAGTTCGATCCGCAGATTCACGGGAACGCCCGCAGGCAGCGTGACCACGCGTGCGAAGTCGCCCAGTTCTGACGGCGCGGTCGAAGGGCGGCCTGTGACGCGCTTGATGCCGCGGCGGCTGATCAGAGTGATGTCCTGGGTGACGTCGGAGCGGAGCTTGGCCTGTACGTGGCGGCGGTCGAGATCCCAGGTCAGCTGTTCGACGGCGACGCGTCCGAGGCACCTGATGCCGGCTACCGAGCCACGCGCCAGCTGGTTCGGCAGCGCCGGGAGGAGCTCCACCACCCCAGGCTTGGAGTAGACCAACATCTCCATGAGGATCGCCGGCATGGCGTTCGCGGCATCGGCGTTGTAGATGTGCAGGCCGGGGTTGTGTGAGGTCATGAGGCTGCGGTGCAGGAAGTCTTGCGTGAGGATCTTCTTCAGCATCTCGTAGCCGTACTGCCCGTCCTTGACCCGCACCGCGCCCAGTCCGCGTTGCAGGAACCCGTGCGCCGACCGGTTGCTGTCGCCTCTCAGATCCAGCGCTCGCTGCACGGCGGCGTGCAGCTCGGGTGTCTCCTCCGGGCTGATCTCGTGCAGGGGCCAGGCCGGGTACACGTGACTGGAATGGCGATGGTCGTAGGCGTCCTGCAGCGTCGGCCAGCCCCATTCGGCCAGCGCGCCCTCGTCGTTGATGCGGTAGGGCGGGATCTTCGCCAGCAGCGCCGTCCATCGCTCGACACCCTGACCGGGCCCGGTCTGAACACCCAGCCGCTGGCAGACCTCGATGGCGGTCTGCAGGGCGTTCTTGCCTGCGGCGACGTCCATGGTCGCGTTGATCGTCGTCAACCGGTTCGTGTTGGCCGGGTGGTTCTCCGGTGACATCGATGGGACGAAGATGACGTTGCCGTCATCGTCGGTACGGGTCAGGAAACCCTCGTAGAACGTGGCCGTCTGGATCAGCGCCGGCAGCAGCCGGCGGCGCAGGAAGTCCTCGTCGCCGGTCACCAGATAGTGCTCATAGAGCGGGTACAGGAGCCAATTCGCACCAGCGGTCCACATCTGCCCCGCCCACGGGCTGAAGTGGAACATGAAACCGTTCTCGCCGTCGGTGCGGGTCGGCGCCATGAGGCCGTCGGCACCGTAGATGTTGCGCGCGTTGACCTTCCAGTCGTCGACCTGGTTGAGAACGAGGTTGGCGTAGGCTTCGGCAGCCTCCGGCATGGCGCCGATGTTCATCCCCGCGACCTGGAGGTTCACATTGGCGTCGGTGGTGAAATCGCCGGACCATGCCGCTCCCCAGCCGCCCGTCCAGAGGCCGGTCAGCCGAGGTGGGAGGTAGCCGCTGGAGGAGAGCAGGAAATAGCGGCCGGAGTCGAAGATCTGTTCCAACAACGCGAGGTTCAGCGTGCCCGGATCGGCTCGTTGTCTCGCGATCAGCTCCGTCGTCGGCAGTGCATGGTCGGCGGGATCGCCGCCCAGGTCGAGGATCAACCGGTCATAAATCCGCTGGTGGATGGACACGTGACGGTCACGCAGTTGGCTGTAGGTCTCGTCCATGCCGGACAGCCGGGTCCGCAGGCCGCCGCCGTCGAGTGCGGCCAGGTCGAAGTAGCGGTCGCTGGCCGTGAGCAGCAGCACCGACGACGCATCGCTCACCCGTAGCGTGGTCCCGTCCACAGTGACGGTGCCGCCGTCGCTCACGACACGCGTCACGGCCTGGAACGCCCGGGCGCTGTTCGGATGCTCCGGGTACGTCGCCCGGACGTCGACGTATCCTTCGTTCGGTGCGTCGCCCGCGGTGGCGATCGTTGCGTAGGCGACGTTTCCGGGACGTCCTGACAGGTTGCCGTCGCAGGTGATCGTGAGCGTCATCGTGTTTCCTGCGGGCGCGACGATGTGGTGCGCGACCACGTTGTCGGCGCGCGAGACGAAACTGCGCCGGACCCATTGTCCAGTCTCGTCTGACCAGTGGACACGGACTTCCCCGGTGCGGAAGTCGGTGACGCGGCCATAGCCGCTGACCGTGCCCTGGCCCGGCATCGACAGCCTCATCCGGTGGCCGGGGTGGTACGTCTGTGTGTGGAGCAGCCGCCAGTCGCCGTTGAAGAGGTTCTCGGCCCCGGCGAAATCGCCCGCCAGGCACAGGTCGCGCATCTCCTCCAGCCGCCCCGCGATTTTCGGGGGCTCGACGCCGGCGCTTCCATTGGGCAGTACGTACCGGTGGTTGTTGTAGATGATCGTCTCCGCGCGTGGCTCGCCGAAGACCATCACACCTTGGTCGCCGTTCCCGCTCACGAAGGCGTGCTCCCACGACGTCGCCGGGGCGGAGTCGAAGATCCCTCGAGTGAGGACATCGTCGTCCTCGTTCTCGGGTGGCGTCCGCCCGAGCGCGGGAGACGCTGTGGTCATCAGGCCGCCGGCCGCTCCGAGACCGGCAGCGGCGGAGGTCATGAGGAAGCGACGACGCGACACATCAGCGGGCATGATCGTTCTCTCCTCCATCGGGATGGTCAGTTCTGCTCTGATCTCTTGTTCGACGACCCGGTCATGGCGGCGACCAGGTCGTCGGTGGTCACGGCGTCGGCGGGGAAACGAGCGGCGCGGCGGCCCAGCCGCAGGACCTCGACGCGGTCGGCGATCTCGAGCACCTGAGGCATGTTGTGGCTGACGAGCACGACGGACATTCCCGCGTCGCGGGCTCGCCGAACGACGTCGAGAACGCGCTCGGTCTGCACCACGCCCAGCGCCGCGGTCGGTTCGTCGAGGATGACCACGTTCGTGGCCCAGATGATCGCTCGGGCCACCGCGACGCTTTGACGCTGTCCACCTGAGAGCATGGCGATCGGGGTCGTGACCCTGGGAATCCGGACGCCGAGCTGGTCGAGTGCCTGCGCGGCACCGCGATGCATGGCCCGTCTGTCGAGCAGACCCAGGCGGCCGAGCGGACCAGAGCGCAGGATCTCCCGGCCCAGATACAGGTTCGCGGCCACGCTCAGGTCGTCTGCGACAGCCAAGTCCTGGTATACCGTCTCCACGCCGGCCTGCCGGGCGTCGACCGGAGTCGAGAACCGTACCGGCCGGCCATCGACGCGGATCTCCCCTTCATCGGGCGCGTGCACGCCCGACAGGGTCTTGATCAACGTGCTCTTCCCAGCGCCGTTGTCGCCGATCAGCGCCACGACTTCCGCCTTGTAGACGGTGAAGTCAGCGCCGCGCAACGCCTCGACGTGGCCGAATCGCTTGACGACGCCGCGCGCCTCGAGGACCGGCTCCCCGGTGCCGTCGGGGTGCTGGGCGGTACCGTCCTTGGTGTCCGGTGCAGCGCCCATCATTCGACCGGCGGGTTGTCGCAGCTGGGCTCCAGGATCGCCTGGGCCTCTTCGGTGTCGACGTTCTCCTGGGTCAGGAAGGTCACGCCGGTGTCGGCCGATTTCAGCGGCGTACCCTCGCGCAGGTGCTCGACCACGTTCTGCACGCCCAGGTAGCCCATGTTGAACGGGTTCTGCACGACCAGCGCGGAGATCTGACCGTTGCGTAGCCCGGCGACCTCGTCCGGTGCGGCGTCCCAGCCGATGATGACGATCTCGCCCGTCCGACCCGCTGCCTCGACCGCCTGCGCGGCTCCGAGGACGCTCGGCTCGTTGGCTGCGAAGATCCCAGCGAGGTCTGGGTTGGCCGTCAGGATGTCCTCGGTCACGCGGCGTGCCTCGTTCACGTCGCTGTGGCTGGGCTGCTGACCGACGAGGGTGAGGTTCTCGTGCTGGGCGAGACCCTCGGTGAAGCCCTCGACCCGCTCGGTGTTGGTTTGCGAGCCCGGCTGGAACTCGATCATCGCCACGTTGTGGTCGCCCGGGCCCAGCTCCTCGGCGAGCAGGTTCGCCGCCTCGATCGCCGCCGCGTGGTTGTCGGTTGCGTACAGCGGCACCTCGTCGGGCTGCGGGTCGGTCCCCGAATCGATCATCGCCACAGGGACTCCCGCGTCCAGTGCCGATTGCGTCGCGGGGGCGAGCGCCGACGAGTCCGTGGCGGCATAGACGATGCCGTCGACCTGGCGGGTCACGAAGTTCTGGACCAGATTGACCTGTCCTTCGACGTCGGTCTCCGCGGTGACGCCATCCCACTCGACGGTGACGTCTCCCGCGAGCTCGGCCGCGCACTCGGCCCCTGCGCGGACCGTGTTCCAGAACTCGTGACCCACCGCTTTGGGCAGCACCGCCAGTTCCAGCGGGCCGCTGGCGGCCGTCGGATCCGCATTGCGTGCAGCCGGGTCGTTGTCGGAGTCGTCGCGGACTTCCACTCCGCTGCACGCGCCGAGTACTGCCGCCGCGACGACCGTGGCGAGAACCAGGCGGCCGGGTCGGCGATGCGACGGCTCGTGTCCGCCGACGATGCTGATGTGTGGCATCACGGTGTCCTTCCGATTGGGTTGGTGTCGTGATCGAACGGCGTCATCCGCGTGACTCAAGGCGCCGGCGGCGGTACTGGTCGAAATAGACCGCGGCCCAGATGATCAGCCCGACGATCACCATCTGGTAGTGGATGCTGACGTCCATGAGGACGGCTCCGTTGCGGACCACCGCGATGAGGAACGCGCCGATGAGCGTGCCGATGATGCGGCCCTGCCCACCGAACAGACTGGCTCCGCCGATCACCGCTGCGGCGATGACGTCCAGCTCCAACGCGATGCCGTAATTGGGTTGCCCCGAGTTGACCCGCGAGGCCGCGATCATCCCACCCAGCCCGACCAGCATGCCCGCGATGACGTAGACGGCCGTGAGATGCCCGACGATCGGGATGCCGGAGCGGCGGGCTGCCTCGAGATTGGAACCGATCGCATATGTGTAACGGCCGAACCGGGTCTGGGAGAGCAGAAACGCCATTCCGACTGCGACGACAGCGGTCAGGACGATCGCGAACGGGATGCCGAGGATCTCACCGTTCCCGAGGATCTGAAAGGACTCCGGCAGGCTGTAGACACCGACCGCACCGGTGATGATGAAGACCAGCCCGCGGCCCACCGACATCGTGCCCAGCGTCGCGATGAATGGCGGAATCCGCGCCACGCTCACGAGCAACCCGTTCACCAGGCCCGCCGCTGCCCCGACCCCGATCGCGACGGCCGTCGCGGCCCACAGCGAGAAGCCCAGGTCCCGCACCGCCATGGCGCCGACGACGCCGGCCAGTGCGGCCACCGAGCCCACTGACAGGTCGATGCCCTTGGTGATGATCACCATGGTCTGGGCGGTAGCGATGATCGCGATCACCGCTGTCTGAGCCCCGATGTTGAACAGGTTGTCCGCAGTCAGGAAGTGCGGACTCGCGAAGCTCAACGCGACGATCAGCACGATGAGCGCTGTCGCAGCGGTCAATTCCGACAACGCGTTGGAGAGCCGCTCCCGCACCCGATCGCCGGGCCGAGTCGCATCGGCGGCGTGCTCGACGGTAGTCGTCACCTGATCGGGCCTCCTCCACAGCCGAGCCGAGCCGAGCCGAGCGCGACGCTCCGCCCGAAAGGCATGATAGATATGATGTTTCTGGCGCGTGTCGAAAACCTTCCCATGGCCTACAGCCCGTTGCCAAGGGTTGTCGGCCAGCTTTTTGGATGTCTGGGTCATGGTGCCTGATATTCATCAGATTAAATCGTGCTGATGTCAGGATGGTTGGGGCGACGCCACGGACCCTGTCGGGTCCGTGGCGTGCTCCTCGGGCGCGCGTGATCCCTCTGGCGCGTCCTCGGTTCGCGGATCACATAGGCCGGGCCGTTGTAGGAGAGCACTCGTTGCACGTTCACGCCACGCGGGGCGAACCAGGCGACGGCCCGCTCGAGCGCCCTGGCCGCGGTCGGGGCCTTCTCGTCGGTGCAGATTTCCACGCAGGCGAGCCTGGAGTGATCGTCGATCACGGTGTGCAGATGGGCCGTGCCCGTGCGCGGTTTGTAGTCGGCGCCACGAGGCACTCCTGGAATGGCCCGCTTGTTGTGATCGCCTTGCTGACGCCCGACGAACCGGTGGCCGCCACCGTCGGGAATGTCGCCGAACTTGGTCACGCCACGTGGATCGTCGAGCCGGGGTAGTCGTGCTCGTAACGACGCAAGGGGCCTCGGCGACGTCATCGTTGGCGCCGAAACAAGGTGTCCAAGGGCCAGAGCGGATCGTGATGGCCGCGCGGGCCGTCCCGGTCACCGTCGGCGAACGCGAACCACGAAGCACCCGAGCGCATCAACTCGGTCGCTCGTCATGAGCGTGCGGCTAGTCGACGCGGGCAAGCCCACCGGATCGCGATCCAGAACGCCGCCGGCGACCGCAGCGACATTGCGGGTGCGATCGCGGATACTGGCTGGCCCGCATCAACCGGCCGGCTTAACGAGGAGACGGTACCTTCGTCCGGCGTGAGGGTGGAACGGGCTGCGCAACACCTCACCATACGGGCACCGAGCCGATGGTGCGGTTCGCGTCCGTGCGCCGATGCCGGTCCATCGGCGACCGAACGGCGCCGCCGAATGAGGGCATCCGCCCCGAGGCGGCGAACGTCGCGCACCGCCCATCGCCGTGATCTGAGCCCGGAGCTTGTCGTCGATGGTCGTGGACAGACGTGGGGCGACCGAGACCTTGAGGTCTGCGTGCATTATATGGGAGAGTAACGCACATGGTGATTGTCAATAACGCCTATCCAGATGAGCGATCTCAGCTGGCGTGTAGGCGTTCAAGTGGTGTCGTCTGCGGGCTGATTCCGATCTTGGCGACGCCCTTCCTATCGGACGGTTCATTGGATCAGCCGAGCCTGCGCCGGTTGGTCGACTTCCAGTTGGTGAGCGAGGTAGATGGGCTCGCCGTGTTCGGCATGGCGAGCGAGGGGTTCGCGCTCACCATGGCTGAACGTCGAACCATCCTGCGGCAGGTACTTGAGATAGTCGGGGAGACCGTGCCGGTCGTCGCAGGCGTGGGCAGCACGTCGACGGCGACCGCGCTGGAGCAGGCGCGGCAGGCGACGACCGATGGAGCGCGACACCTGATGGTCTTGCCGCCGTTCATGGTGAAGCCATCACCGAGTCAGATAGTCGACTTCTATGGCTGCCTCGGCGAGTTCGCAGTGTCGGCCGGAGCGGAGGTGATGGTGCAGGATGCACCATCAGCTGCCGGAGTCGCGATGTCACCCACCCTGATCACAGAGTTGAGCAAGCTCGACGGCGTGGCTTCGGTCAAGGTGGAGGCATCACCGACGGTCCCGAAGGTCGGCGCCGTCGTCGATGCCGTGGGCGACGGCGGTTTCGTCGTCTTGGGCGGACAGAACGCCCAGTTCGTCCTCGAGGAGTATGCGCGCGGGTCGATCGGGACGATGCCGGCGTGTGAGTTCCCGGATCTGCTGAGGCCGGTGCTCGTGGATTGGCTGGCCGGCCGACGCGAGGAGGCGCACGCGGCCTTTGCCAGGTTGTTGCCGCTGATCGTCCACGGGCTTCAGCCCGGCATCGCATGGGCGGTTCACAAGGAGGTGCTCGTCCGGCGCGGCCTGATCGCCCACGCGACCGTCAGAGCACCAGCACGGCCGTTGGACGCAGCGGGGGTCGTTCTGCTGGAGGATGTGCTCACGCCATTGGGGTGGAGCCGATGACAGGTGGCACCCGCTCGCGTTGGAGGCAGGAATGAGAGTGGCCCTCGTCGGAGCGTCATCGCCGATTGGTCGAGCTGTTGCCGAGCAGTTCAGCTCGAACGGTGGCACAGTGGTGGGGATTTCGCTGGAGGAGAGTGCGTGCCCATCTCTGGTCGCCGACCTCGCCGCAGACTGTTCGCGGCCGGAGGCGGCGACTCGTGCGGTGGCGCGGGCCACCGAGATTTTGGGCGGGCTCGACGTGTTGGTCGCGGCAGCGGGAGCGATATCGCTGGCCCCGGCTCATCGCACCACAGACACGCAGTGGGAGAGTGCTCTTGCTGGCTGCCTTGACACGTTTTTCTTCACCGCCAGGGCCGCATTGCCGGCTCTGATCGCGGCACGTGGGAGCGTGGTGGCGGTGTCGTCGGTGAACGCCTTCCTGGCAGCGCCCTGGCTCGCCGCCTACGCCGCCGCGAAAGGTGGCGTCGATGCGCTGGTGCGGCAGCTTGCGTTGGACTACGGGCTGCGTGGTGTCAGGGTCAATGCCGTTGCGCCGGGGATGGTTGGAGGCTCGCACCTGCCCGATGCTGCCGCCGGTTACCCGATAGGCCGCACAATCGAGGCTGGCGAAGTTGCGGCTGCGGTGGCTTTTCTGGCCAGCTCGGCCGCGTCGGGCATCACTGGTGTCGTGCTGCCAGTCGACGGCGGTCTGTCCATCAGCTCGCCGGCCGCGTTCGCCCGCGCCGACATGCGGGCGCGGCTGGCTCACGATGGCTGACGTGGAGGTCGGCGGACGATTCCGCACTTTGTATGCCCACCTCGACTGGCCGCCACGCCTCGTCCTGCTCAATGCGATGTGGGTTCTAGGAGTGCTGGCAGGAGGCGTGATCGCGGGTCTCGCACCGTCGACCGTCGCCCTCTACGCCACGTTGCGGGCGTACCTGCACGATGGCGAGGACCCTTCGGTGTGGCGGACCTTCTGGAGTCACTGGCGCCACGAGTTCGCCCGATCTCAGGTGACCCTTGGCGTCCCGGTCCTGACTACATGGGTCATCGCGTTCTACGCGCAAGCTGGCCGCGGGCACCCGGTCATGGTGGGGCTCACTCTCCTGGGCCTCGGATACTGCGCCACCCTGATCCAGCTCCCAGCGATCGTCGCTCATTTCGAGCTAGCACCGCACAGGGCATGGTGGGCGACGGTGCAGGTTGCCTGGCATCGACCTTGGGCGACGCTTGGACTGGTTGGCGCCGCCTTCCTGGCCGTCGCTGGAGCGATTCTCCTGGTCCCGCCCGCTGTGCCGCTGCTCGTGCCCGCGGTACCCGCTTTACTCGCCACGATTGCCGTCCGGCGGAGCCTGTCTGCGGCTGGCCTCGCCTGACGAGGCGGTTGCGAGCACGATGATGGCCTCTCTGTGATGACCGCGTCTGCGCGGACATGGGGCGAGGTGGTCAGCGCGAGGTCGTGGTCGTGGCGTGGTAGCCGAGGCTCAGTGACACCTGGTCGGCATGTTCGATGACCGTCATCGCCAGTTCGTCCTGTCGCGTTGCGAGGTTCATCGCCGACAGCGGCCCGGACACGGAGAGCCCGGCCACGATCTGTCCGGAGCGATCACGGATGGGCGCGGCAACGCAGGCTCTGCCGAATGCCAGTTCCTCGAGCTCGGTCGAGTACCCCTGGGACCGGACCTCGCCCAGCGCCTCGGTCAGCTCGGCGAGGTCGGTGATCGTGTGCCGCGTATAGGCGGGATAGGACTTTCCGATCAGCTCGATGATCTCGTCTTCAGTCGAATCGCTGATCAATGCCTTTCCCAGCGCGGTAGCGTGCAACGGCCCCCCGCGCCCGATCAGCGTCGACGGTCGCGGAGCGTTGACGCCCTCGAAGTTGCACAGGTAGAACAGATCGCTGCCGTGGCGCTCCGCGACATTCGCCCCGAGTCGCAGGCTGGCCGCGAGGTTCTGGGCCAGCTGACGCGAATACTGATGGACTGGCGACTGGTTGAGCGCGATGCCAGCCAACGTCACGACGCGAGGCCCGATGCCGAACAGGCCGCTTCGGCTGTGCTGCGTCAGGAAGCCCAGGCTTAGCAGTGCCCCCACCAACCGTGACACGGTCGACTGCCCGAGTCCTGTGACCGTCACGATCTCGGAGATCCTCCGCTCAGGATGTTCTTCGGTGAACGCCGAGAGCACCGACAACGCTCGTTCGACGCTCTGCGTGCCACCGGGTGAGGACTCACGCACTGGGGTTCGGGCCACGGTTACTTCCCCTCGCAGGACGGTCTCGGGTCTGGAATCTACATGGTAGATGAAGGTGGCGCTCAGCGTTGACGGTCAGCCAGTCCGTCGCGCCGTGCGGGCAGGTTCCGATCAGCCGCCGAAGAGAGTCGCGATCTTGGGTGGAACACCATAGGCAGCCTGATCGCTGCGTGCTTGATATGGGATCGACAACCATATAGCAGCTATGCCTTGCGTAATGTCTGGCGATGCCGCTACCATTCGGGTGGCTGAGCACGAGACGAGCCTGACTCGTGTGCCGCCCACCGCCATCCGCAGCCCGGCTGGGAAGGAACTCCACAGCCGTCACTCACGTCGCCGACGTCGCCGCTCGTGAAAGGAAAAGCCTGTGAGCACAACATCGCTCTCGCGTCGAACGTTTCTTGGGAGCCTCGGTATGGGCGCCGCCGCTGTGGCCGCGCCCGGGCTGCTCTCTGCCTGCAGCAGCGGTGACTCGGGATCGGCACCCACCGGCAACTCCGACGTGACGCTGCGTGCGGCCATCGTGCCGGACCCACCTGGTGCGGCCGAGTTCTACCGCACGCAGTTCGACGCATTCACTGAGAACACCGGTATCCGGGTCGAGGTTCTCGAGAACCCCTCGGACCAGCAGATCAACGCCATCGAGCTGATGTACCAGCAGGGCAACCCGCCGGACGTCTTCCGCGCCCAGGGCAGCGCCAACCTCGACCGGTTCTTCGACCGCGGGTTCACCGCCGCGATGGACGACTTCATCGACGACGACTTCGTGGCGCGGTTCCCCGCGGGGTCACTGGACCCGCTGACCTCGGGGCTGCACTGTGACGGTCAACTCCATTCGCTGCCGTTGGTGTCGAGCCGATGGTCGGCCGGTGGTTTTCTGATCTACAACTCGCAACTGCTGTCCGAGAACGGCTTCGACAGCCCGCCGGAGACGTTGGAGGAGCTTGACGAGATGGCGCGGGCCATCACCGCGGGTGGTGGCGGCGACGTCTTCGGGTTCGCCCTGCGCGAGGCGCTGATCAACGAGATGAACGACATCATCGGGACACGTGCGCCGGCATCGCTGTGGTTGGACGGCGTGAACTACCAGACTGGCCGCGCCAACACCTCCCATGAGGGCATGGTCGAATCGGTCGAGTTCATCCGCCGCCTCGCGGCCGACCAGGTGATCCAGCCCGGCTGGGAGAGCTGGACCCAGCAGCGCGCGTTCACCGAGTTCGCACGTGGCAGCATCGGCATGTATGTCGGCGCGGCATGGCACATCAATGAGATTAACGCGCTCAACGCCGACATCGACTTCGGCGTCGTGGCGTTCCCCGCGCCGGCCTCCGGCCGGACCGCGTACACGGGCCTGGCCTCATCGTTCACGCCGATCTGGTCCATGTCCTCGGAGTCCGAGCACCCCGAGGAGGCGTGGCAGTTGATGGACTTCCTGGTGTCCGAGGATTTCCAACGGGCCTACTTCGAGAAGTTCCGCTCGTTCACGGCGGTCGAGTCGGCATGGCGGGAAGCGGACCTGAGCGAGCAGGAGGACGGGATCAGAGTCGCCCAGGATGAGTCCATGCGGCGCAGCCCGAGCGCCCGCGTCAACGGTCCTGGACCGCAGGCGCTGGCCGCGGCGATCTCGGGCAACCCCGACATCAAGCCCGGAGCGAAGGTGATCGAGGCCATCACTCGCAATGAGGACTTCGCACCGAAGGCGGCCCAGCTCGACGCGCAGATCGAGGCATTCATCGATGCGCAGATCGCCGAGATCAGCGCAGGCGGTCAGGACGTCAGCTGGGAGGATCTGACCTTCTCCGACTACGACCCGATGACCGACTGGACGCCGCCACGCTCCTGATACACCGAGAACGGAGACCTGACGGGTGACCACCCTGCAATCGGGAATGGGGCGCGAGCGGCGCAGCAGTCGTGCCCTGCCCGCTCCGCCGTCCCACCCGCCGCGGCGATCGCGGCTCGCCGCCCGGCTGCGCCGGGACGCTTGGAACTGGGTCTTCCTGACTCCCATGATCGTGCTGTTCGCCGGGTTCACCCTGTGGCCGATGGCGGCGAGCTGGTACTACTCGTTCTTCGACTGGGACGGCATCGGGACGACCACTGATTGGATCGGCTGGGACAACTACACCGAGGTCCTGGGCAGTGACGCGTTCTGGAACGCCTTCAAGAACTCGTTCATCTTCTCCCTCGTGGCGATCTTCGTGCAGATGCCGCTGGCGCTGCTGTTCGCCCTGCTGCTGAACAAGCGCAAGCTCTACGGACGGGATTTCTACCGGCTGCTGATCTTCCTGCCGGTCGTGACCACGACCGCGGTGGTCGGGATCGTCTTTGCCGTCATGCTCGACCCGGCTGGTGGTTTCGTGAACGAAGTACTCGAGAACGCGGGTCTGATCGACTCACCGATCAACTTTCTGGGCTCGGAGTCCACCGCGCTGCCGACGCTGCTGTCGATCGACCTTTGGAAGGGCTTCGGGGTCACCTTGATCTACTGGCTCGCCGCACTGCAGACGGTTCCCGACGAGCTGTACGAGGCCGGCCGAATGGACGGCGCCAATGGCTGGCAGACGCTGCGGCACATCACCATCCCGGTGATCCTCCCGCTGGGCATCGTCATCCTGCTGCTGACGTTCCAGTCCAGCCAGGCGCCGTTCGACCTCATCCAGGCGACTACACAGGGTGGGCCGAACCTCTCCACCGACGTGCTGTCCACCTACATCTATCGATACGCGTTTGATCCGGAGAACGCCGCGTCAAGGTATGGTTTCGCCTCCGCGGTCGGTGTCGTGTTCGGCGCGTTCACGCTGCTGCTGACGCTGTTGCAAGCGCCGCTGCTCAAGCGACGCAGGACGGTGAGTGCCCAATGAGCGCGATGCCTGCGACCCTGGCCAAACACGGGGTGAAGCTGTGGCACCTGTTCCTGATCCCGTTCTGCCTGATCTGGGTCTACCCGTTCGTGTGGGTCGCCTCCAGTGCGTTCAAGTCGCAGAGTGAGATGCTGTTGGGTGGCCTGTCAGTAATCCCAGAGGATTGGACATTCGACAACTTCCGCCGCGCTTGGGATGTCGCGAACTTCGGCAGCTACTCCATCAACACCGTGATCTTCTCCTTCGGTGTCGTCGCAGTCGTGCTAATCGTCTCGGCGATGGCCGGCTATGCGCTGGGCCGCGGGAACATGGGCGGACGCAACGTGATCATTGGTGTGCTGGTCACTACCATGTTCATCCCCACCGGGTTCACGATCATCCCGGTCTTCGAGCTGGTGAACAGCCTCGGTCTGAACAACACCCTGTTCGGTGCGGTCCTCGCCGCGGCAGCGCCGGTGCACGTCGTGCAGATCCTGCTGTTCATGGGCTATTTCGCAGGCATGCCCCGGGAGCTTGAGGAGGCCGCGCGTATCGACGGCGCAGGCTACATCCGGGTCTTCACCCGGATCATGCTCCCGCTGGCGAAGCCGATCATCGGCACCGTCACCCTGTTCACCTTCATCTCCTCGTGGAACGCCTTCTTCATCCCGCTGGTCTTCACCCTCGGCGCACCAGACCTGCGCACCCTGGGCGTTGGGATGTACAGCTTCTACGGCCAGTACACGACCGACTGGACCGGTCTGGCGGCCGGGGCCTTCATCAGCCTGCTGCCGATCATCGCCGTGTTCTTGTTCCTCCAGCGCACGTTCGTGGAGGGCCTGGCCGGCGCGGTCAAGAGCTGACGGAGGAGACCCAAGCCTGTGAACGTGCCGCTGGACTGGCAGGTGCCCCCCACACTGGGAGCAGCGCGCCAGCCAGCTGCTGCTCGCCGTAACACGGCACACCTCGGTGTCGGGCGCGTTGAATTCGCTGCCTGGGCCGGTCAGCTACACGGCACGGTGGAGCGACGGCCTCGAGCGCTTCGCCCGCACGTTCCTACTGGCCGCGTTCCGGATCAGCGGCGCGAACTGCGTTGACCCGCACGGCCTGCTGGCCCGCTACGCTCACGGCGTGGCCGTGGGCGTAGATCCGGCGCCAGGGGAGCAGGGGCCGCGGCTGGACGAGTGCCGCCAGGCACACGTCGAGGCCGCATCGATTGACATCGCGCTGCACGAGACCCGGCCATGGGCTGTGGGACGTGCTGAGCGAACGAACCCGGTCTTTCAGGGCCACTCCCCGGCCCACAGGTTCGCGATGACGGCGCCGTTCTGTGTCGGCGCACGGTTCGGCGCCACCCCCACTGGCGCAGGGCGCCACCCGAGGGGTTGCCAGAGCAGCGCTCAAGTACTTCGTCGATCGGGGAGCGCTCGACGAAGCCGGCTTGGTGTCGATCGGCTGGCACGCTGCGTTCCCTAGTGGGCCAAGCAAGGCCTTCGCTGGACTGCTCCTTCCGCCCGACCACGGTGCCGTGTCGTCGGGTGCGACGCCCGAGCGCAGCCGAGCCCGTTGAACTTTCCTGGGCGTCGTTGTCGGCGGCGAGCGGCTCGGCCGCAGTGAGGTCGGCATCGTCGAACTGGACACCGCCCAGCTGAACAGCCAGCCCTGCATCAGCCGTTCTAGTATCTGGTTGGGCAGCAGCTTTGATGCCGCTCCGTCGAGTTCCACGTCGAAGCTGGCGCCGCGGCGGGGCGGATCCCGGCGCCGGGAGAGTCTGCGAGGACCATCCGGCCGGAGACGATGGTGTGGTCGACCTGGAGGAGGGCGTCCTCGCCGGCGTCGAGAATCTCCAGCGCCAGGTGGTTCGGCAGTGCAGCCGCCAGGTGTGCGACCACGTGACCGGGGCAGTTGGCCATGGTCACCGCCAGGCCGAGCACGCCGGGTCGGTTGCTCGCACCGGGTCAGCTTCCGGCGGCGTAGCCGGCGAGCTCGCTGTAGGTGTCCAGCGCCAGCAGCGGCTGAGCGCTGCGCCGATGGCCTGACAAGTGTTGGCGTCTCCGATGTGCCGACTGAGGTCGAAACTGCGAACGGCAGTTCGGGCCGCCGTGACCAGCATGATCATTCTTCGAATCGATTTGCTCGTCGACATCCGCTACTCTAGCCCACACTGTGATCTATTGATCCGCAATGTGCATCATGTGGCGGCTGGGAGGCTCACCGGTGACTGAAACGCAGATCAGGAGTGTCGAGACGTTCATCCTGCGGATTGCGCCGGATGGTTCGGCGAGGCCTTCTGCGGGCGCCTACTACGTGTCCGCGGGGCGGCCAACCATCTATCCACGCGGGCGCGAGACGCTGTTGGTGCGTGTCGAGGCCGAGGGCGGACTCGTTGGGTGGGGTGAGTGTCTGGCCCCTGTGGCCCCACGAATCCCGGCTGCGATCGTCACCGACCTGTTGGTTCCGGCGATGATCGGTGAAGACGCCTCGCACCCGCGGCCGTTGCGATGGCGGCTCGGGGAGCTCATGCGCGAACGCGGGCATCTGGTCGGACACCAGGCCGACGCGCTTGCTGCGGTCGACATCGCTGTGTGGGATCTGGCCGGCAAGGCTTCCGGCCTGTCGCTCGCACAGCTGCTGGGCGGGTCCTTTCGTAAGCATGTGGACGCCTACGTATCCCAGGTGCCCGGCGACGTACCCGCTGAGAAGGCCGACTCTGCGGCCCGGCTCCATGGACAGGGCATGCGTCGGTTCAAACTCCATCTGGGTCAGGGAGTGGACTCCGACCTGGCGATGTACGACGCCGTTGTCGCGGCGGTGGCCGATGCGCAGGTAGCGGTTGACGTGCACGGCGTGTACTCCCGGCGCGACGCGCTGCGCTTGGGTGCCGCGCTAGACGAGCGAGGCTGCTGGTTCCTGGAATCGCCGCTACCCATCGAGGACCTCGCCGGTCATGCCGAGCTCACAGATCGGCTGCGCACACCGATCGCCACTGGCGAGGCGCTGCGCAACCGTTACGAGGTGGCGTCCTGGCTCGAGCGAGACGCGTTCGACATCCTCCAGCCAGACATCGGCAGGACGGGCATCACTGAAGGCTTCGCGATGGCCATGCTTGCCAATACCGCGTTCCGGCCCGTGATGCCGCACCACTCCACGGCCCTGGGCGTGGCGGTTGCTGCCGGCCTGCATGTGGCGGCCACAGCTGAGGATGCCCACTGCTTCGAGTACCAGCCCGGGGCGGTCGACGCGGGCAACCGGCTGCTGCGCGAGCCGATCGTCGTCGCGAGCGACGGCTTTGCCCTACCCGTTGGGCCTGGACTGGGCATCGACGTCGACGAAGCAGCCGTTAGGGCCGCCGCTGAGCGTGCGTGATCCTTAGCCACGCCGACGCCGCCATCTCCACCCGCCGTAGCCGCAAACAATCTGCTCGCCCATCAGCCACCCAGCACGGACGGCAACTGCGCACGGATGGTCGCCCCGACCATTCTGCGTGGCAGACATCTAGCTTGTGGGCCAGCCGTTGCGAGCGATGAGGGCCGGGCCGACCTTCGGGTATGTTTCCCAGATCTTGCATTGATGTTCCATTTCTGATATCGTTCCAACTTATTACGGAACTGCCATCCATATCTTGGATGACCAAAGCAAGCTTGCGCGTCGGTCGGCCGCCGAACCTTCCATCCGCGTTCCAAGGGAATCTTGGACCCACCTTGTGAGGCCATCTTGGTAAGCATTCGCGCTTTGAGAGCTCGTCATCATGCAGTTCGTGCCGGGGGTCTTCTCGCCGCGAGCCTGCTCGCGGCCGCCACACTGGCCGTCGCACCCAACAACAGCTCGGCGGCAACGGGCGTCGAGTCGGCACTCCCGCCGGATCTGGTGGCGCAGTACGGCTCGACGCCTGCATACGCGGACGAGTTCAACGGCTCGTCCGTCAACCTGACCGACTGGTACTACCGCCTCACGGGGCCGTACGCCGGTGGGTACATGACTGCGGACGCGGTCACCGTGTCGGGGGGAGCGCTACGGCTCAACTACAGTCAGCGGGATGTGTCTGGCGATGGCATCAAGGACTTCGTAAGTGGCGGGCTCATCTCGCGCCGGCTCTTCGGATACGGGTACTACGAGATCCGGGCACGCCTTTACGACGGCGCGGCGCCGCTGCACACCTCGTTCTGGAGTATGGGAATCCGCTCCGACCTCCTGGGCGCCCTCGGCGACCCCCGCATCAAGGAGGACATCGCCAACTCGGTCCTCCCCGAGCACAATCACCTGTTCGAGATCGACGGGTTCGAGCACGACTCGCCGGACCGGCTCGGCATGGGCAACGTTCCTGGATCGCACGGCACGGTGCTGGCGCGGCACCCCTACATGTCCGGCGCCGAGTACGGTGTGAACTTCGCAGACTGGAACGTCTACGGCTACGAGTACACTCCGCAGACGATCAAGTTCTACATCAACGGCATCCTCCGCTTCACGATCGACAACGCAGCCACAAAGTACGAGTACGCGCCGATGAACTTCTGGCTCACTGCACTCCCGTTCTTCCCCAAGGCCACGGACACCGTCACGCCCGGGTCCAGCGACTTCGACTACTTCCGCTACTACAACCGGCCGCAGCCAGGAGTCAATCTGCTCGGCAACCCCAGCTTCGACGCACTGCCCCGCAACAACCCAGGTGCCTGGCTCGTCCCGGGCTGGATCGAGTCCGATGACAGGCCCGCCAGCCAGATCGCTACGGACGATGTGGTGAACGGAGGGCGTTCGCTGCTGCATACGGGTACCTCGGCCTACTCCGTCACCACCAAGCAGGATCTCACCGGGATCCCCGATGGCCGCTACACCTTGACGGCGTGGGTGAAGAGCTCCGCCGGGAGGCCGCACGCCCAGATGCGCGTTCTCAACCACGGTGGATCGGAGCGGGCTGTGGCGATCCGCGGGTCGTCGGAGTGGACACGAGTTACCATCCGCGCCGTGCCAGTCACCAACGGCAAGGCCACGATCGCCTTCACCTCCCATGCAGCCGCCAACGAATGGCTCCGTGTGGACAACGTGTCCTTCACCCGGAACTGAACCAACGTCGCCTCACCAGCGCGTCGTATCTCGGACCACATGGCTCGAGATACGACGCGCTTGCGCGTGACAGATCGCGGAACTTCGTCAGCTACGCCAGTACTCGCAGAGACGTCCTTCCTGAGCATCCCGGTTGCGGAGTCCCCCTCGGCATCCACGGTGTGACACTGGGCGCCGCACGCCTCGCCGTCGAGGAATTCCGCGGCTGACTGATCCCGATCTGACCACGCCGATCCGCTGTCCGATCCGAACGCAACTGGAGCCTTCGCTAATGAAAGATTCGCAGTCAGCGACGTTCCTCATCGCCGCTATCAAGTCCTCGGCCGCGGCGGTCGTGTGCCGTGGCTCCGCCCACACTGCAAATGTGGAGGTAGATCGTCGCTGGCACGGCGATCACTGCCAGGTATCGGTGAGCAATCACGGATCGATGCCCGTCGCGATCGAGGAGATCGTCGCGTTCGACCTCAGGCATCGCCTCGACGGCTTGACGCAGGTGTACGGCGAGGGGTTCACCATGCTCGGGCAGCTCGGCGGAACGCTCGCCGAACCAGTGGATCTGAGCTACTACACCGACCGGAAGCTTCACCGGATCCCGGAGCCTGAGGACCTGCGCACAGCATACGGCGCACTCCTGCTGCGGCTCGCCGAGCGTCAGCGAGTCCTGCTCGGCGCCGCCTCCAGTCATCGATTCGCGGTCCGGTTCTCGTACGACAGCGAGCGACTGCGCGTCTCGTACGACGGCGAAGGGCTCATACTCCGGCCTGGCGAGAGCTGGCAACTCGACGAACTCGTCGTCCTGAGCGGCACCGACCGCGAGCCGCTGTTCGACCAACTGGCGACGGCGATCGCGGCGCACCATCCCCGGCTCGTCCACGACGTCATCCCGACCGGATGGTGCTCTTGGTACTGCTTTGGCCCTGAGGTCACCGCCGACGACGTCAAGGCCAATACGCGGTGGATCGCGCAGAACCTTCCCGAACTGCGCTATGTGCAGATCGACGACGGTTACCAACCATGGATGGGCGACTGGCTCGACACGGGTGAAGCGTTCGGGGGCGACGTATTCAGCGTCCTCGACGACATCCGCGCGCACGGGCTGGAGCCGGCGATCTGGGTGGCTCCGTTCATCGCAAGCCCGGAGTCCCGGGTGTTCGCCGAACATCCTGACTGGATGGTTCAAGATGCCAACGGCAAACCGTTGCGGTCCGACATACCGGGGTTCGGCGGCTGGCGGCAGGGTCCGTGGTATGTGCTCGATGGAACCCATCCCGACGTACAGGAGCATCTCAGAAGCGTCTTCACCACGATGCGCCGCGAATGGGGATGCACCTACTTCAAACTCGACGCGACCTACTGGGGCGCGATCCACGGCGGCGTGCATCACGATCGCGACGCGACGCGGATCGAGGCCTACCGCCGCGGTATGGAAGCCGTCCTGCGCGGTACCGGTGACGCCTTCGTCCTGGGCTGCAACCACCCACTCTGGCCGTCGCTCGGCCTGATCCACGGATCCCGCAGCTCGATGGACGTCATCGCGCCCGACTGGGAGCATCTCGGCCCCGTCAGCCGCGAGACACTCCTGCGTAACTGGCAGAACGGCCGTCTCTGGTGGAACGACCCCGACGTGTTGATGCTCAAAGCACCGGACGTAGCGGTCGTCGACCAGGCAGGTACGACGCACACCGGCGATGCGGGCAGCCGTGACACCACGCTCCGGGCGGCAACGGTCTATGCCAGCGGCGGCTCAGTGATCAGCGGCGACGACCTGCACCAAGCTGCGCCGACTTCACTCACGCAGCTCGAAGCGCTGTTGCCGCCAGTCGGTGTCGCGGCCAGCTTCCAGGACGAACAGCTGGAGATCGGCATCACGACTTTGCCGGACGCAACAGTGTTCTCGGTCTTCAACTGGACCGACGATCCGGCACCCCGGACGATCCAGCTGCCACCCGGCAAACAACTCCTCACCGACAAGTTGGCCGGCCAGACAATCGGTATCCACGAGCACACCTACGACCTCGGCGTCCTGCCACCCGGAACCGCGGTCGTGCTGGAGGCCCGGCCCGCCTGACTCTCGGCGCATCGCCACGGGCTCGTCAACGATTCCGCACGTCGGGCGAAGTTGGGTAAGCGCTCGCCGCCGGAGTCGACGGGAAACGTACGGTCTTGCACCCGCAGGGATCCGGACGCAGCTCCTCGCTGAAGGATGGCCGGATACCCGTCGACGCTGCGTCGGCGCCGCGACCCTGACAGGTGATCGCGATGAGGGTGCTTTCAGCGCTGTTCCTCGCCCATGTGCCGGCGCGTCGTCGGGCCGCGGCGTGCCGACAGGCGCGTCGGCACCCAGTGGCCGCCCTGGCGCCGTGCCAGCCCGATCGGGTGGCTACGCGTGGCGGGACCTGCGCGCGATCACGCAGGGTGGCGAAGGCCGGTCGGCTTGCGCTGGCCGGGCCATCCGTCATCCTCGCCGACGCGGGTAGTGAAAATCTGATGAATCCTCTTGGCTGGGGCGCGTTCAGCGTTTCCGCTTTCGACAGCGAGTGGTACGCCCGCAGCATGTACCTCGACGGCAGCAGGGCGAACCGCCATCATGTCGCCACGTACGGTGAGCCGGACGAATGGCCGTATCACTGGTTCATCGAGGGTGGCACTAGCGAGGCGGGGGAGTTCGTCAAGTTCGAGCCGAGACTGGTTTCTGACGGCGGCAACTTCGATCCAGCCGAATGGGCTCGGCTGTTCAGGGATGCTGGTGCAAGGTTCGCCGGTCCCGTCGCAGAGCACCACGACGGTTTCTCGATGTGGGACAGCGACGTCAACGAGTGGAACTCCGTGGACAAGGGGCCCGGGCTCGATCTGCTCGAGATCTTCGCCGACGCGGTCCGCGCGGAGGATATGAAGTTCATGCTGTCCATGCATCACGCCCTCAACACCACCGGCTACTACTCAGGCGTCGCACCGCAGCAGACTGAGAGCCTGCGCCGGCTGTACGGGCAACTTCCCGAAGCTGAGTCCGAGCAACTGTGGCTGGACAAGCTCAAGGAGGTCATCGATCACGTCTCACCGGACCTGATCTGGCAGGACTTCGCGCTCAACCGCATCGATGAGCAGAAGCGGCTGGAGTTCCTCGCCTACTACTACAACCACGCCGCCGGGAACGGTCAGGAAGTCGTCACGACCTTCAAGGACGGTCTCAACACCAACGGCTCGGTGCTGGACTTCGAACGCGGGGGCCCGGCTGGCCTGCTGCACCCGTACTGGCTCACCGACGATAGCGTCAGGCACCCGGTCGGCTGCGTACTGCAACCTCGGCAACATGCTTGATCACTCCGGACGGTGGGCGGAGGCGTATGATTTTTACCTGCGGGCGCTCGAGGCGGACCCCAGAAACGGAAACGCGGCCGGCAACCTTTCCCTTCTGCTCGAGAATCGGATCCGTACGGGTGTTGGGCAGACAGGTCACATAGCGGCATTGTTCGACAAGTACGCGGCGCTCGCCAAAGAGCTGCGAGAAGGGACGCTGGAGTTCGCGTCCGTCGCGGTAGCCGATCGATGGGACCAGCTTCTCCCCACGGAGAGCAAGGGCCACCTCTCACATGGGCTGGATGACCTCGAAGCCGTTGACGGCGAGTACCGGCGCTGGGTGGCCGAACTCAGACTGGCCTTGTCGCCCGCGGTTGAGGGGTTGGGCAGCGACGACGTGAGGTGGGACAGTGCCACCATCGAGGTCCTGTACGGGGCGAGCGCCGAGGAGATGACCCCGCCGATTCTTGGGGCGATGAATGTCCTGAAGTCCGATTTCCTGGTCTCCCGGCGACTCGCGTTCGAGGCTGTGGAGGAGGTGGAGGCCGGACCTGAGCAGTCCCCGGATGACTCAGGTTCCTATATCGAGACACTTGACTACTCCATGTACGGAATCGAGTACTCGAAGCTCGTGCTCGCCCAACGATCGGCGCTCGACGTGCTGGACAAGACTGCCGTCGTCGCAAATGAGCATTTCAGCGTCGGCGACATCCCCAAGAAGGTCGCGTTCCGCGGGTTCTGGACGACCAAGACCGGGCAGATGCGCGAACCACTCGTGAAGGGTCCTGGACGAGCGCTGCCCAACCTCGCACTTGCGGAGCTCGCCTCCGACATGGAGGCCAACGGAATGTATGCGGCGTCGCAGGCTCTCCGCAACGCTGGGACGCACTGAATCGTGCACGCAGCCCTGCTCGAGGCGACCGGCGTCACCGAGGACTCGCGCAGCAAGATCGACCTACTGGAGCTCGTGAGTTCGACGGTCCTCGCGCTGCAGGTAACCCGCTCCGCGTACCTCTACCTCATCGATCTAGTCGCCATGTGGAACCATCCCGACGACCATCAAGGGACGTACTTGCCCTTTCTGGGGCTCCGCTACTTCAACGATCGAACCGTCGAGCACCCAACCACCGAGATCTCGGCCGCCGACGAGGGTTCTGACCCCAGCCCGGACGGTGAAGTCGGAGCCCCCGGGCCCGCATGACGACCACGAGGACTCCCGACCCAAAGCCAACGGGCGACGGTGAATAGGTCTCGCCACGTGTCGCGACACGCTGGCGGAGCACTTCGAGCAACGCCCGCCAGCATCGAGCGGCACCCCCTGCGGATTCCATGTGCGTCATTCTGGATCCGGTAAGACGCATTGCCGTGAGCTCTGGCTGGGGCCGTGGCCAGATGTGCGGTCCACCGCTCGATCAGGTGGACGCCGCTCGTCCGCCAGAACCGTGGCGGAGCGGTTGATTCGGCCGGCAACCGAGTCTCGTCCGTCGCCACGCTGGCGACGCCCTTACGTGTCCGGCGGTGAGCGACGGCGTCCGGTCAGCTACGACCGCTGCGTGGCGAATACGTGTCCAAGTTCGGTTGCGAGCCGCCGATGCGGCGCGTTGCTGCAGGTCAGGGTAGGTGGACCCGCCGACGGCACGCCGCTCTCTCAAGGCGGTAGCGCGGGTTCGAATCCCGTCGGGGCTACAGAGAAGCGCCCCTCACCTGCGGAAACGCAAGGTGAGGGGCGCTTTGGTCTGTCCGGCCGTCGGCGGCTGACGGCGGCTCTCTACGGGTGTTCTTGTTGAATACGTGTCGAAGTTTTCGCGGCGTCCGGCCAGGCCCGAGGGCGGTGTCGATCTTGGCTCGGTGTGCCTCGTCGTCGCCGTCGATGCACTTGGCATAGATCTTGAGCAGGACGTCCACGGAGTGCCCCGCCCTTGGCCGGCGGGACGCCGGAGTTGAGCCAGGTAGACACCGCGGCGTGGCGCAGGTCGTAGGGGCGACCATCAGGCCCTGACCGTCAAGCCGGACACTGCGACGTGCTCACGGTGGCGAGCAGCGGCAATGTTGTGCACTCGGAAGGGCTTCGGTGGCGGAACATCGCGGCGTTGACGCGGCACGAAAGGGCCGGTTAGCTTGGGTCAGGCGTCAGAAAACGATTGCTGATCCGCCGTCCTGAGCCTCATAGGCTGCCAGGATCCTGTGGTCGAAGCGCTGCGCAGCCAGTGAGCCGGACTCGCCTGAGCCGGGTCCGACCCACCGACGAAGGAGTACCCGTGCTCGACGACCCGACCGGCCTGCAGTCCCTGGCCCGCCGCTCGTCCCGCGTCAGCCGTTCGATCAGTGCCGAGAACCGCACCGGTGAGAAGGGCCGCGGCGCCATGGCGACCGAGGGCACCGGCGCCCGGGCGGCCGGCGCGCTGGGCCAGGGCTGGAAGATCTCGCCCAGCATCAGCATCGCGCCCGGCGAGACCGCCGTGCTGGGCGAGATCGACGGGCCCGGCGTCATCACGCACGTCTGGTGCACCACCGCGCCGCACCGCGCGTGGCGCAGCACCGTGCTGCGGATGTACTGGGACGGCGCCGAGGCCCCGGCCGTCGAGGTGCCGCTGGGCGACTTCTTCTGCCAGGGCTGGAACACCTTCAGCCAGGTGTCGTCGCAGACCGTGGCGGTGAACCCGAACGGCGGCTTCAACGCCTACTGGCCGATGCCGTTTCGCGCCGCCGCCCGCCTGACGCTGGAGAACGTCTCGGCCGAGGACGTCATCCTCTACTACCAGATCGACTACGAACTGGGCGACGTCGCCGACGACGCCGCGTACCTGCACGCGCAGTGGCGGCGCAGCCACCCGGTGCCGCGCGGCGAGGTGCACACCGTCCTCGACGGCGTCGAGGGCGCCGGACACTACGTCGGCACCTACCTCGCCTGGGGCGTCAACGACCCCGGCTGGTGGGGCGAGGGCGAGCTGAAGTTCTACCTCGACGGCGACGACGAGTTCCCCACCATCTGCGGCACCGGCACCGAGGACTACTTCGGCGGCGCCTGGAACTTCGACGTCCCCGGGCACGGCTACACCACGTTCACCACGCCATACCTCGGCCTGCACCAGGTGCTGCGACCGGACGGCCTCTACGCCAGCCAGCAGCGCTTCGGCATGTACCGCTGGCACGTCCTGGACCCGGTCCGGTTCGGCGCGGACCTGCGGGTCACCGTCCAGAGCCTCGGCATCGGCCCGGGCCACCACAACGGACTCCCACACCGCTACCGCCCGACCAGCGACGACATCGCCTCGACCGCACTGTTCTACCTCGACACACCGGCACTGACCCGGCGCCCGCCCGCGCCCGACCTCATGGCCATGGAGGTCGACTGAGCGCCGGCACGCGGCTCGGAAACCGCATGCCGCCCTCCCTGGGGGCGCGTTCACCGCGTGACATGATGGCGACGTGACCACTGCGCGCGCGGTGACGATCAGCGACGTTGCGCGCGTGGCCGGTGTGTCGCCGGCCACCGTGTCCCGCGTTCTCAACGGCTCCGAGACGGTGGCGCCGGAACTGGCCGACCGCGTGCGCAAGGCGGCGGCCGACACCCGCTACGTCCCGAACAGCAACGGCCGGGCGCTCCGGCGACGGGTGTCCGACGTCTGGGCGGTCATCGTGTCGGACGTGCAGAACCCGTTCTTCACCGGTGTGGTGGCCGCCATCGAGCGTGTCGCCGTCGACCGCGGGTTCTCGGTCGTGCTGTGCAACAGCGACGAGCAGGTGGCGCGCGAGAGCGAGTACCTCAGGCTCGCCGCGGCACAGCACCTTGCCGGAATCGTCATCGCGGTCGCCTCCGAGATGGAGTCCGATCTGCGCACCGCCGCCGCCGACATTCCGGCGGTCATGATCGATCGCCGCGTCCACGATCACCTCGGCGATTCCGTGATGGTGGACAACCGCCTGGCCGGACGACTGGCCGCTGATCACCTGCTCGAGCAAGGGTTTCGGCGCATCGCCTGCATCACAGGACCGTCCGACGTGAGCACCACGGAGGACCGGCTCGCGGGCTTCCGCACACGGCTGTCCGAAGCCGGCGCACCGATCGCCCGCAAGTGGATCCGCCGGGCGAACCTGCGCGCCCAAGGCGGCGAATCCGCCCTGTGCGCCCTCCTGCGCGAGGGTGACCTGCCCGATGCCGTCTTCGCGACGAACGGACCGCTGACCGAAGGTGCCTACCAGGCGCTACAGGCCGAAGGCATCGCAATCGGCGCCGGCATCGGCCTGATCGGTGTCGACGACGACCACTGGACGCGCATGGTCGCTCCGCAGGTGTCGGTGGTCCAGCAGCCCGTCGCGGAGATCGGCCGATTGGCCGGGGAACTGCTGGCCGATCGTGCCGCACATGGGCCTGGCCCCGCGCAGCGGATCGTCCTGACGCCGGCACTCATCGCTCGCGGGTCCAGTGCGCGAGGTCACTGATCCATCACGACCCTTGACGAGCAACGCCTTCGGCTATAACCTCCAGAAATCGATTTCTCAGTAATCGTTTTCCCGGAGGTTCGATGGCGATGCCGGGCAAGAGATCTCGTCGAGGCGACCGGCCCTCGATCGCCGCGATCGCGGCGATGTCACCCCAGCGTCCACCGCACGGGCCGGCCGCCTCATGAGGGCGCCGAGAGTCACGGCTGGAGCAGCCGCGCTGACGCTGGCTGCCGCTGCGGGTGCGTGCTCCGACGGCGCCACGGGCGACGCTTCAGGTCAGGGCGCGACCTCCGTCAGCGTGGCCGCCAACGCAGCCGAGCGTCCGTTCGTCCTCACGGGAGTTCGAGAGGTGGCCGAGGTCGCCCAGTTGACCGGCCCTGACGCCGTCAACGACACCGCCGCGGTCGCCGTGGCCGGTACCGACCTCGGGTCCATGGTGAATGTCGGCGACCGCACCTACTTCGCGTTCGGCGACACCTTCGGGGAACGCGATCCTGAGTCCTACGGCGGCCAGGGCGGGTTCTGGCGCTCCAACGTCATGGCGTTCAGCACCGATGAAGACCCCAGCGACGGCATCGCGTTCGATGGCTGGATCACCGACGAGGTGGGACTCGCCGCGGAGATCGTTCCCGGTCTGCACGAACCGGATGGGACCGGCGAGGTCACCAAGATCCCCACCTACGGTTTCGCGGTCGACGGGGCCATGTATCTGTACTTCATGTCGGTCCACCACTGGGGCGATCCGGGCGAGTGGGACGTCAACTACTCGGCGTTGGCGAAGTCCACCGACGATGGCCAGACCTGGGAGGTGCTCGACGCGCCGCGCTGGCCGCCTGACTCGAACTTCATCCAGGTCGCCACCGCGCACGTGGCCGAGGACGGCGTCGACCACGTGTACTTCTGGGCCATTCCCGCCGGACGCTTCGGCGGGGTGCAGCTGATGAAGGTGCCAGCCGACCAGGAGTCGGTCGAGGATGCGTCCTCGTATCGCTACTTCACCGGCACGGATACCGAGGGCCGGCCGGCCTGGTCCGATGACATGAGCCAGGCGGCGACGATCGTCGACGGCACCGTCGGCGAGTTGTCGGTGATGTTCAACGAGTACCTCGATCGGTGGATCATGACGTACTCCGATGCCGGCAACGCCTACGTGCGCGAAGGACTCACTCCTTGGGGGCCTTGGGGTGAACCGATCGAACTGCTCAACGGCGCGGAGCATCCGGGCCTCTATTCGCCGTACCTCAACCCGCGCTACGTCGAGGACGGCGGTCGCACCGTCTACTTCACCCTCTCGCTCTGGGGTCCTTACAACGTCTACCTCTACCGAGCCGAGCTCGAGCGGGCCGGCTGATTCTGCGTCAACGCCGTCGTCGATCAAGGAGGATCGGATGCGCTTCAACGGAGATCGCATATCGCCGGCAGCGCCGGCCGTCGAGGCGGGTGCGGATTCCTGATGGCCGTTCCGACAGCGAGCCTGCCGCCTGGCACCGCGGTGGGTGCCGAGGACCGGGCTTCGCGACGACGCGCGACGAACCGCAAGGACAACAAGCTCGCGTTCCTCATGCTGGCGCCGCTGGTGCTCCTGCTGGGCATCTTCGTGATCTGGCCGTTGATCTACTCGGCGTACCTGAGCTTCTTCGATTGGAGCTTCTACCAGGAGTCGACCTTCGTCGGCTGGAAGAACTTCAACAACGTGCTCACCGATCCGCAGTTCAGGTCCTCGATCGTCCGGGGCCTCGTGTTCGCGCTGATGGTGGTGCCGGCGATCCTGGTGATCTCGTTCCTGTTCGCCAGCCTGGTCAAAGCCGTCGGGGCGAGGCTGGGAACGCTCCTGAAGGTCGCGATCTACATCCCCACCGTGATCTCCGGTGTCATCACGTCGGTGATCTTCCTGTTGATCTACCAATACAGCGGCGGCGTGCTCAACTGGTTCGTCGGCCTGTTCGGCATCGAGGCGCAGGCATGGGTCGCCGACGTGCGCACCGCGTTGCCGGCCATCGCGGCGCCAGCCGTCTGGCTCGGGCTGGGTATCTCGGCGCTCATCATGCTCGCCGGGCTCTTGGACATTCCGCAGAGCTACTACGAGGCGGCGGAGCTGGAGGGGGCCAACTGGTTCCAGCGGACGTTCTACATCACGATCCCGCTGCTCAAGAACATCATCCTGTACCTGCTGATCGCCGGCTTCACCGCGGCCATCCAGCAGTTCGAGCTGCCGCTGATCATGACCAACGGCGGCCCGCTCAACTCCACCCTGCTGCCCAACCTGTACCTGTTCAACCACTTCCGGACCGACACCTTCGTCGGCACCTCGATCGCGGGCGCGTTCCTGCTCTTCCTCGTTCTCGGGTCGATCTCGGCCGTCATCTTCCGCCTGCTGAACTCGGACAAGGCGGTCGACGGATGATGGTCACGGCCGTACAAGAACCTCCAGCACCGTCCGGCACCCGCGGGGCGGCCGACCGCTCCAGGCCGTCCCTCCGGCGCCGTTCACGCCAGCAGGGCGGCCCGATGGGCCTCGTCCTCCGTCTGATCTTCGCGGCGACGATCATCGCCGCCGCGCTGTTCCCGCTGGCCTGGATGGCCATTTCCGGATTCAAGACGAAGACGGAGGTCGTCCGCACACCCTTCCAGTTCTTCCCCGAGGTATGGCAGTGGGAGAACTACACCCAGATCCTCCAGGACGAGGCCTTCGTCCGGTCGCTGGGCGTCAGCTTCCTCGGCGCGGTGCTGTTCGCGGCGCTGAGCCTGGCTGTCAACTCGTTCGGTGCGTACGCCTTCGCTCGGCTCGAATTCTCCTTCAAGCGCACGTTGTGGGTCGTCGTGATCACGACGATGTTCATCCCCGGCATGGCGATCCTGCTGACGTCGTTCATCGTCGTCACTCGACTGCAGATGCTCGACACACTCGCCGTGCTGGTGCTGCCGGGTGCGGCCTCGGCCGCTCACGTGTTCTTCATGCGCCAGTACTACCTGAACGTCCCGATGGCGCTGGAGGAGGCGGCGCTGCTCGACGGGGCCAGCCGGTGGCAGATCTACCGCCACATCTTCCTGCCCATGTCCAAGCCGGTCTTCGTGGTCGTCGGGATGACGTCGTTCCTCGCCTTCTGGAACTCCTACGTCTGGCCGATCATGACGATCACCAGCCCGGAGCTGTTCCAGATCCAGCAGTACCTCGCCACGTTCCGGTCGGAACGCTCCACCGAGCTCGGCCTGCTCATGGCCGGCTCCACCCTCGCCGCCCTGCCGGTGATCGTCCTGTTCCTGATCTTCCAGCGCTTCATCATCGGCGGCATCAAGATCTCAGGTTTGAAGTGAGTCCCTCAAGGAGGACGGACCATGCGCACCATCAGACGTCACGTCACCGGAGCGTTGACGGCGGCGGCCGCCGCGCTCCTCGTAGCGGCCTGCGGCAGCGGCACCCCAGGGCAGTCGGCGGACGAGGAGGACGCCGGCGAGGACGGAGCCGTCGTCCTGCAGATGTGGCAGGACAAGTTCAGCGACGCGGACAACGCCTGGTACAAGGAGAAGGTCGAGGCCTTCAACGCCGCCCACGACGATGTCCAGATCAAGCTCACCGTCGTGCCCGGCGACGCCTGGGACCAGAAGATGAAGGCCGCCCAGGCCGCAGGCACGGCGCCCGACCTCTACACCCTGAACTACTCCGAAGTACTACCCCGAGCGCGCAATGGTGAGCTGGCCCCCATCGGCGACGTCATCGCGCCGGAGCGCTGGGAGGATCTCGAGGAGCGGTTCCTCGACGCGGTGACCGAGGAAGGCGAGCGGTACGCCTATCCGATGTTGTACGAGCCCAGCTCGTTGTTGTTCTACCGGGCGGACCTGTTCGAGGCCGCCGGCCTCGACCCGGACGCGCCGCCGGAGTCCTGGGACGATCTGATCTCCACTGCGACGGCCCTGAAGGCGGCACACCCGGATGTCGTGCCGTTCCAGACCGCGCAGAACGGGGTGGAGCTGTCGTGGACCACCTGGGGTCTGCAGGTCAACGCGACCGGACACCTCCCGATCAGTGACGACTGGTCGACGTCCCTGGCCTCCGACGAAGGCTATCTGGCGCTGCTGGAGACCTACCAGCGGCTGGCCGAGGACGGCCTGATCGCGAGGCAGGCGCTCTCGCCGTACGGCGACGCCGCGCCGCTCGGTGAGGGCAAGCTGGCCATGCAGGCGTCGGGATCGTGGGCGATCAGTCAACTCCTGCTGGACTACCCCGACATCATCGACGACCTGCGGGTGGCGCCGTTGCCATCCCTGGACGGCGACCTCACCAAGCCGACGGGCACGCTCGGCGGGTGGTCGCTCGGGGTGGACGCCAAGTCCGACCACCCGGAGGAAGCGGCTCAGGCCATCTCGTGGTTGCTGGCCGAGGACGTCGACGTCGTGCTCGACTACTTCACGGACACCAACTTCACGAAGTTCTCCCCGCGGATCAGCGTCGCCGCCGCCATCGCGGAGGAGGACACCTCCGTGAACCCGTGGCTCGACGTGATGACCGAGCGGGTGGTGCCCTATCAGGTGCTCGAGCCCACCTACGACTGGGCTGTGAGCCTCGCCTTCGGCACGGCGATGGAGAAGGCGTTGCAGGGCCAGGACATCGAGGAGGCGTTGACCACAGCGGACGCCGAGATCACCAAGGCGATCACGGACCTCGACCTCGCCGCGAGGGCCGGCTCGTGAGCGGCCGGGCGACGAAGGTGCTGGCCGCGGCTGCCGCGGCTCTCACCATGACGGCGTCGCTCGGTGCGGTGCCCGCGACGGCGACGACCGCACCCACACCGGCCGTCATGGTCGGGAAGATCACCGGGCCGGGCTCGCAGAGCAACACGCACACCGCGTGGGGCATCTACGGGACCGACCTGGGGGTCATGTGGGACAACGGTGACGGCGAGATCCTCGCGGCGTTCGGCGACACCTTCGGCAACACCTGGACGCCCCCCGGAGGCAACGGCAACGACTGGCGCAGCAACGTGCTGCTGCGCAGTTCCGACACCGATCTGTCGAACGGCATGACCTTCGACAGTGCCGCGACGGATTCCCCTGGGCATGCGAAGGAACTCATCCCCAGTCTCAAGGTCGACGGCGTCGAGATGACCGTCATCCCCACGGCCGGAGTGTCCGTCGGAACCCGCCAATACATGGCGTACATGTCCGTGCGGCACTGGGGGCCGCCCGGCGAGTGGGACACGAACTACGCGGCGATCGCGTACTCCGACGACAACGGCGAGAACTGGGTGACCACGGGAGCTCCCACCTGGGACAACCCCACGGGTGACAACAAGTTCCAGATGGGAGCCTTCGTCCGGCACGGCGGCTACGTCTACCTGTTCGCGACGCCGAACGGCCGCAACGACGACGCCTTCCTGGCCCGCGTTCCCGAGGCGTCCGTGCTCACGAAGAGCGCCTACACGTATTGGAACGGCTCGGCCTGGGTCAGCGGCGCGGACACCCAGGCGACGCCGGTGCTCGACGGTCCGGTGGCCGAGCTCTCGGTGCGCTACGACGCCGAACGCGACCTGTGGATCACGGTCTACATGCGTGGGACCGACATCGTGCTGCGCTCCGCGGAGAACCCGACCGGCCCGTGGAGCGCACCGCAGGTCATCGTCAGCGACGCCGACCACCCGGGTCCCTACGGAGGATTCATCCATCCATGGTCCAGCGGCGACGACCTGTACTTCGCGCTGTCGCAGTGGAACCCGTACAACGTCTATCTGATGCGGGTGTCGCTCGACGCCGATGCGAACGTGGTCCGCCCCAACCTCGTCGCTGACCCGAGCTTCGAACGACAGCCCGGGTCCGGTGCGTCTGCGCCGTGGTCGTGCACCGGCAACTGCGGCGTCGACGCGAGCATCTGGGGCTTCAGCGGCGACCGCAACGGCTTCGTGCGCTACAACTCCGGCTGGCACGACCTCCACCAGGAGGTCGCGGTGACTCCGGGAACCGACTACGTCCTCACGGCCTGGCTACGCACTTCGTCGAACAACGACAACGGCTTCGTCGGCGTCCGTGCCGTGGGCGGGCCACCGATCGCGGAGACGAATTTCGCCTCGGTCGGCCCCTGGACGCGGTTCACGGTTCCGTTCAACAGCGGAGGCAACACCGCGGTCGAGGTGTTCACCGGGGTCTGGACGGACAACGGCGACATGTGGGTCCAGGTGGACGACTACGCCATCGTCGAAGCGCCGTGACGGCAGGCACGTCGCGGCAGCCCGCACCCGCCGACGGGCGGCCGGAGTACTTCGCCGTCGCCAGGGTGGAAGGCGCGGAGTCGGTCCGCACCGCCAGCGACGGCGACCTCTGGCCCAGCGCCTGGGCCGACGACGGCCAGTTGTACGCCGCCTGCGGTGACGGCCTCGGCTTCGACCTCACGGCGCCGTGGGCCGACATCGTCGTCAACCGCATCGAGGGCACCCCGGCAACGAGCCTCACCGGTGCACGTCTCGCCTCCGGGCGAGACGTCGCACCGGTCTGGACCGATCCGGACCGCTACAACAGCAAGCCGACCGGGATGGTCGCCGTGGACGGGAACGGCGACGGCCACGACGAGCTGTACCTCGCCGTGCAGGACCTGCGCTACGGGACCGACCCGAGCGCATTCAACGAGGCGCCCGCGGCCGGGATCGTGCGCTCCGAAGACTACGGGCACACGTGGCAGGCGCCGCGGCAGCCGATGTTCACCGATCACGTGTTCACGACCGTGATGTTCCTCGACTTCGGGCGTAGCAACCGGCTGTCGGCGCAGTTCGGTCCGCCGTACGTCTACGCGTACGGCCTGGACCACAACTGGCGCACGTCCTATGACGGCTGTGTGCCGGACCCGCAGGATCTGTACCTGGCCCGGGTGGCGCCACAGGCCGTCCAGGACCGCGCGGCGTGGACCTTCTTCAGCGGCCTGGACCGCGGGCAACCGGTGTGGAGCGCAGACATCGGCGACCGCGCGCCCGTGCTCACCGACACAGCCCGCCGCCACGCCGGCCTGACCGTCGCAGGACCCAGCGGCGGCACCACGATCGCCCAAGGTGGCGTCGTCTACAACGAACCGCTGAACCGTTTCCTCTACTCGAGCTGGACCGAGTACACCTTCGAGCTGTTCGAGGCGCCGCTGCCGTGGGGACCGTGGCGTCACGCCCTCACTCACGACTTCGGGCCCTACCCCTGGCTCGGACCTGACGCGGCATGGCCGCGGCACGGCGGCTACGCCACGACCATTCCTTCGAAGTTCATCAGCGTCGACGGCCGCGACCTGTGGCTCCAGTCGAACTGGTTCTGGCGGGCGTCCACCACCGAAGGGCGCACCTACAGATTCTCGCTGCGCCGCCTGCGCCTGGACCCGGCCACCGAGCCGGGCGACACCGTAGACGGGCCACGAATCGAGGCGAACCTCGCAGCGCCGGGCGCCGGCGCCCACGCCGTCGCCACCGCCGCCCGGTCCGGCCGGCTGGACGTGCTCAACGACGGGCGGGTGGACGTGGGCGAGGACAGCTGGAACGGCACCCCGAAGGCGACCGACCACTGGGGATACCACTGGGCGCGTCGCAAGCCGATGAACCGGCTGCGGTATGTCTCCGGCCCCTACGACTTCAACGGCGGCTGGTTCACCGAACCGCCACGCGTCGAGGTCCGCGTCGCAGGACGCTGGCGCGACACCGAAGCGACGATCGACCCGCCCTACCAGCCCGGTCCCGAAGCGACCGGCCACCGGGTCTACGACTTCACCTTCGCCGAGGTCCACGCCGACGGCATCCGCCTGACCGGCCCGCCCGGCGGCGCGGAGCACTACTCCGCGATCAGTGAGCTCTCGGTGTTCCACGTCGAATCTCCGTGACCGGCTCGCAGCTGACGTCTCTGCCTTCGCTGCCGAGGATCGCGAGCCGGATCTCGTCCTCCATGCGGTCGATCTCGGCCCGGTCCCGGAGCCGTCGTGCCGGGTCGTCGGCGACGTGTGCCGGGTCACCGAGTTGGCAGCGACTCCTGTGCCCTGGTGGTGGTTGCGTCGGGACCAGCCGATCTGCCCCTCGACGCCGCCCTTCTCGTGTGCACCTTGGATTCCGGGCTGGCAATAGAAGGCTTCGATGCCGTAGTGGGAACGGACGGCGGTCCACCTGTCGGCCTCGACCCGCTGGCGGGAGAACCCGATCACGCTCGCGACGGCGGCCTTGAGGTTGTCGTAGCGGATATTCCCGGTCGGCACCCCGCCGAGCACGTTGAAGGCGTGGACGTGACCCTCGAAGAAGGCTTCCTGCCCAGCCGAGGCACTGACCCTGTGCACGGCCTTGCCCGAGTAGGAGAGCCGAAGGCTGAACAGCGCCCAGGTTACGAGCTCGCCGCGCAGGCGGATGGCGACGTCGCCGAAGTCAACCTCGGCCTCGCGGCCCGGGAGGTGCTCTTGCGGGATGAACGCGTTGGCAGGTTCCCGTCCGACCTCGACGCGAATCTCGCGGCGTCGGGTGGCGACGTACTCGCGGACCATCCAGTACGACACCACCCCGGCCCCGTCGTGTTCGTCAAGCAGTCGATCGAAGATCCGCTTCGCCGTGTGTCGCTGCTTCCGCGGCGCGTCGAGGTCCGAGCGCAGCCAGTCGTCGATCACCACTCGGTACGCGTCAAGCCGTGAGCCGCGTTTGGGCGGTTGCTTTCTCTCCTTCGGCCATGCAGATTCCAGCGCCGCTGTCACGGTTCGGAAGCCGACGCCGTGCTTGCGCTGCAGCGCGCGGTTGGACATCCCAGATCGGGCATCCCGTCGGATCGCCGCGTACAGGTCGACCCGGGAACGCGGCTGCGTCATCGGTGGCACTCCTGACGTGAGCACGCCGTGGGCACGACTTTCGGTACCGGGCCACCGCCTGGGAACGGTGACCGCATGCGACCACAGCCCGGAATGACTGGCCCTACCGAGGTGCCTGGTCATGTGCTGCGCAGGGCTTCGGTGGGCGGTACTGAGTCGGCCCGGAGTGCGGGGTACGAAGCACGCCCAGGATCAGGCCTGTGATGCCGCCGACGACATCAACCTCGACACCACCTGTCCGCCCCGTGTCCCTGGCGCGACGAAGATCTGCTTGCGCGGTGCCTCATCGGTATTCCGGCAACACCTCGCGGGCCCCTCAGTGTTCGGTGCTGAAGAACCGTAGCAACAGCGGGCCGACGGTCTGTGGGTCGACGACGTGATCCGGCCCCTCGAGGGTCTCCCGTTGAGCGTGGGGTAATTGGTCTGCAAGCTCGTCGGCTGCGCGGTCGAAGAAGTCCGAGGGCAGGCCTGCCATATAAGGGACCGTGATCGGCCCTCCGGTGGTGACCAGGACCGGTTGGGTGACCGTTGCCAGTCGATCGGCCGGCAATTGGTAGCGATTGAGGAAGACGCTGTCGTGGACCAGCGTGGGCGCGAGGGCGACCGAATGCGCCCAATGCGCCGTCTGCTTGCCTGCCGCTTTCCTGGCCGCGATGTTGTCGTCGGAGGCGCCGGTCATGCGCATGAACAGTTCGAGAACCTCCTCGTCTCGCCCGGCGTCGAAGGCGCGTCGGGTGTCTGCGATGTACTCCTCGAATCGCGGGCGTATGTCGTCCCCGACCGCGTAGGGCACCTCCCAGACGGCGATCGTGTCGATGGCTGACCCGGCCGCTGCGGCTTCCAGCGCCAGCGCGCCGCCTGAGGACGCCCCGAACAGGTGTGCCGAGCCGCCCGCCTCCGCGATCAACGCATCCAGGTCCTCGATCTCCCTTTCCACGGCGTACGGCTCGGTGAAGCCGCTCGCGCCGCGTCCCCGACGGGCATAGTTGTAGACCGTGAAGTGCTCGGCGAGAGCTGGCGCCAAGGGAGCGTTCTCCACCCCCTCGTCGAGTGCTCCGCCCACCAGAATGACGGCCGGACCGCTTCCTTCCCTGTCGTAGGCGATGGTGGTGCCATCGTTTGATGTCACGCGAAAGGCCATCTCGTTCATCTCACATCTCCGTTCGAGAGGTTTGTCTCAGCGCCTGAGCAGCGTGCCGACGACGGCCTCGGTGCGCGACCACCGCGTCCTTGCGATCACGGCCGCCACGACGAGTAAGGCGAGCGGCAGCCAAGGGCTCTGCTCGAGCACGAACTGATCGGTGATGACAGCACCCGTCAGCAATGCCGCCAACCCAAGACTGGCCAGGCCCGCCAGAGCCGGGATCAGAAGTCCAACCCCTCCCGCGACCTCCAGTGCTCCGACCAGGTACCGGAGCCACTGGCCAGCCCCGATGTCGGCGAACATGTCCACCATGACCGGGTCGCCGGCGAGCTTCGAGATTCCGCCGCCGGCGATTATCGCCGCCAGCACGACTTGCAGAATCCAGACCCCGATGCTGCTCGCCCGCCCGGGCGTGTGCGCAACGGTTTCCGAGTTGTTCTTGGGGATGGTGCTCATTCGGCTCTCCTTGTCGTGTCCGGGCCTGGTACCGGTGATGGCGTTGGCCGAGTGGGCCGGGTTGTCGGAGTTGATTTCGACCACGTGCTCGCGGTAGCGGCATCTACTTCTTGTTGCGGTAGAGGACCATGGTGATGGGACCGAAGACCGCGACGAGAAGTACGGACGAGACGAGCACCCAGCCGATTTCCCCGGCGGGCACCGAGCCGTGCATCAGGCCGCGTACCACGGTCGCCAGGTGGGTGATCGGGTTGACCTCGACGACCGCCTGCAACCACCCGGGCATCGTCTTCGGGTCCACGAAGATGTTGCTCACGAACGTCAGCGGGAACATCACCATCATGCTGACCCCCGCCACCGAGTTCGGCGTGCGCAGGATCAGGCTGAGCATCGTCCACAACCACGACAGGCAGAACGAGAACACCAGCAGCAGCACCACCGAGAGCACCACCCCGACGGCGCCACCCTCCGGCCGGAACCCTAGGACCAATCCGAGCGTGATCACGATCGCCGACCCGATCGAGTAGCGCATCACATCGCCGAGCAGGGCGCCGACCAGCGGCGACGGTCGCCACACCGGAAGTGACCTGAACCTGTCGAACACCCCCTTCTGGATGTCGGTGTTCAGCGTTATGCCAGTGTTCATGGTGATCATGACGTTCGCCTGCACCAGGATGCCGGGCAGCAGGAACTGCAGGTACGCCTGTGTCGACCCGGCGAGCGCGCCAGCCGAATGTCAACGAGGTGAGCACCGGGCCGGGGCGAGACGGCCGCTCGCCGGCCAGCACACTGCGCAGCGCGTCCTCGGTGACCGGCGCCGACGCCTGCTCCGCGGACGTGGCATTCATGCGGCATCCTCCTCGGGTGTCTCCTCGGCGGCGTGTCCGGTCAGGGCGAGGAACACCTCGTCCAGGCTCGGCTGACCGAGCGCGAACTCGGTGACGTCGATGCCGCTGCGGGACAGCTCGGCCAGGGAACGGGCGACCCGCTCGGGGTCGGAGATCCGCGCGGACAGCGCGGCCGGGTCGGCGGACGGCTCGACCGGCACCTCGAGGACGCCGGCGAGGACCCGCTCTGCCTCGGCCCGCTGCTCGGGCGCACGTAGCCGTACGTGCAGCGAGCCGGCGCCGACCGATGCCTTGAGCTGGCCGCTCGTGCCCTCGGCGATCACCTTCCCGTGGTCGATCACCGCTATCCGGTCGGCCAGCTGGTCGGCCTCGTCGAGGTACTGCGTGGTCAGCAACACGGTGGCGCCCTCGGCGACCATGCCCCTGACGATCTCCCAGACCTGGTTCCTGCTGCGCGGGTCGAGCCCGGTCGTGGGCTCGTCGAGGAAGATCAGTTCGGGGGTGGCGACCAGGCTCGCCGCGATGTCGATGCGCCGGCGCATCCCGCCGGAGTACTTCTTCACCTGCCGGTCGGCCGCTTCGGCAAGACCGAACGCGTCGAGCAGGTCGGCCACCCGCTCCCTGCCTCGGCGGCGTGAGTAGCCGAGCAGCCTGGCGAGCAGCAACAGGTTCTCCACCCCGGTGAGGTCCTCGTCGACCGACGCGAACTGCCCGGTGAGGCCCACCCTGCTCCGCACCGCCCGGGCGTCACGCACGACGTCGTAGCCGAACACTTGCGCCTCTCCGGCGTCGGGGCGCAGGAGCGTGGCCAGCATGCGGATCGTGGTGGTCTTGCCCGCCCCGTTCGGACCGAGCACGCCGTACACGCCCCCGGCGCTCACGGCCAGGTCGACACCGGCGACCGCGTGGGTCTTGCCGAAGCTCTTCTTCAACCCTCTCGTCTCGATCGCGAGCTCTCCCATGGGTTCGATTCCTTCTCTCGGTGTTGCGAACGGATTGGTTGAGGCTAGTCAAGTTTGACTACTTGGCCAGAGTGCACGAGGAGGAACCATCTAGTCAAGTTTGATTAGAAGCGCATCTTGAGGTGATCGGGGACCGTTCGCCACGAACCCGGATCATCGGCCATGGTGTAGGCGCCCTCAGACAGTCGTTTGCTCAGGCTCTTCGCCCACTCCAGTTCGGTGCGTGCGTGTCCCGCCCACAGTTCGGCCTGATCGCGGACGTGCTCGGGGGTGTCCCGATTGGGGTGCTCCCGCCACTTGGCCTGCACTACGAGCTCCGCTTCCAGGCGCGCGACCCGCTCGTTAATGTGCGCGATGGCATCTGTCCTGGTCAGCATGGGCAACATGGCGATGGACGCGTTGAGCATGTCCGGGTCGTGGGTGCGCCGCAGACCGTCGCGGACCAGTTCGACCATCTCGTCACGTCCCCGAGTTGTCGCGCGGTACAGAACGCGCTCCGGCCCAGAGTTGCCCGGCTCGGCGTGTTCGGTGAGGAGGCCATCAGCCGCCGCCTTCTTCAGCGCGTGATAAATCGAGCCGGGCTTGATCTTGGCCCAACTCTCCGCACCCCAGCTCTGCAGTTCGGACCGCACCTGGTAGCCATGCGCGCCGCCGGAGAGGTGCACGATACCGAGCACCAGGAGCTTCGTCGCCGACACGCGCCCACCTCCGCTCAACCCTCTCGTCTCGATCGCGAGCTTTCCCATGGGTTCGATTCCTTCTCTCGGCGTTGCGAACGGATTGGTTGAGGCTAGTCAAGTTTGATTAGAAGCGCATCTTGAGGTGATCGGGGACCGTTCGCCACGAACCCGGATCATCGGCCATGGTGTAGGCGCCCTCAGACAGTCATTTGCTCAGGCTCTTCGCCCACTCCAGTTCGGTGCGTGCGTGTCCCGCCCACAGTTCGGCCTGATCGCGGACGTGCTCGGGGGTGTCCCGATTGGAGTGCTCCCGCCACTTGGCCTGCACTACGAGCTCCGCTTGCGCGCCCGCCAGGTGGTGTCAACTCCCACCAACACCAGGCTGCCCTCCTGGTCCGGGTGGTGTCAGCACTGACCTACAAACGGTGCTGGTGGAGACCTCCAAAATCACGGTGGCGGAAATTCCCCACCTCCTGGCGGAGTGCGCGATCGAACGGAAGGTTCTGGTCACCACCCACGTCCCGAAGCGGTGCAGTTGTGTGATCGGGTCGGCGACGGGCCAGATGAAGGCCGCGTCGACGCCGGTTGCGCTGCGTCGTCCCGCGCAGCATCGGTCTTGCCGAAAGACGCAGCGCGTGCTTGGCAGTGATGTGCGCCTCGTGTTCGGGTCTAGGGCACGCTGCCATGCGCGAGTCGGCCGGCTCGAGTGAGGTTGACAAGGACGTGATTCTATCGCTACCTTCTCGCCTACTACGTATTAGGCATCGACGAGGAGAGGCTCGTGGCCAGCACACCGCGCAAGCCCAGCCAGCGCGACATCGCGCGGATCGCTGGTGTCTCGCAGACTGCGGTGTCGATGGTGCTGAACGGCAAAGCGGATGTCCATCAGCTGTCGCCCGCCACGCAGGAGCGGGTGCGCGAGGCGATCGCCACGCTCGGGTACGTGCCCAACCTCAACGGCCGCTCGCTGCGCGGTGGTCGAAACGGCCTCATCGGCGTCCACACGTACCAGTCAGTGTTTCCGGTTCTGCCGGACGACTACTACCACGAGTTCCTCGTCGGTATCGAGGGTGCGGCGGTCCGGGCGCGCCAAGATCTGATCCTCTTCGCGTCCACCGAGCGTGCCGACGGCAGCCGGCGGATCTATCGCGGCGGCGGCAACCGCCTCCACCTCGCTGACGGCGCCGTCATCCTCGGTGTCGAGCCGAACACCGACGACCTCGAGCGGCTCGCCGACGAGGGATACCCCTTCGTGTACGTCGGTCGTCGTGCGGTCGTCGCGCCGTCCGTGCCGTACGTGACCGCCGACTACGCGGGTGCGGTGCGCGAGATCGTCGAACGCCTCGCCGGTGCCGGGCATCGGACGGTGTCCTACCTCGGGATCGCGGAACGTTTCGAGCCACAGCAGGAGCGGCTCGACGCGTACCGCGACCACTGTGTGGCCGTCGGGTTGGTCGCCGGCCCGGACGCCCTCATCGATCCGGAGCAGGTCACAGCGGAGCTCCTACGCTCCATCATGGACTCGGGCTCGACCGCACTCGTCGTCGAGACCGTGGAGTTGGGAGAGGCGTTCTCCGCGGTCGCCGCCGCCCTCGCTGTGGCCGTTCCCGAGGACCTGTCCGTGGTACTGCTCGACCCCCCTTCTCAGGCGCTGCGCGGCTGGAGTCATCTGGTCGTCCCGCGCCGCGAGATGGGCGCCGGCGCCGTCGAGGCGCTGCTGGCACTGCTCGACGGCCGGCTCGAACCCGGTCACGTCGACAAGATCGCGTGCCCGGTCGTCGGGCTCGGGACCATCGCCGCGCCGCGCCAGGACGCGGCGGAGGCTACCACCTAACCATGCGCAACCCGCCCGTCGCCTGGGGCTCCCGTGGCGGACTAATACGATTTAGGAAGGCGTTCACATGACACAACGAAGTGGTCGGCGGACCGTCGCCGTACTCGGCGTGGCCGCGTCCGTCTCGCTCCTGACCGCAGCGTGCACCGGCAGCGACTCGGCCGGCACCGATGGCGACGACGGCGGGGGAGCGGCGAGCGAGATCAGCGTGTGGTTCCCGGGCGCCAACCAGGCCGAGATCGATCTGGTGAACGACACGATCGTGCCCGCCTTCGAGGAAGAGACCGGGGCGACGGTGGAGGTGACGTTCGTCGACTGGGGTGACCTGTCGCCCAAGCTCAACGCGGCGTTCGCCGCGGGAACCGCGCCCGACGTCTTCGGGCACGGCCCGGCGGCCGTCGCGGACTTCGTGGCGACGGATCGCCTCACCGACCTCGGCCCCTACCTCGCCGAGTTGGACCCGGCAGTGACCGACGACCTCGGCGCGGCGTTGGCGGGCGGCCAGGTGGACGGCACGCAGTACCTCATCCCGCTGTCGATGCAGGGCAACCTCGTGATGTACAACGCCGCCGACTTCACCGCCGCCGGCCTCGACCCCGACGCGCCCCCGACGACCTGGGAGGGCATCCGGGCCGCCGCCGAGCAGTTGACCGTGCGGGACGGGGACACCGTCACGCACGCCGGGCTGCTCGTCCCCTCGAACCCGATCGCCATTCAGCAGACGTTCGCCTCGCTGCTCTCCGGCGCCGGTGGCGACATGCTCGAGCCGGACGGTTCCGCGGCCACGTTCGACACACCCGAGGGCACTCAGGCCCTCGAGTTCTTCGTCGACCTGTTCCACGGCGAGCAGCCGGTCTCGAACATGCTCGGCGAGGACTACGTGAACATGCCGCCCGCCCAGCAGCCGCTCGTGGTCGGCGACGCGTCGATGGCCGTGCTGACCGCCCCGGTGATGCAGCAGGTGGCCGAGGCCGCGCCGGACCTGGACCTGCGGGTCATGCCGGCGCCGACGTTCGAGGGCGCCGACAGCCCGGCGATGATCGGCGGGGCCGGACCGGGCCTGATGATCAACAAGGACTCGCCGGCGCAGGACCTCGCCTGGGACTTCATCGAGTACCTGCTCACGCCCGAGGTCATGGCTGAGTACACGGCCGGCATCGGCGCGGTCCCGGTCCACGCGTCGGCGATCGACACCGAGTACGTGCGGTCCAACCCGGTCGTCCAGGCGTTCGTCGAGCAGGCGTCCGCTCTGAAGCCGAACCCGAACGTCCCGGGCTGGGTCGAGATCCGCGATGCCCTGGACGCAAACCTCGAGCAGGCGCTGCACGAGACGGTCGACGTCGGCACGGCGCTGGACAACGCCACGGCCGAGGTCGAGTCGATCATCGCCCAGCACGCGGGCGGCTGACCCGCGTGGAGCTGCAGCAGACTCGTCCGTCCGGAGCCACCGCGACGGTGGCTCCGGACGGGCGCGGAGCCGGGACCCGCGGCGCGCGGCGGAAGCGCGCGGGGCGCTGGGTCGGCGTGTGGTTCGTGCTGCCCGCGACGCTCTACGTGGTCGTGTTCATGCTGGCCCCGGTCGTCTACGGGCTGGTGCTCTCGTTCACCGACTACTCGCCGCTGAGCCGGACCGGGCCGGCGCCCGTGGGGTTCGAGAACTACGTGGGACTCGCGTCGGACCCCGCCTTCCGGCAGGCGCTCGGCGTCACCTTCCGGTACACGGCTCAGGTGCTCCCCGTCGTGGTCGTGATCGCTCTCGGCCTCGCGCTGCTGGCGAACAAGCCGTTCCGGGGAATCGGGCTGTTCCGGGCCTCGCTGTACCTGCCGCACATCGTCTCGCTCACCGCGGTGTCGATGATCTGGCTCTGGCTGTACTCACAGAACGGCATGGTCAACGGCCTGCTCGAGGCCGTCGGCATGGGACCGCAGCGGTGGCTCTACGAACCGGACTCGGCGCTGAACGCGGTGTCGGTGATGCGCATCTGGAAGGCGCTCGGCGCCAACATGGTGCTGCTGCTGGCCGGTCTGCAAGGCATCCCGAAGGACCTGTACGAGGCAGCGAGAGTCGACGGGGCCAACGCCTGGCAGCGCTTCCGCTACGTCACCCTGCCCGGGCTGCGGCCGATGCTGACCTACGTCGTCGTGATGGACATCATCTTCCTCTCCCAGTCCTTCGCCGAGATCTTCGTGCTCACCCAGGGTGGCCCGCTCGGCGAGACGACCACATCGTCGAGGTCTACATCGGGCACCTGCGCACGAAGCTGGACCGCCCGTTCGGGCGCCGGAGCATCGAGACGGTGCGCGGCGCGGGCTACCGGATGGCCGCCGATGGCGGCTGAGCGCGGGCGCCGGGGCTCGGTCCGGTTGCGCACCACGACCGGTGCGGTGCTGGTCGCCGGGCTGGCGCTGCTGCTCGGCGGCGTGGCCCTGGTCGTCGTCATGCGCTCGGCGCTGCTCGAGCAGGTGGCCGACGCGGCGCGGTCGCGGGCGGCCTCGGTCGACGCCGCCGACCCGCGCCTGGTCGCCGACGACGACGGGTTCGTGCAGGTGGTCGCGGACGGTGCGGTGGTCGCGGCCACCCCGAACGTGGCCGGCGTCGCCGCCGTCGACGTGCGTCCCGGCGACACCACCCGGGTCGACGTCGGCGGCGAGGACATGCTGGCGGTCGCGGTGCGCTCCGGCGACCGGACCGTCGTGGCGGGGCAGTCCACCGACGACGTCGCCGACGCGACCGGGGTGGTGACCCGGCTGCTCGGCGTCGGCCTGCCGGTCCTGCTCGCCGTCGTGGGGGTGACGACGTGGTGGACGACGGGCCGGGCGCTGGCGCCGGTCGAGGCGGTCCGGGCCGAGGTCGACGCGATCTCCGCCGCCGAGCTGCACCGCCGCGTCCCCACCGGTCGCGGCGACGACGAGATCGCCCGGCTGGCCCGCACCATGAACCGCATGCTGGACCGCCTCGAGGACGCGCAGACCCGGCAGCGCCGGTTCGTCTCCGACGCGTCGCACGAGCTGCGCTCGCCGGTGGCGTCGATCCGGCAGCACGCCGAGGTGGCGCTGGCGCACCCCGGCCGCACCAGTGTCCCCGCCCTCGCCGGCATCGTCCTGGCCGAGGACCTGCGGGTGCAGCGGCTGGTCGAGGACCTGCTGGTGCTCGCCCGCGCCGACGAGCACCGGCTGCGGCTCGCCGCGCACGCCGTCGACCTCGACGACCTCGTGCTGGAGGAGGCCGTGCGGCTGCGGGCGGCCGGCGCCACCGTCGACACCACCGGCGTCGCCGCGGCCCGGGTGACCGGCGACGCCGCCGCGCTGCGGCGGGTGCTGCGCAACCTCGGCGACAACGCCGTCCGGCACGCGGCCGGGGTGGTCGCCCTGTCGGTGGCGTCGCGCGACGGCACGGTCAGCCTGGCCGTCGAGGACGACGGTCCCGGCATCGCGCCCGCCGACCGCGAGCGCGTCCTGCACCGCTTCGTCCGCCTCGACGAGGCCCGCGACCGCGACGCCGGCGGCGCCGGCCTGGGGCTGGCCATCGTCGACGAGTTGGTCCGCGCGCACGACGGCGCCGTCGAGGTGGGGGAGCGCAACGGCGGCGGCGCCCGCATCGTCGTCCGCCTCCCCGCTGGCTGACGCCGTTCAGGCCCGGTTCAGCACCGCGGGCGCAGGCTGTGTGCATCCGGAAGGGAGCAGGACCATGAAGCACACGAAGGCCTGGATCGGCGGCGGCGCCGCCGCGGTGGCGGCGGCCGGGGCCATCGCCACCATGGGCGCCGCGTCGGCGGGCCACGACAGCGAGCAGCCGATCACCGGCGACGCCCTCGCGCGGGCCAGCGCCGCCGCCCTCGACCACACCGGTGGCGGCACCGTCACCGGCACCGAGCTCGGCGACGAGGAGGGCTACTACGAGGTCGAGGTCACCCTCGACGACGGCACGCAGGTCGACGTCCACCTCGACAAGGACTTCGCCGTGCTGAGCGACGAGTCCGACGGCGCCGGCGACACCGAGGAGGGTGGCGACTGACCATGCGCACGACGGCCGTGCTCACCGCCGCCGTGGCCGGCGTGCTGCTGGCCGGCTGCGGGGCGAGCCAGGACACCGGCGCCCCTGCCCGGCGGGTCGACACCGCGCGGCCGTCGTTCTCGGCGCCGGGCGACATCACGAACCCGCTGTTCCCGCTGGTGGTGGGCGACCAGGCGATCCAGCTGGGCCAGGAGGAGGGCAAGCCGCTGCGGGTCGAGGTCACCACGCTGCCGCGGACGCGGACCATCACCTGGGACGGCCAGAGCATCGAGGCGGTCGTGTCGCAGTACGTGGCGTACAGCGCCGGGCGGGTCATCGAGGTGACCCACGACTACTACGCGCAGGACGACGCCGGTGGCGTCTGGTACCTCGGCGAGGACGTCGACGACTACGAGGACGGCGTGCTCACCGGCCACGGCGGCAGCTGGCTGGCCGGCCGCGACGGGCCCGGCGGGCTGATCATGCCCGCGGACCCGAGCCGGGGCGACGTGTACCGGTCCGAGAACATCCCGGGCCTGGTGTTCGAGGAGACCACCGTCCAGGACGACGACGTCACCGCCGACGGACCGCGCGGGCAGGTGCGCGGCGCCATCGGCACCGAGGAACGGCAGGAGGACGGCTCCGTCGAGCACAAGGTGTTCGCGCCGGGGTACGGGGAGTTCCGCTCCGAGGCCTCCGACGAGCTGGTCCAGGTCGCCGTCGCCGTGCCCACGGACGCCGCGGCCGGCGCCGTCCCGGCGGTGCTGACGGAGCTGGCCGACGGCGCGGCGCGGGTCTTCGACGACGCGGGCGCCGGGATCGCCGTCGGCCCGTCCGTCGCCGCGATGACGGCCGCCTGGCGGGACCGGCCCGACGACACCGCGCCTCCCGCGCTGACCGCCGCGCTCGACGACGCCCTCGGCCGGCTGTCCGGCGCCGGCGACCCCGCCGCGGTGCGGCAGGCCGCCGTCGACACCGCGACCGCCGTCCTCGACCTCACCCTGCCCTACCGCCCGCCGGCCGAGGTCGACGGCGCCCGGCTCGACGTCGTCGCCCGTCAGCTGGTCATCGACACCGAGTCCGGGGACGTCGCAGGTCAGCGCTCCGACGCGGTGACCATCGCGGCGCTGCACGACCGCGGCGCGGCCACGCGCTGAGCCGACCTGCGTCGCCGGACCTGAGCGGCAGGACTACGCTCCCGCTCATGTCCGACGCGACACCAGAGGGCAGCGGCACGGTCATCCCGCAGATCCGGATCATGCGACGGTCCGGGCTCGAGCAGCGGGCGACGTTCTTCGAGCTGTTCTTCGACCTCGTCTACGTCTTCGCCGTCACCCAGCTCTCGCACCACCTGCTGGCCAGCCACCTCACCTGGACCGGCGCCGCCGAGACGGCGTTCATGCTGCTGGCGGTCTACTGGGCGTGGAACTACACGACCTGGATGGCGAACTGGTTCGACCCCGAGACCGCCCCCGTGCGGCTGGTGCTGACGTTCGTCATGCTGGCCAGCCTGCTGATGGCGGTCGCGATCCCGGAGGGCTTCGGCGACCTCGCGCTGCTGTTCGCGTGCAGCTACGCCGCCCTGCAGATCGGCCGCAACCTGTTCGTCGTCATCGTCACGCCACCGGGCACGTTCAACCGGAACTTCCGCCACATCCTCGCCTGGTCGGTGGCGTCCGCGCCGCTCTGGGTGGCCGGCGGCCTGATCGACGACGCCCGCTGGCCGCTCTGGCTGGTCGCGCTGGCGCTCGACCTCTCCGGGCCGCTGGCGCAGTACTGGGTGCCCGGTGACGGCAGCGCGCCGATGAGCCAGTGGGCCATCGACGGGCACCACTTCGCCGAGCGGTTCCAGTTGTTCGTCATCATCGCGCTGGGCGAGAGCATCGTGCTCACCGGCGTCACCGCGTCAGGCACCGAGATGAGCCTGGAGATCGGCCTCGCGCTGGGCGTGTCGTTCCTCGGCTCGGTGGCCCTGTGGTGGCTGTACTTCTCCGGCGCGTCGCCGGTCATCGCGCACCGCCTCGGGCACAGCAGCAGCGAGGACGTCGGCGCGCTCGGCCGCGACATCTACACCTACCTGCACGTCCCGATCGTCGCCGGCATCGTCCTCATGGCCGTCGGTGACGAGCTGGTGGTCGCGCACCCGGGGGACGCGATGGAGACCACCGGCGCGCTGGCCGTGCTGGGCGGGCCGGCGCTGTTCCTGCTCGGCCTGCTGGCCTGCAGCCTGCGGGTCCGGCACCGCGCCGGCTGGCCGGCGGTCGCCGCGGTGGTCGTGCTGCTGGCCGGCGTGCCGGTGATGGCCGGGCGCAGCGGCCTCGCGACGGCGACGTTCTCGCTGGTCGTGCTGGGGACGCTGGCGGTGCTCGAGGTCCGCCGGACGCCGCGCGAGCCGGTCGGCGAGACGACGACCGGCGCGGCCCCCTGACGCGTTGGCCGAGCTCGGTTCGCCGGGCTCTCGTCGGTGTGTTTCGTATCGTTCCGCCTGCCCCCTGCTGTTCTTCTGGTCCGCCGGCCGCTCATTGGTCCGCTTCGGGTGGGGGTGGAGGTCGCCGGGGGTGTTGGGGCGGGGGGTGACGTCGGTGCCAACGGTTGGCGTGTGGGTCACCCTGTGGCGGTGGAGGTCGCCGGGGTGTGGGGGCGGGGGTGACGCTGGTGCCAATGGTTGGCGTCCGAGTCACCCGTCTCGGTCGTCCGGTCCTGGGGTCGTGGGTTGCGGTCCGCCGGCCGCTCACTGGTCCGCATGCCTGTGAAACGTCGCGTGGAGGCCGTGTCGGCGTCGTCGGGGGTTCACCGGGGGCGCGAAGACTCGACGAGGCCCCGCACGCTCGTCGAGAGGATCAGACATGGCCCCGAGGACGCTGCGCCGGACGGTGGCGGCCGCCGGCGCGCTCGCGCTGTTCACCGGCCTGGCCGCGACGCAGGCCGGCGCGGACGAGGAGGACCCGCGGATCGAGCAGTACCGGCAGGCGCTCGCCCAGCTCCGCCCGCTGACCGACCCGCCGGCCTGCGACCAGACGCCCGATCCGGACCGCTGGGCCGACGCCGGCACGCCGGACGTTGGCGCCGCCGACGCCGTCATCTCCGCGCACCGCGGCGCTCTGACGCTGGCGCCGGAGAACACGCTGGACTCCTACGCCTACGCGTTCGCCTACGGCGTCGACCTCGTCGAGGTGGACGTCCAGCAGACGAAGGACGGCCGGTTCGTCGCGCTGCACGACTCCACCGTCGACCGCACCACCGACGGCACCGGCAACGTCGCCGACCTCACCTTCGACGAGGTGCGAGCGCTCAACGCGGCCGACTACGCGCCGTGGAAGGGCGGCGCCTACGACCCCGCGCGGGTCGCGTCGCTGGAGGAGGTGCTGGCGCTCGCCCAGCAGGCCGGGAAGGGCGTCGAGCTCGACGTCAAGGGCTCGGTGACGGAGGAGGGCGAGCTGGCCGAGCTGGTCGGCGAGTACGGCCTGATCGAGGAGTCCGTCTTCAACTCGTCGGACCCGCGGGTGTTCGCCGCCGAGCCGGCCGCGCGGCTCATCTACAACCGCGACCGCTGGGAGCCGAACTTCCTGATCTACGAGATCGCGGCGATCTTCAAGGTGTTCGGGTCGCGGCTGGACGAGTACACCCCCGAGTCCGTCGCGGCCGCCCACGACGCCTGCGCGATCGTCATGCCGCACGCCTACGACGCCGGCCCGGAGCAGGAGGTCGAGCAGTTCCTGCGGGCCCGCGCGATGGGCGCCGACGGCGTGCAGACGAACCAGCCGGCGCTGATCGTCGCGGCCGCGGGAGAGGCGGTCGGCTCCGCCATCGAGACCGGACGCGGCGAGCGCGGCCGCATCGACGAGGTGTGCCTGGTCAACGCCGGCAACGGGTTCGGCTTCCCGGGCAAGCCGGTCCGGTTCGAGCGGGGCACCAGGGCCGTCGAGGTGACGACCGGCCGCGGCGGCTGCGTCGCGGTGCCGGACGGCCACTGGCTCGGCGCCCGTGTGACGTTCGGCGGCGACGGCGCCGTGCACGCGTCGGCCGCCCGGCTCGTCCCGTAGCGGGCGGGGTTCCCTCGCGGCCGCAACACCCGGCCGCGAGGGAACCACCGGGTCAGAGCCGGTAGGCCGCCGCGTCGTTCGCCTCGCCGGACTCCAGCGAGACCAGCAGCCACCGCTGCGAGCCGCTGCCGGACGCCGTCAGCGGGACCGTCACCGAGTGCCGTCCGGCCGCGAGCTCCTGGTCGAGCCGGCCGAGCACGGCCGCGCCGTCCCAGACGAAGACCCGGGCCTGACCGGCCCGCCGCGTCCGCAGCCGGGCCGTGACCGAGCCGCCGGAGGCAGACGCGGACTGCACCTCGACCGACCCGCCGCCCAGCGCGCGCCAGCCGCCCAGCGGGACGTTGTCGCCGGCCGACTGCAGGATGCTCTGCGGCGAGTCGACGCTCTTCGCGGCGGTGTCGGGCAGCACCGGCTCCTTCGGCGCGGACGGCTGGGCCGCCAGGTCCGGCAGCGTGACGACGGCCCACCGGTACGGGTCGGCCCGCACACCCTGCCAGGTGGACCAGCCGATGCGGGTCTGCGTGCTCTTGTCCTGGGTGTCGGAGTCGTTGACCAGGATGTTGAAGCCGACGTGCTGCGGGTCGAGCGCGTCGGGCAGCACGTCGAACGGGATCTTCGCCACCACCGTGTACCCGGTGTAGGGGTCGCCGACCCGCGACGCGACCTCCATGCCCGGCGCGGTCTCCGGGCCGGGGCCCTGCCGGTTGTCACGGTCGCGGTGGAAGCTCGGCGGGTTGCCGTTCGCGGGGTCGTCGGTGATCGGGAAGACGCCGGCGATGAACACCGTCGACGTGTTCGCCGACGTGCCGCGCGGGTCGATGTTGATCTCGACGGAGTCGGTGCGCCGCTGCCGCTTGGTGTCCTCGGGCGGCAGGACGAAGCCGAGCACGTCGTCGGTGACGTTCACGTAGACGTAGAACGCGTCGTCGGTGTAGGTGATCCTGGCGTGGCCGGAGATGTCCGACGCCGGCGCCTGCTCGCCCTCCCAGCGGGTGGAGATGTCGATGACGGCGCCGGGGAACTCGCTCTCGTCGACGTCGCCCGCCACCCGCGGCGCCGTCGTGGCCTTCTCCAGCGCCAGGCTCGGCACCAGCAGGAACGCCGCGTCCTGAGCCGCCGAACCGCCGTCGTAGGTCGTGACGATCTCGATCGCGTACCGGCCGTCGTCGGGTGCCCGGTTCGACGTCGGCAGCGACGGGTCGGTGTTGGTGACGGTGAACGTGACGGCCCCGGCGGCGCCGGGCGCGAGGTCCTGGTACGACCGGCTGGCGGGGGAGACCTCGAAGCCCGCCGGCACCGCGAGCGTGACGGCGCCCGACTGCGGCCGGTCGCTGGTGTTGGTGAGGTCGACGCGGACCTCGCGGCCGCGGCCGCTGCCGATGGCGAGCAGCGGCAGGATCAGGCTGTCGAGGTGCTCGACGCCGTTGGCGGCGGTCCATGCGCGGAACTGCGCGATCTCCGGCAGCGGCTCGAGGGTGCCGCGCACCGGCGCGCCGATCTCGACCACCTCGCCGAGAGTGCCGGCGCCGTGCCGCGGCGTGCTCAGCGTCCCGCGCAGGTCGAACCGCTCGCCGGCCACGAGATCGGCCGGGACGGTGACGGTGAACGTCGCCGTCGCCGCGCGGCCGGGCGCGAGCGTCCCGAGCCGGCCGTCGCCGCTCACCGTCCAGCCCTCCGGCACCTCGACCGCGACGGACGCGTTCGGCACGGGCCGCCGGGCGGCCGCCCGGGCATGCGCCACCACCTCGAAGGACGAGCCGGCCAGCACGTGGAAGCCGGGCGTCTCCAGGTAGAACTCCGTGCCCAGCGGCAGGCCGCCGGGCGCCTGCAGGGCCGCGCCCTCGATGGCCGCCAGCCCGCCGCTGCGCGGGTCGGGGTACGGCGTGCGGGTGTCGATGAGCGTGAACCACTGGCTGGAGATGCGTGCGGGGTCGGACGGCGGGAACGCGCGGGTGGACCAGCCCTGGGTGATGTACTCGCGGGCGGCCCACGTCTTGACGACGCTCCACCGCTCCCCGCCGTGGCGCTGCGAGACCGTGCCGTCCCACGTGCCGAAGACGACGTCGGACGTGACGCGCGGGGTGTAGCCGGTCGCGGGGCCGTCGGGGCCGAGCGGGCCGCTGCCGACGGCGCCGCTCTGCAGGATCCGGCCGACCCGCCACGGGCCGAAGCCCTCGTCGGCGTGCTCGGGGAACCGCGAGGGGTCGGCGGCGGCGTAGTAGGCCTCGACGGCGAGCTTGGCCGCCTGCTGGTGGTTGCCGTGGTTGCCGTCGGTGGCCGACGGGTTCATGGTGACGATGACGCTGGGCCGGGTGGCCCGGACGACCCGGACGATGCGTCCCAGCGTGCTCTCGTGCCCCCAGATCTGCTCGCTCAGCGGTGCGCTGGCGGTGTAGTAGAAGTCGAGGCCGTCGAGGTTGTAGATGTGCTCGATCCCGGCGTAGGCCACCGCGCGGCGCTCCTCCGCCTCGCGCAGCAGGCCCAGCGGCGGGCCCTCCTCCAGGCCGACCGCGTTGCCGCCGCCCTCGCCGCGGGTGATCGTGATGACGCCGGCGCGCACGCCGTGGTCCTCGTTCCACTGACCCAGGGCGCCGAGCGTGCCGGCTTCGTCGTCGGGATGCGCGCCGATGTAGAGGATGTCCAGGTCGACCGCACCTCCCGGCTCGGCGAGTGCCCGCTCCGCGGGGGTCAGCAGCCGCAACCCGGCGGCCGCGCCGACGGCCGCGGCGGTGACGGCGCCGGTGCCACGCAGGAAGCTGCGGCGGTTCAGGTTCACGTCCATGTAAGCCCTCTCTACGACGCGCGATGACGGCGCGATCCTCATGAGGTCATGCCGACGGACTCCCCGAGCCGCGGGTCCGGCGGGGAGTGGTCATGAGCTGTGCATGACCCGACTTCAGCGGTGACAGTGCAGGTGCGGGCGCCGGCCGAGCGCCCTCGGAAGGCCTTCGAAGGGCGACCCTAGGGACGTCTCCAGCCCGTTGGCAAGGGTTCGTGAGCTTTTTCCTTCGGAGAACGAAAAATAACGGGACGAGACCTTCCGTGTCCGAACCGTGTCTTGACCGCGGTACTTCCTTCGCCGTAGAAAGCAACCGTGAAGTCGCAATCAGAGGTCCCGGCGAGCCCCGTCCGGCGGGAGCGTTCCCGGGAGATCAAGCGGTCCGCGGTCATCTCCGCGGCCCGTCAGGCCCGGCTGCTCTCGCGGTCACAGCTGACCGAGCTGACCGGGCTGAGCCCTGCGACCCTCACCCCGCTGGTCCGCGAGCTGATCGCCGAGGGCTACCTGATCGCCCGGGGCGCGGACTCCTCGCGGGCCGGTCGCCCCCGGGAGCGGCTGGAGTTCAACCCGCGGGCCGAGCTCGTCGCCGCGGTGGCGCTGCGGCCGCACCAGGCCAGCTGCGAGATCGCCGACAGCGACGGCACCGTCATCGCCCACGACGACGTCCCGCTCGGCCCGGACATCGTGGCCACCATCTGCGACGTCGTGCCGCGACTGGCCGGCGCCGGGCGTCCGGAGCTGCGTGGCGTCGCGGTGGCCGTGCCCGGTGTCACCGCCGACGGCGAGGTGCGGCTGGCGCCGTCGGTCGGCGTCGTCGAGACGCGCTCGATCGGCGACGGCATCCGCGCCCGCCTCGGTGTCTCCGTCGTCGTCGACAACGACGTCAACCTCATGGTGGCCGGCGAGCACGCCGCCGGTGCCGGCAGCGACGTGAGCGACCTGATGCTGCTGCACGTCACCGACGGCGTGGGCGCCGGTCTCATGCTCGACGGCCGGGTCCGCCGGGGCGCCTCCAGCGCGGCCGGCGAGGTCGGGTTCATGACGCTGGACCGCGACGCGCACACCCGCGACGGCGTCGGCGCGTTCGAGGCGCGCTGGTCGGAGTCCGCCGTGGCGCGCAAGCTCGCCGACGCGGGCATCGAGCGCGACGGCGCTCGGCCGGTCACCGCGCTCGTCACCGCCGCGGCCGGCGACGGCCCGGGCGCCGCCACCGCGCGCGAGTACCTCGACGAGGTGCTGGTGGCGTGGTCGCGGCTGATCATCTCGTGCGCGTGCGTCGTCGACCCCGGACGGGTGCTGCTCAGCGGCGCGGCCGCCGAGCTCGACGACGCCGCGACCGCGCGGCTGCAGGAGCTGGTCGACGCCGACGTGCCCGCACCGGTGGAGATCCGGCGGGGCGCGCTCGGCGACCGCGCCGCCCTGCACGGGGCCATCAGCTCCGCACTCACCGCGGCCGGACTGATGGCGGTACCGGCCATCTGACCTCACAGCGCGGCTCGGCCCGGCTCGGCGAGCGCGCCTGCCTGCCCAGAACGTCAGCACACACCCAACGGAGGGACACCCATGCGACGCCCCATCATCATGCTCGGCGCGACCGTCGCGCTCGGCATGGTCCTCGCGGCCTGCGGCGGCGACGACGGCGACACCACGTCCGACGGCGGCGGCTCGGAGTCGCGCAGCCTCACCATCTACAGCGCCCGCGACTCCAACATCACCGACTTCGTGATCGAGCGGTTCGAGGAGGAGTACCCCGAGTACGCGGGCAACGTCGAGGTGCTGAACCTCGGCGCCCAGGAGGTGCTCGAGCGGGTCCGGGCCGAGGCGTCCAACGCCCAGGCCGACGTGTGGTGGGGCGGCACCCAGCAGGGCCTGGACGCCGCCGCGGCCGAGGACCTGCTGGCGCCGATCGAGCCCGCCTTCGCCGCGGACATCGAGGACGGGCACAAGGACCCCGAGGGCCGCTGGTTCGGCGAGATCCTGCTGCCCGAGGTCATCATGTACAACAACGCCGCCCTCACCGAGGACGAGGCGCCGAAGGACTGGGACGACCTGCTCGACCCGAAGTGGAAGGACCAGATCCTCATCCGCGACGTCGCCGCGTCGGGCACCATGCGCTCGATCTACGCCGCGATGATCCTCAAGGAGTCCCCTGACGGGCAGGACCCGCAGCCGGGCTACGAGTGGCTGACGCAGCTGGACGCGAACACCGCCGAGTACGCGGCCAACCCGGCCGACCTCTACCTGAAGCTGTCGCGCGAGCAGGGCGTGCTCAGCGCCTGGAACCTGCAGGACATCCTGATCCAGGCCGAGCAGCAGAACATGCCGTTCGACTACGTCATGCCCGCGTCCGGCGCTCCGGTGCTGGTCGACGGCGTCGCGGCGGTGGCCGGCGGCGACAGCGAGGCGGCCACGCAGTTCCTGGAGTTCCTGTTCGACGACGGCCTGCGCGGCGAGCTCGCCGCCGACTACTACCAGATCCCGACCGTCGAGATCTCCGAGCAGCCGGAGTGGCTGGCGAACCTCGGCCTGCAGCCGATGGAGGTCGACTGGGCCACCATCGGCCAGAACGAGACGGACTGGATCAACTACTGGAACGAGAACATCAAGAACAAGGGCTGACCCGGCCCGGCGGACCGGCGGGCGTGCTCACGGCACGCCCGCCGGTCGCCCGACGAAAGGTGAGACATGGTCGAGGTCCGGCTCGATGCGGTGAGCAAGGTGTTCGCCCGCTCCGGCGATCCCGCGGTCGACAAGGTCGACCTGGTCATCCAGGACGGCGAGTTCTTCACGCTGCTGGGGCCCAGCGGCTGCGGGAAGACGACGACGCTGCGGATGGTCGCGGGGTTCTACTTCCCCTCGTCGGGACGGATCTTCTTCGGCTCCGACGACGTCACGCGGGCCGCGCCGAACAAGCGCGACACCGGCATGGTGTTCCAGAACTACGCGCTGTTCCCGCACCTCAGCGTGGCCCAGAACGTCGGGTACGGGCTGAGGACGCGCAAGGTGCGCGGCACCGAGGCGAAGCGGCGCATCGACGAGGCGCTGGAGCAGGTGCACCTGGCCGGGTACGGGTCGCGCCGCATCGACCAGCTCTCCGGCGGGCAGCAGCAGCGGGTCGCGCTGGCCCGGGCGCTGGTGATCCGGCCGCGCACGCTGCTGCTGGACGAGCCGCTGTCCAACCTCGACGCCAAGCTGCGCGAGGAGACCCGGCTGGAGATCCGCCGCATCCAGCGCGAGGCCAACACCACCTCGCTGTACGTGACCCACGACCAGGCCGAGGCGATGGCGATGTCCGACCGCATCGCCGTCATGAACGGCGGCACGGTGCAGCAGGTCGGCACGCCGGAGGAGATCTACCGGCGCCCGGCCAACCGGTTCGTGGCCACGTTCATCGGCCGCAGCAACGTGCTGTCGCTGCCGGTCCTCGGCGCCGGGCCGCAGCACGTCGAGGTCGCGGGCCCCGACGGCGTCACCCTCCGGGCCGCAACTCCGGAGGGCCACGGCCTCACCGAGACCGACCTCGCGCTGGTGTCGGTGCGCCCGGAGCACGTCCGCCTCACCGGGCCCGACGCCCCCGGCGCGCTGCGCGCCACCGTCCTCGAGACGGAGTTCACCGGCATGTCGACGAACGTGTCGGCCGACCTCGCCGGCACGCCGCTGCACGTCGCCGCCGTCCAGCTCCCCGACGGCCTGACGATCGGCGACACCGTCGGCGTCGTGCTGCCGCCGGAGCAGCTGTGGGTGGTGCGGCCGTGAGCGTCCGGACCGAGCCGGACGCCGTCACCGCGGACGAACCACCCGCGGCGACGGCGAAGCGGCTGCGCAGCGGCGCCGTCACCGGGTCGCGGTGGTTCCCGTACATCCTGGTGCTGCCGCTGGCGCTGGTGCTGTGGGGCTACATCGTCCAGCCGATGCTGGCGACGTTCGCCGAGAGCGTCGGCGAGAACGCCGGCGACAACTACTCGGGCTTCTTCAGCGCCGGCGGCGTCGCCCGCCAGTCGCTGATCAACTCCATCCTCATCTCGGTGGCCAGCGTCGTGCTGTGCGGCGTGGTCGGCGTGGCGATGGCGTTCCTGCTGCGCCGCTTCCAGTTCCCCGGCCGCGGGCTGATCGAGGCGATCATCCTGGTCCCGGCCGCGCTGCCGCCGCTGATCGGCGCCATCTCCTTCCAGCTGCTGTACAGCGAGACCGGCATCCTGCCGCGCGCGCTGCAACGGCTGTTCGGGACCGAGGAACCGGTGCTGGCCGTCAGCGGCATCGCCGGCGTGCTGGTGGTCCACACGTTCACCATGTACCCGTTCTTCTACCTCGCCGCGTCGGCCGCCCTGCGCGGGCTGGACCCGTCGGTCGAGGAGGCCGCCTACAACCTGGGCGCGTCGCGGCTGCGGGTCTGGCGCACGGTGCTGCTGCCGATGCTGACGCCGGCCATGGTGTCCGGCGCGCTGCTGGTGTTCATGACGTCGCTGGCGTCCTACACCGCGCCGCTGCTGTTCGGCGTCGACCAGACGATGACGATGCAGATCTACATCAACCGCACCAACGGCGACATGCCGCTGGCGTCCACGTACGCGTCGGTGCTCGGTGTGGTCTCGATCCTGTTCCTGCTGGCCATGCGGTGGTACGAGGGACGGCGCAGCTACCGGTCGCAGTCCAAGGGCGTCGCCAGCCACCGGCGCGAGGTCACCAACCCGGTCGGGCGCTGGCTGGCCATGGTCGGCTCGCTGGCCGGCGTGGCGGTGCTGCTCGCACCCGTCGCGACCATCGCGCTCGTGGCGTTCTCGCGCGACGGCTCGTGGACGACGCAGGTCATCCCGTCGGAGTACACGACGGAGAACTTCAGCACGATCTTCAACGACCCCCGCGCGTTCGAGCCGATCCGGAACTCGGTGACGATCAGCGCCGTGGCGACGGCCGCCATCATCGTCGTCGGTGTCCTCATCGCCTACGCGGTGCGCCGGCTGCGCTTCGTCGGCCGGTCGCTGCTGGACATCGCCGTCATGCTGGCCTGGGCGCTACCGGGCACCGTCGTCGCCATCAACCTGATCGCGGCGTTCAGCACCGGCAACGCGTTCAGCTTCGGGCAGGTGCTGGTCGCCACGTTCTGGATCATGCCGCTGGCCTACTTCGTGCGGTTCTTGCCGATGGTCTTCCGGTCGACGTCGGCCGCCCTCGCGCAGACCGACCCGGCCCTGGAGGAGGCGGCCCGCAACCTGGGCGCGTCGTGGCCGCGGGCGTTCCTGACGGTGACCGTGCGGCTGGTGCTGCCGGGCGTGGTGGCCGGCGCCCTGCTGGCGTTCGTGCACGGCGTGGGGGAGTTCGTGGCGTCGGTGCTGATCTACACGTCGCGGACCGAGCCGATCTCGGTCGCCATCAACAACAGCATGTACCGCTTCGAGATGGGGACGGCGGCCGCGTACGGCATGCTGCAGGTCGTGCTCATCTTCGTCGTCATGCTGGTCAGCGGGCGGCTCGAGAACGGGCGGACGTCCCGCTCGGCCAAGGAGGCGACGCAGTGGGCGGCCTGATCGACGCGACCCGGGTCACCGGCGCCGCCTGGCCGGACGTCGTCGCCGGCGCCGACCTCGCCGTCCTGCCGGTCGGGGCGTTCGAGTGGCACGGCCCGCACCTGCCGCTGGGCGCCGACCTGCTGCTCGCCGACGGGTTCGCGAGGGAGTGGGCCGACGCGCCGGGCACGCCGAGCGGCGTGCTCTACCCGTCCGTTGCGTACACGGCGGTGCCCGGGCAGACGCGACCGTGGCCCGGCACCATCGGCGTCCGGCCGGAGATCGCGCTCGCCTATCTGAGCGACGTCCTCGAGGGCATCGTGGCGGCCGGCTTCCGCCGCGTGCTCGTCGTCAACGGGCACGACGCCAACATGTCGATCGTCCGGGCGGCGATGGAGTGGGTGTCGGGACGGCGCCGGTGCAGCCTGCTGCTGGCGAACTGGTTCCAGCTGATCACGCCGGAGGAGACCACCGAGCTGTTCGGCCCGCTGCCGTCGCGCGGCCACGGCGGCGCCTACGAGACCAGCGGCGTCCTCGGCTTCGCGCCGGACGCCGTCGACCTGGCCGCGGCGCGCGACCTGCCGCCGCGGCCGAAGCTGCCCACCCCGAGCCCGTACGTGCTGATCGAGTCCCGGCCCACGCCGTGGGAGGGCTGGTCCGGGCACGTGTCGCTGGTGCGCGACGACTCCGGCCGGCGGGTCCGCGACCTCGCCGCGCGGCGGCTGCGCGAGCTCGTCGACGCCTGGCTCGCCGCCCCGCTGCCCGACGCGCCCACGACCGACCCGGTACCCGAACCACCCGCTACAGGAGAGTCCGATGGCTGACCAGGCCCTGACCGTCTACCAGGAGAACCACCTGAGCGTGGTGTTCGACCACCACGTGACCAGGCTCTACGGCCCGATGGTGGAGGCCAGCCGGGCCCACGTCGTCATGCTGGCCGACCAGGGCCTCATCCCGGCCGGACGCGCCGCCACGCTGCTGCGCGGCCTCGAGGCGATGCGCGCCGACGACCCGGCCACGCTCACCTACGACGGCTCGGTCGAGGACGTCTACTTCACCGTCGAGAAGCGGCTGGCCGCCGCGGCCGGCGTCGACACCTCGGAGTTGGACGTCCAGCTGGCCCGCAGCCGCAACGACCTCGACCAGGGCGTGTTCCGGATGATCCTGCGCGAGCAGGTGGCCGCGGTGCAGGCCGAGGTGCTGGCGACCGCGGGCGCGCTGCTCGACGCGGCGGACCGGTACGCCGACGTCGTCATCGTCGGGTACACGCACCGGCGGCCGGCGCAGCCGACCACCGTCGGGCACGCGCTGGCCGGCTACGGCGAGGCCCTGACCGGGCACGCCCGCGCCTATGCGGAACTGCTCGACGAGATCAACGTGTCGCCGCTCGGGTCGTGCGCCTTCGCCGGCACCGACCTCGACATCGACCCGGCGCGGGTGGCGGGGCTGCTCGGCTTCGACGGGCTGGTCGTGAACTCCTACGAGGCCGTGGCCGGCGCCGACTACCTGATGCGCGTGGCGACGCTCAACGCGCAGGTGCTGGCCACCGGCGCCCGGTTCGCGCGCACGATGATGGACTGGCTGAGCTGGCGGTGGATGACCACGCCGCCGGAGTTCACGCAGGGCAGCAGCATCATGCCGCAGAAACGGAACCCCGTGGTGTTCGAGCACCTGGTCTCGATGGCCGGCGCGACCGCGGCCGACGCCGCCTCGGTGCTCAACAACGTGGGCGCGGCGTGGTGGGAGGACTCCAACAACGCGACCACCGACGTCCAGACCCGGCTGTGGGACAGCAATGACCGCGCGCGGCGGTTCTTCCGCCTGCTCGGCGGCGTGATCGCGCGGGTGGAGCCGCTGTCGACGCCGGCCGCGGCGGAGATCGTCGCGACCGGCGCCACCACGACGGCGGCCGCCGACGCGCTCACGGCCTCCGGCGTCCCGTTCCGCGCCGCCCACTCGGTGGTGGGCCGGCTGCTGCGTGAGTCGCCGCCCGACGGGTGGACGACGGCGACGGTGCTCGAGGTCGCCGCGGGGCTCGGGCTGAGCGGCGTCACCGAGGACGCGGCCACGCAGCTCATCGCCGCGGCCAACGACCCCGCCCGGGTGCTGCACCGCGCGCAGGCCGACGGCCCCGGTTCGGCGCAGGTCCGGCGGCAGGTCGCGCTGCTGCGGGCCCGCGTCGACGAGTCCGCCGCGCACCTGACGGCGCTGCGGTCGCGGCTGGACGCCGCCGCCCGGACGCTCGACGACGTGGTGCGGGAGCGGACCGCCGCGTGAGCACTTCCTCGACCGGGCAGATCCTGGGCATCGACTTCGGCGGCACCAAGATGGCGCTGGCGCTGGCCGAGCCCGACGGCACCATCGTGGAGCGGGTCCGGCTGCCCACCCACGCCGGCGACGGCGCCGAACGCGCGCTGGCCAGGGCGCTGGACGCGGCGGAGAAGCTGGTCTCCGAGTCCGGCCGTCCGCTCCTGGCGGCCGGGGTCGCCACCCCGGGCGTCGTCCGCCCCGACGGCATCGACCTCGCCCCGAACGTGCCGGGCTGGGGTGAGCTGCGGCTGGCCGACGCGCTGCGGGCCCGGCTGGGCGACATGCCGGTGCCCGTCTGGAACGACGTCAACGCGGCCGCGCTGGCCGAGTCGCGGCACGGCCGGCTGGTCGATGCCGATCCGGGCCTGGTCCTCGGCCTGGGCACCGGGGTGGCGGCGGCGCTCGTCGTCGGTGGCCGGGTCATGCCGGGCTTCCACGGGGCGGCGGGGGAGATCGGCTACACGCTGGTCGGCTCCGGCCCGCTGCACGCGGACGAGGAGCACCTGGAGGCGATCTTCGGCGGGCGGGTCCTGGACGACCTGGCGGCGGCGCACGATCTGGACGGCGGGGCGGCGGCACTCGTCGCCGACCCGCGCCCGGAACTGAGCGACCTCGTCGACCGCCGCATCGACGCGCTGGCGCGGGCCGTCGTCGCGATGTCGTTGCTGCTCGACCCGGAGCGGGTGGTGCTGTTCGGCGGCCTGACCGGCAGCGCGCGGATCGTGTCGCGCCTGACGCAGCAGCTGCACACCCACCTGGTGTTCGGGCCCGACGTCGTCGTGTCGCGCTTCGACCAGGACGCGCCGCTGGTCGGCGCCGTCACCCTGGCCGGTGACGCCGTGGCGGTTGACCTCGCCTGACGTCGGCGGGCTGACAACCGGGGTCTGTCTTCCGAGCCGTCACCCACCATGATCATCAACCTTTTGAGCCGCTCTGACGACCAGGAAGGTGGATGAAAACCGGCCAACCGTTCGCCCCACATCGCCGATGACCGGCCCCGGCCGGACCGCTGTCCCCGCTCGTGCCGAGGCTGTACATGGAGGATCCCCGGGTCAGCCCTTGACGGCGCCGCCCAGCCCGGCGCCGCGCAGGAACAGCCGCTGGAACACCAGGAAGATCACGATCGGCAGCGCCATCGAGATGAGCAGCGCTGCCAGGAACACGTCCAGCTCGACGGTGTCGCGGATCAGCGGCAGCCGCACCGACAACGGCTGCAGCGTCGGCTCCGGCAGCACGATCTGCGGCCAGAGGAAGTCCTTCCACGCGTTGAGGAAGGCGAAGATCGAGACGACGCCGAGGATCGGCCTGGACATCGGCAGCACCACCGACCACAACATGCGCAGCGGCCCGGCGCCGTCCATCCGGGCCGCCTCGTAGACGTCGCGCGGCAGGCCGTCCATGAACCGCTTGACCAGCAGCACGTTGAACGCGTTGGCGCCGGCCGGCAGCCACACCGCCCAGTAGGTGTTCAGCAGCGACGCGTTCACCACCGGCAGGTCGAGCACCGTCAGGAACAGAGGCACCAGCACCACCACGCCGGGGATGAACAGCGTCGCCAGCACGGCGGCGGACACCACCGGCGCGTACCGCGGCCGCAGCACCGCGAGCACGTAGCCGCCGGTCGTCGCCACCAGCAGCTGCACGAACCACGAGCCCAGCGCCACCCACACGGTGTTGGCGAAGTAGTGGCTGATCTGGGCCTGGTTCCAGGCCGTCGACAGGTTCGCCCAGTCGATGCCGCTGGGCCAGAACGCCATCGGCGTGCGCAGCGTGTCCTGCGTGGTGCTCACCGACGCGCGGGCCAGCCACAGCAGCGGGCCGAGGCTGGCCACGACCAGCAGCACCAGCACCAGCCCCTGCGCGACGCGCAGGCCCCAGCGGGTGCCCGTCCGGCCGCGGTCGTAGCCGGACAGGATGCCGCGCTCGCGGTCGCCGCCGGGGCGCCGCCGCGTCCGCCGGGCGGTCCGCGCCGCCGGGGCGGCCGGGGCGGGCGCCGCGACCCGGACGTCGTCCTTCACGGTGTCACTCATGTCGTGCTCCAGGACCGGGTGAGCCGGAAGTAGACGGCCGACAGTACCGCCAGGAACAGCGCCAGCAGCACCGACAGCGCCGTCGCGGCGCCGTAGTCGCCGAACCGGAACGCGTAGTTGTAGATCTGCAGCAGCACGGTCACGGTGGCGTTCTGGGGGCCGCCGTTCGTCATCAGGTACGGCTCGGTGAACACCTGGAACGTGGCGATGACCTGCAGGATCAACGTGATCAGCAGCACGCCGCGCAGCTGCGGCAGGGTGACGTGCCAGATCTTGCGCCACAGCCCCGCGCCGTCGACCTCGGCCGCGTCGTACAGGTCGCCGCGCACCCCCGTCAGCGCGGCCAAATAGATGAGCACCGTCGCACCGGCGTTGGCCCACGTCGCCTGCAGCACCAGCGACGGCATCGCCGTCGACGCGTCCTGGATCCAGGCGAACGGGCCGAGCCCGATCCAGCCCAGCATGGTGTTGAAGACACCGGTCTGGCTGGCGTCGTAGAAGAACCGCCACAGCAGCACCGCCACCACCGGCGGCACCACGACCGGCAGGTACGCCAGCGCGCTGTAGACGCCCCTGCCGCGGTGCAGCTCGCTCATGACGACCGCCAGCACCAGCGGCACCGGGTAGCCGAACAGCAGCGCCAGCCCGGTGAAGAAGAACGTGTTGCGCACCGACGTCCAGAACAGCGGATCGTCGAGGACGTGCCGGAAGTTGTCCAGGCCGACCCACGCCGGGTCGGCGACCAGATTGGTCTCCTGGAAGCTCATCACCACGGCGCGGCTGATGGGGAACCAGGCGAAGTAGCCGAACACCAGCAGCAACGGCAGCAGGAGCAGCAGCGTGCTCAGCCCGCCGCCGCGGACCCAGCGGACGGTCGCGCTCACCTCGGTCCTCCCATCGGCGCGCCGTGCCTCAGCCGGCCTCGACCAGCGCGGCGACGTTGCCGTTCGCGGTCTCGAGCAGGGCGTCGATGTCGGCGTTCTCGTCGGTCAGCACCGCCTGCACGACGGCGTCCAGCTCGGCGTACAGGTCCTGGGCGCGCACCGGCGGCTCCGGCACCAGCGGCTGGTCCAGGATGGCGTCCTTGAACGGCATCATCTGCGCCAGCGGCACGTTGACGAGGTCGGCCACCCAGGCGTCGGACTCGGCCAGCTGCTCGGCCCCGAAGATCGGCAGCGCCGGCGTGCCCAGCGGCGCGTCCGTCGCGACCAGCGCCTCGGCGTCGGCCAGCGCGGCGTCCTGCTGGGTCAGCTTGCTCATGTAGAAGAAGTCGATCCACTTCACCGCGGCGTCGCGCTCGGCGTCGCTGGCGTCCGGCCGCACGCCGACGATCGTCCCGCCGCCCAGCACGCCGGCGTCGCCGCCCTCCAGCGGCAGCACCGTGAGCCCGTAGCCGGCCGGGTCGATGCTGTTCTCGGTCACCAGGCTGTTGTAGACGTCCGAGCCGCCGATGTACATGCCCACCTGGCCGGCGGCGAACGCCTGGTTGATGGTGCCCCAGTCGAACAGGAAGTTGTCGCCCATGGCGTCGTCCTCCCAGCGCATCTGGCGCAGCAGCTCCAGCGCCGCCTTGGTGCCGTCGTTGTCCAGCGTGGCGGTGACGTCGTCGCCGGAGCCGTCCTCCATGCGCCCGCCCAGCGCGTACGTGAGCGTCGTCAGGATCCAGCCGCCGGTGTTGTTCTGGCTCATCTGCGCGAACCCGGCCTGGCCGGTGGCCTCGGCGATCGCGTCGGCGTACTCGCGCACCTCCGCCCAGCTCGTCGGCGGCGCGTCCGGGTTGAGGCCGGCCTGCTCGAACATGGCCCGGTTGTAGTGCAGCCCCATGCCGTAGGCGGTGGTCGGGACGGCGAAGATTGCACCGCTGTCGTCCTGGGCGACCTCCAGCACGCTGGGGTTGAAGTCCGCGGCGTAGGGGAGCGCCTCGACCTCGGCGGTGATGTCGGCCAGCTGGCCGCGCTCGATCATCGCCTGGCCGTCGGTGAACGGGAACTCGAACGTCGTCGGGAGCGTGCCGCCCGCGAGCTGGGCCGCGAACGTCGTCACGTCCCACTCGTACTCGCTCGGTTCGACGGTGATGTCCGGGTTGGCGGCCTCGAACTCCTCGACCCGGGCGAGGAACGCCTCGCGGGTGGCCGACTCCGTCGCCGGCGGCAGGTTGCTCACGCTGATGGTGACCTGCTCGTCGCCGCCGTCGCCACCCGGGCTGCCGCCGTCGGCCGCGGGCTCGTCGTCGGACCCGCAGGCCGCCACCAGGCTCAGCGCCATCACGGCCGCGGCTGCGGCGCCCAGGTGTCTGCGTGTGCTGCTCATCTCGTGCTCCATCCCTTGTCAGTGGTCGTCAGGCGTAGCCAGACGGCGGCGTCGGAGCCGAGCCGGCCGTCGTCGAGGTCCGCGCTGGCGAGCAGGACCTCCTCGTGCTGGGGCAGGCCGACGGGGCCCGCCGACAGGTTGACGACGCACGCGACGTCGTCGCCGCGCCGGAACGCGAGCACGTCGGCCGGGGCGTCCAGCCAGGTCAGGGTGCCGTCGCCGAGGGCGGGCTCGGCCTTGCGGACCCGCAGCGCGTCCCGGTACAGGCGCAGCGTGGAGGCGGGGTTCCGCTGCTGCGCCTCGACCGTCAGGTCCGCCCAGGTCGTGGGCTGCGGCAGCCAGGTGTCGCCGGTGGCGCCGAACCCGTACGGTGGCGCCGCGCCGCTCCACGGGAGCGGCACCCGCGAACCGTCCCGGCCGGGGTCGACGCCGCCGGAGCGGAAGTGCATGGGGTCCTGGATGCGGTCGGGCGCGATGTCCTCGACCTCCGGCAGGCCCAGCTCCTCGCCCTGGTAGATGTAGGCCGAGCCGGGCAGCGCGAGCATCAGCAGCGCCGCCGCCCGCGCTCGTCGCTCACCGAGGACCAGGTCGGACGCCGTGCCCGCGCGCTTCGTCTCGAACGCGAACGACGTGTCGGCCCGGCCGTAGCGCGTCACCGGGCGGGTGACGTCGTGGTTGGACAGCACCCAGGTGGCGGGGGCGTCCACCTGCTCGTGGAAGTGCAGGCTCCGCTCGATGCTGGCGCGCAGCCGGTCCGGCTCCCACGGGCAGGCCAGGAAGTCGAAGTTGAACACGGTGTGCAGCTCGCCCGGGCGCAGGTAGCGGGCCAGCCGCTCGAGGTCGGGCAGCCAGATCTCGCCGATCAGCGCCCGCGGCTCCGGGTATCCGTCGGCCAGCCGCCGCCAGCTGCGGTAGATGTCGTGCACCTCGTCGCGGTCGGTGTGCACGTGCTGGCCGGGCGCGTGGGCGGGGTCGACCTCGGGGAGGTCGGCGTGCTTGGCCAGCAGCCCGGCGGAGTCGATGCGCACGCCGGCGGCGCCGCGGTCGAACCAGAACCGCAGGATCTGCTCGTGCTCGTGCCAGACCAGCGGGTGCGTCCAGTTGAGGTCGGGCTGCTCCGGTGCGAACAGGTGCAGGTACCACTCGCCGGGCGTGCCGTCGGCGTTCTTCGTCCGGGTCCAGGCGGAGCCGCCGAAGATCGAGCTCCAGTCGTTCGGCGGCTCCGCGCCGCCGGGGCCGCGTCCGGGCCGGAACCAGAACCGCTGCCGGGCCGGCGACCCGGGCGCGGCGTCGAGCGCGGCCTGGAACCAGGCGTGCTGGTCGGACACGTGGTTCGGGACGATGTCGACGATGGTGCGCAGGCCCACGTCCCTCGCCTCGGCGATGAGCCGCTCGGCCTCTTCCAGCGTCCCGTAGGCCGGGTCGACGTCGCGGTAGTCGGCCACGTCGTAGCCGCCGTCGGCCATCGGCGACGGGTACCACGGGCTGAACCACAGCGCGTCGACGCCGAGGTCGGCGAGGTAGCGCAGCCTCGTCCGGACGCCGGCGAGGTCGCCGGTGCCGTCACCGTTCCCGTCGGCGAAGCTGCGCACGTACACCTGATAGATGACGGCGCTGCGCCACCACGCGATTTCCATGGCGGTCACGGTAACGACGGCGACATCATCGCGCAATAGTCAGACAGAAAGTTGCAATAACTAGATCTCGGCTCGGGTGGGTGCCGGCGGCGGCGCCGTCGAGCCCCTGACCACCAGCTCCGGCTCGAAGAGCAGCTCGTCGGACTCGACCCGGTGCCCGCTGATCAGCCCGACCAGGAGGTCGACGGCGGCCTTGCCCATGGCCTCGATCGGCTGGCGGACCGTCGTCAGCGGGGGCTCGGTGCAGTTCATCAGGGCGGAGTCGTCGTAGCCGACCACGGAGAGGTCGTGCGGGACGCGCAGGCCGGCGCGCTTGGCGGCGCGGATGGCGCCGAGGGCCATGGGGTCGCTGGCGCAGATGAGGGCGGTGACGCCGCGGCGGAGCAGGCGGGCGGCGGCGGCCTGGCCGCCCTCCAGGGAGTGCATGGCGTTCTCGACGTGGTCGTCGGGGAGGTCCAGGCCCGCCGCCGCCAGCCGGGTGTGCGCCGCGGCCAGCTTCCGCTGCGAGGGAACGTGGTCCGGCGGCCCCAGGATCAGGCCGATGCGGGTGTGTCCCAGCGACAGCAGGTGCCCCATGGCCTGCTCCGTCGCCACCGCGTCGTCGCAGCTCACCCGCGGGAACGGCAGCTCGTCGATGCCCGCGTTGACCATGACGGTCGGGAGCTTGCGCTCGATCAGGCGGGCATAGTGGTCGTGCGCGCCGTTGCGGCCGCTGTACAGCCCGCCGGCGAACAGCACGCCCGACACCCGCTGCTGGAAGAGCAGTTCGATGTAGTCGGCCTCCGACACCCCGCCCACCGTCTGCGTGCACAGCACCGGCGTCAGGCCCTGCTGCGCCAGCGACCCGCCCACGACGTCGGCGAACGCGGGGAAGATGGGGTTCTGCAGCTCCGGCAGCACCAGCCCCACCAGCCGCGCCCGTTCCCCCCGCAGCTTCGTCGGCCGCTCGTACCCCAGCACGTCCAGCGCCGTCAGGACCGCCTCGCGGGTGGCCTCGGACACCCCCGGGCGCCCGTTGAGCACCCGGCTCACGGTCGCCTCGCTCACGCCGACCTTCGCGGCCACCTCAGTCAGTCGTCCAGCCATGGGCGAAAGCATACGACAAGATCACGCAAGAATCTTGCAGGCCGCCTGGGCGTGGAGACGGCAGCCGGCGCCGACTTCGATAGCCAGAATCACGCGATCGGCCCGAGACTGCGCCCGGAACGCGACTCCCGCTATCGAAGACGGGCCAACCGGCGGGCGACGGTCACACAGCTCGCTCCCGCAGGACCGGTGCGGGCGCGGGCATGCGCCAGGCCACGACCGCGCCGGCCACGAGCCCGGCGGCGGCCAGCAGGGTGGCGACCAGGAAGGGATCGTGGGAGTGCAGGGCCGGCGCGAACCCGATCCCGACACAGATCGCGACCCCGGTCGCGCCGCCCAGTTGATCGGCCGCCCGCTGGATGCCCGAGGCGATACCGGCGTCGTCCTCGGTGACGCCGCTGACCGCGAGGTACTGCAGCCCCACGATGCCGAACCCCATCCCGGCCGCGATCAGGAGCATGGCCGGGATCATCGCTGCCCCTCCTGCGTCGAGGGCCGAGACGAGCGCGATCGCCGCTATCGCGGCCGCGGTGAACCCGATGCCGGCCAGCACGCACGCGCGTGCGCCCCAGCGGGCCAGCAGGCGGGGCACGAGCATGGAGAACGCGATCAGCGAGACCGCCAGCGGCAGCATCGTCAGGCCCGCGCCCATCGGGCCGATGCCCAGCCGGTCCTGCAGGTAGAAGGTGAACAGCAGGAACGAGGTCGACAACGCGCCGCTCAGCAGCATCGTGGTCAGGTTGGCCGCCACCCGCGTGCGGTGGGCGAAGAAGCGCAGCGGCAGCAGCGGATGGCGGGAGCGCGCCTCGACCCGCACGAACCCGGCCCCGGCGGCCACCGCTCCGGCCAGCGCCGCCGCGATCACCCAGGCGGAGGTTCCGGATCCACCGGCCTCGACCACGCCGAAGGCGAACAGCAGCGGGCACGCGGTCAGCAGCAGCGCGCCCGGCAGGTCCAGCGCCGGGGCGTCCCCGGCCACCGGCGGCCGGTCGCCGTCGATCAGGACGGCGGCCGCCAGCAGCACGACCGCGATGAACGGGACCGAGACCAGGAAGATCCATCGCCACCCCAGGTGGGCGGTGATGATGCCGGACAGGACGAACCCGAGCACGAGACCGCAGCTGGCCACCGCCGCCCACACGCTCAGGGCCCGCGACCGCCGCGGACCCTCGGGGAACATCAGGACGATGGTGGCCATCGCGGCCGGCAGCGCGATGGCCTCGCCCGCGCCCTGCAGCAGCCGCGCCACCACCAGCAGGTCGAACGTGGGGGCCAGGCCCGCCAGCAGCGACGCGGCGCCGAACAGCCCGGTGCCGAGCAGCAGCATGCGCCGCCGTCCGAGCAGGTCGCCCAGCCGGCCACCGAGCAGCAGCAGCCCGCCGCCGGTGACCGTGTACCCGACCACCACCCAGGTCAGGGCGTGACCGTCGACGCCGAAGTCGGCGCCGATCGAGGGCAGGGCGATGTTGACCACGGTCACGTCGACCGCGATGAAGAACTGCAGCATGGACATGGCGCACAGCACCAGCCATGCGCGTGCGGGAAGGATTCTTGGAACCATCAGCTGCTCCGTCGCTCAGAGGAGGATCCGAGCAGCACGAACGTGCCGCTCCGGTCAGATCGCGAAGCGGCTGGACGTCCAGGAAGAAGGTGTGTGCCGAACGCCCGCCGCTAGCGGAGCGCCCTGGTCACTGCGGCGCAGGCGGCCGCGGACGAAGCAGACATGCGGCGAACCGTATCAGGGACGGCCGCCGGCCACCGTCACCGCACGGGGCGAGGCGTCTCCGTCACGTCAGCCGGTTCCCGGGCCACCAGCGCCGCCGGCGGCTCGGAGCGCCGATACAGGCCGCTGGGCCACCACATGAACCGCCCGATGTCGAGGTTGAGCGCCGTCACCAGGATCGACCGCACGATCAGCGTGTCCAGCAGCACGCCCAGCGCCACCGTGATCCCGATCTCCGCGAACGCCACCACCGGCAGCGTCGCCAGTACCGCGAACGTCCCCGCCAGCACCAGGCCGGCCGACGTGATCACGCCGCCGGTGGCGGCGAGGCCGATGAGGGCGCCGCGCCGGGTGCCGTGCTGCCGCGCCTCCTCGTGGACGCGGGTCATGAGGAAGATGTTGTAGTCGATCCCGAGCGCGACGAGGAACACGAAGACGAACAGCGGGAACGCGGTGTCGGCGCCGGCGAAGCCCAGCACGTGCTCGAAGATCAGCGAGCTCAGCCCGAGCGCCGCCGCGAACGACAGCACGACCGTGGCGATCAGGATGAGCGGCGCGACGAACGCGCGCAGCAGGATCATGAGGATGACGAACACCGCGGCCAGCACCAGCGGCATGATCACGACGCTGTCCCGCGACGCCGCGTTCTGGGCGTCGAGGGCGATCGCGGTGTTGCCGCCGACCAGCGCGTTCGCGTCGGGGACGGCGTGCACGCTGTCGCGGACCGCCTCGACGGTGTCCTGCGCGGCCGGGCTGTCGGGCGCCGCCTCGAGAGTGCCCTCCATGTAGACGAGGTCGCCGAGCGGCACCGGCTCGGCCACCTCGGCGATGCCGTCGGTGTCCTGGAAGGCCTGCCGCACGTCGTCGGCCGCCGGGGCGTCGGCGACCACGATCACCGGGCTGCCGGTGCCGGCCGGGAAGTGCCGGGCCAGCGCCTCCTCACCGGTGATGGATGCGGGCCGGTCGACGAACGCGTCCTTGTTCTCGATGACACCGGTGTTCAGGCCGAGCAGCCCGAGCGCCAGCGCGCCGAGGGCCAGCGAGGTGCCGATCCACACGGTGCGCGGCCGGCGCGCGATACCGCGCCCCATCTTCGCCCAGAACCCGCGCTCCGTCGGCTCGGCCGACCCGAACCGCGGCTTCAGCGGCCAGAACACCCACCGCCCGGTGATGACGAGCAGCGCCGGCAGCAGCGTCATCATCGCCGCCAGCCCGATCGCGATGCCGATCGCCAGCACCGGGCCCATCCCGCGGGTCGAGTTCATCTCCGCGGCCAGCAGGCACAGCATGCCGACGGCGACGGTGGCGGCGCTGGCGACGATGGCCGGGCCGGCGCGGTGCAGCGCGAACGCCATCGCCTCGTGCCGGTCCTCGTGCCGGCGCAACTCCTCCCGGTACCGCGCGATCAGCAGCAGCGCGTAGTCGGTGCTGGCGCCGAACACCAGCACCAGCAGGATGCCGGCGGTCTGCCCGTTGACGGTGACGTCGGCGTACTCGGCCAGCAGGTAGACGACGGCCTGGGCGGCGGTGAGTGCGGTGAACGCGGAGAAGACCGGGATGATCCAGAGCGCCGGGCTGCGGTAGGAGATCAGCAGGATGACGATGACGACGCCCATCGCGGCGTAGAGCAGCGTGCCGTCGATGCCCTCGAACGCGTCGGCGAAGTCGGCGGAGACGCCGGCCGGACCGGCGACGTACGCGTTCAGTCCGTCGGGCGCGTCGCTGACGATGTCGTTCATCTCGTCGACGGCGTCGCCGAGCGCGAACCAGCCGCCGTCACCGGGATCGATCGGCACGACGACCTGCAGCGCCTCACCGTCCTCGGACGGGATCGGCCCGACGACGTCGCCGCTGACGTGCTCGACGTCCGCGAAGGCCTGGGCGTCGGCGGCGGCCGTCGCCTGGTCGTCGGGCGTGATGCCGCCGGTCCGCTCGTAGACGACGATGGCCGGAAGTTCCTCGCCGGTCTGGAAGGCGTCCTGCTGCACCTCGAACACCTGCGTCGACTCCGCCGAGCCGGGCAGCCACGACGCGGTGTCGTTCTCCTGCGCGCCGGTCAGCTTCGCCGACAGCGGGAACCCGACGGCCAGCACGATGACCCAGAACGCCAGGACGACCCACTTGGTGCGCCGGCCGCAGACGAGCGGCGCGAGGCGGCGTCGAGTACTGGCCATCGCGATCAACCCCCCGGCCGGACGGCGCCGGCCCCCCGTCGGAGTTCCAGACCAGCACGAGTCTAGGCGCGTCCGCTCCGCCCGGACCCGCTGCGAACCGGATATTTTCTGGGCGCATGATCGTATGGCTGAACGGAACGTTCGGAGCGGGCAAGACGACGACGGCGAAGGAACTGACGGCGCTGCTGCCCGACGCCCGCATCCTCGACTCCGAGTACGTCGGCATGATGCTGCGCCACGTGCTCGGCTCGCTGCCGGTCGACGACTTCCAGGACTGGCCGCCGTGGCGCGGGCTGGTCGTCGAGACCGCCGCGCAGGTGCACGCCTACGTCGGGGGCACGCTGGTGGTGCCGCAGACGGTGCTGGTCAAGGCGTACTGGCAGGAGCTGCGGACGGGGCTGGAGAAGGCCGGGCTCCCGGTGCACCTCGTGCTCCTGCACGCCGATGACGACACGCTGCGGCGGCGCATCGACGGCGACACCGTCGAGGCCGGCGCCCGCCAGTGGCGGCTGGACCACCTGGCGCCGTACGCGGCGGCGCTGCCGTGGCTGCGGCCCGCCGCCGACACCGTCGTCGACACCGCCGGCGCCGAGCCGCGCGCCGTGGCCGAGCGCATCGCCGCCGCCGTCAGGGCGTGAGCTGCCAGCAGCCTTCGTAGCCGATGGGCGTGAACCCGACGGCCTCGTTGACGTCGAGCATGTGCCGGTTCTCTTCGGCGTTGAACGTGGTGACCAGCGTGGACGAGGGGCTCAGCTCGGCGAGTCGTTGCAGGTTGGCCACCTTGAGCAGCATGCCGAGCCGGTGGCCGCGGTGCTCGGACAGCACCAGGGTGTCCTCCTGGACCACCGGGCGAGAGCGGTCGGCCGGCAGGTAGAGCTCGTTGTGGCCGGCCAGCCGGCCGGTGGGCACGTGTTCGGCGGCGACGGTGAGGCGCTCGCGGCCGCTGCCGGCCAGCTGGCCGTCCCAGCGGGCGAGACGGGCGGCATCCCACCGCTCGTCGGTGATCTCGAGGCCGGCGCTGGGGATGTCGGCGCTCATGTGCGTCTTCAGCGTGACGAGGTCGTCGACGCGCTCGGGCGGGGTGGTGCCGGTCCACCCGACGATGCGGTAGTCGTCGCCCGCGGCGGCCTGGGCGGTGGCCCGCTGCGCGGCGAGGACCGCGGGGTCGACCGGCAGCGGCAGCGCGCTGATGCGGGCCACCTGCTCGAGCCGGTAGCCGTGGCGCAGCAGGAACCGCACGCCGGGGTCGTCCGCGGACACCCAGCCGAAGCCGGTCGGCGAGTCGACGCGCTCGCCGGTGGCCGGGCGGGTGTGGATGGCCTCGGCCTGCAGCGTCGGGCGGCCGGAGGCCAGCGCGAGCGTCGTCAGGTGGTCGAGCAGCACCGTGCCGATGCCGCGCCGCCGGTACTGCGGCAGCACCTCGACCGACACCCACGACGCGCTCGCGCCCTCCTCGGTCTGCCACGCCAGGATGGCCCGTCCGACGATGCGGCCGTCGACGCGGGCGACGAACAGCCGGTTCGGCTCGTCCTCCTGGACCAGGTAGACGGGCAGTAGTTCGCGAGCGGAGTAGTTCAGCACGTCGGTGCCCATGATCTGGGTCTCGATCGCGTTGCGGACCTCGACCATCTCGGCGAAGTCGGCCGCGCCGGGCTCGTCCATCGAGGCCGGGATCTCCAGCTCGTCGATGACGATCGTGGTGTCGGTGCTCATGATCGGACGCTAGCCCTCCGGCGGCGGCCGGCGCACCGGGTTTTACGGTCACGGCGCCGCCGTCAGGGCGTGAGCTGCCAGCAGCCCTCGTAGCCGATGGGTGCGAACCCGACGGCCTCGTTGACGTCGAGCATGTGCCGGTTCTCCTCGGCGTTGAACGTGGTGACGAGCGTGGAGGACGGGCTCAGCTCGGCGAGTCGTTGCAGGTTGGCCACCTTGAGCAGCATGCCGAGCCGGTGGCCGCGGTGCTCGGACAGCACCAGGGTGTCCTCCTGGATGACCGGGCGGCTGCGGTCGCGCGGGAGGACCAGCACGTTGTGACCGGCCAGCCGCCCGGTGGGCACGTGCTCGGCGGCGACCGTGAGCCGGGTGCGGCCGGTGGCGGCGAGGAGGTCGTCCACGCGGGCGAGACGGGCGGCGTCCCACTGCTCGTCGGTGGTCTCGAGGGCGGCGGTGGGGATGTCGGTGCTCATGCGCGCCATGAGCGTGACGAGGTCGTCGACCCGGTCGGCGGGGGTCGGGCCGGTCCACCCGACGATGCGGTAGTCGTCGCCCGCGGCGGCCTGGGCGGCGGCCCGTTTCGCCGCGAGCAGTTCGGGGTCGACCGGCAGCGGCAGCGCGCTGATGCGGGCCACCTGCTCGAGCCGGTAGCCGCGGGCGAGCAGGAACCGCACGCCGGGATCGGCGTCGGACAGCCAGCCGAAGCCGGTCGGCGCCTCGACCCGCTCGCCGCCGCCCGGCCGCGAGTGGATGACGGCGGCCTGCAGCGTCGGCCGGCCGGACGCCAGCGCGAGCGTCGTCAGGTGGTCGAGCAGCGCCGTGCCGATGCCGCGGCGCCGGTACTGCGGCAGCACCTCGACCTCGGCCCAGGTGACGGTGGCGTCGTCCTCGGGCTGCCACGACAGGTGCCCGGTGCCGACGATGCGGCCGTCGGCGCGGGCGACGAAGATGCGGACCGGGTGGTCCTCCTGCGCCTGGTAGTCGGACAGCAGCTGGCGCGCGGGCAGCGTGAGCGCGTCGGTGCCGAGCGCCTGGGTCTCGATGAGGTTGCCGATGTCGATCAGCTCGGTGAACGCGGCCGCCTCGGGCGTGTCCATCGACCGCGGGATCGGCAGCTCCTCGACGAGGACGGTGTCGGTGCTCATGATCGGACGCTAACCCGGGCGGAGCCGCCGGCGCACCCGGTTTTCAGCTCGCTGCCAGCGCCTCGGCGTACTCGCTGACCAGCAGGTATCGCGCCGCGGCGTCCTCGGTGACGGACGGGTAGCGCGGCGACGGGTCGAGGAAGACGTTGTCGTCGACGTCGTCGTTCACGGCCGACACCTCGCCGGCCAGCAGGACCCCGCCGTCGGCCCAGAAACGGTGGTAGACGCCGGCCGGCACCTGCACGCTCTGCCCGGGCTCCAGCCGCAGCGGCGACCCACCCCGCACCGCCCGCTCCAGCCCGTCGACCAGCGTGACGACCTCGCCGTCGCCGGACTCGGGGCGCAGCTCGACGACCAGCTCGGCGCCGCCGCGGTTGATGATGTCCTCGGTCTTGCGCCGGTGCAGGTGCATCGGCGTCTCCTGGCCGTCGCGCGCGACGAGGAACTTCTCCGCGTACGTCTGCCCGGCCCCGGCGTCGCGCTCGGCCAGGGTGCCGTTGCGCAGGGTGCACAGGACCAGCCCGATGTGGTCGAACCGGCCGCGGCCGAAGTCGGTGACGTCCCAGCCCAGGCCGCGTTCCAGTGCCGGCCGCGCACCCGGCGTCGGCGCGGCGGCGAGCCAGTCGGCCCGCGTCCAGGACGCGAAGGCGGGCAACGCGATGCCGGCCTCGGCCGCCCGCGCGCGGGCGTCGTCGATGGCGGCGTCGATGCGGGACCTGTGCATGCGCGGCAGTCTAGGGATGCGGTCAGAGCCAGCCGCGGCGGGCCGCAGCCAGTCCGGCCTGGAACCGCGTCTCCGCACCCAGCTCCTCCAGCAGCGCCGCGATCCGCCGCCGGGTCGTGCGGTAGCTCCAGTCGAGGTGGTTGGCGATCGCCTGGTCCTTCATCCCGCTGGCCAGGAGCGCGAGCAGCCGCCGGTCGTCCGGCCCAGGGGCCACGGTGTCCGGCTCGCTCGGCGCGGTGAGCGGGGTCGCGCGCTCCCACAACTCGTCGAACACGTACAGCAGGACGTCCAGCAGCGAACACGGGTGCACCACGATGGCGCCGGAGACGTCGCGCTGGTTCAGCGACTGCGGGACGAACGCCAGCTTGCGGTCGAACGTGGCCAGTTTCAGCGGGAGCCGCGATGTGACCCGCGCCTGCTCACCCGCCTCGACATAGCCGAGGATCGCGTCGGTCGCGAGCGGCGAGCGCTCCAGCGCCGCGCGGTCGTAGATCGCCTTGCAGGTGACGCCGCGGGCCAGGATCTCGAACTCCAGGTCGTTGGAGCGGGGACCGCGCGGGCCGGAATAGGGCGGGGTATCGAGCACCTGGATCTCGCTGGTGGCCGAACGCTGCAGTTGGTCGAACCGGCGCAGCACGGCCTCGGAACCGGTGACGATCTCGCAGAGCTCGTTGCGCTCGGCCTCGAGCCCTTCGCGGTAGTCGTCCATGAGCAACGCCCCGAGCGTCCGGATGCGGCCCAGCTGCGCCTCCTTGTCGCGGACCAGCGCTTCCAGCCCGACGTCGGGAGCCGCCGGCAGGAACCGGGCGACGGCCCCGGCGGACCGGCTCACCAGGCCGGCGCGTTCCAGGACCGCCAGAGCGCGGCGGCTGCGCGGCCGGGGGAGCTCGAGGATCTCGGCCAGCTCGGTCGTCGTCGATCCGGGCAGCCGCAGCAGCGTCCGGTACACGCGCTCCTCGACCGAGCCGATGCCGAGCGCGCCGAGCGCCACGGAGTCGGCGTCGGAATCGGCCGGGAGGCCAGTTCTGTCCATGGCCATAGCTGGCCAGCCTAGTGCCTGGACAGCTGGATCCGGCATCGCGGACCATACCGGCAATTCACGCCAGCGTCGGAAGGCCGAGCATGCCCGTGCGCACCCGCGTCGCCGCCCTCACGTCCGCCGTCGTCGTCCTCGGTTCCCTGGCGCTCGCCGGCCCGGCAGCGTCGACCGGCGGCGTCGCCACCGCAGTGGGCGACGCCGCGGACGCCTGGACCGCGAAGGTGGAGGACGACGTCGTGTCGGCGCTCGCCGCCGGCGAGACCACCGACGTGATGATCGCGTTCGAGGAGCGCGCCGACCTGGCCGCCGCTGCGCGGATCGACGACTGGGACGAGCGCGGCGCCGCTGTGGTCGCCGCCCTGCAGGAGACCGCGGCGGACAGCCAGAGCGCCACCCGCGCGGAGCTGGACGCGGCCGGCGCCGACTACGAGGCGTACTGGATCGCCAACGCGATCCTGGTCCGCGACGCGACGGAGGCGATCGCCCGGCGGGTCGCCGCGCAGCCGGGTGTGGACCAGGTGCTCGAGGTCGCCGAGTACGACGTCCCGGAGCTGCTGCCGGCCGATCCCGCGGCCACGACGGCAGCGCAGGAGGCGGCCGCCGCGGCCGCCGCCGAATGGGGGGTCGGCGCCGTCCACGCCGACCGCGTCTGGTCCGAGATCGACGTGCGCGGCGAAGGGCTGGTCATCGCCAACATCGACACCGGCGTGCAGTTCGACCATCCGGCCCTGGCGGCGCGCTACCGCGGCGCGAACGCCGACGGCACCGTCAGCCACGACTACAACTGGTACGACCCCGCCCGCGTCTGCCCGAGCGCCGCGCCGTGCGACAACCAGGGCCACGGCACGCACACGATGGGCACGATGGCCGGCGGCGATGAGGGCGGCACCGCGATCGGTGTCGCGCCCGGCGCCCGCTGGATCGCCGCGAAGGGCTGCGAGGCCACAGCCCAGGCGGCCTGCACGATCACGTCATTGGTCGCGTCCGGCCAGTGGACCCTCGCCCCGACCGACACCCACGGCCGGAACCCGCGCATCGACCTGCGCCCGCACGTCGTCAACAACTCGTGGGGCGCCGACACGCTGGGGTTCGCCGACCCGTTCTACGACCAGATCGTCGAAGCCTGGAACGCGGCCGGCGTCTTCGCGGTCTTCTCCAGCGGCAACGACGGCGCCAACGGCTGCACCACTGTCGGGTCGCCGGCCGACTCGCCGGGCGCTTACTCCGTCGGCGCGCACGACGCCGCGAACCTCATCGCGCCGTTCTCCAGCCGCGGGCCGGGCCCGAACGGCCGGATCCGGCCGGACGTCGCGGCACCCGGCGTCGCGGTCCGGTCCAGCGTCCCCGGCAGCGGCTACGGGACGGCCAACGGCACGTCCATGGCGGCGCCGCACGTCACGGCGACCGTAGCGCTCATGTGGGCGGCCGCGCCGTCGCTGATCGGCGACATCGACGGCACCCGCGAGCTGCTCGGCACGACCGCCGTCGACACCCCGAACGCCGAGTGCGGTGGCACCGAGCAGCGCAACAACGCGTTCGGCGAGGGCCGCCTCGACGCGTTCGCGGCGGTCACGGCCTCGCCGATCGGCGCGACCGGGCTGGTCTCCGGCGTCGTCACCGATGGCGCCACCGGCGAGCCGGTGCCGGGGGTCCAGCTCCGCGCCACCAGCGACGGCTACCAGCGCACGACGGTGACCGGCCCGGACGGCCGCTACGAGATGGCGCTGGTCGCCGGGACCTACGAGATGACGGCTACGGCGTACGGCTTCGCGCCCGGCGGCGCGAGCGGTGTGGTCGTCACCGAGGACGCGACCACGACCCTGGACCTCGACCTGACGGCGCTCCCGTCGGTGACCGTCAGCGGCACCGTCGCCGACGGCTCCGGCCAGGGCTGGCCTCTGTACGCGGGCATCAGCATCGCCGGCTACCCGCACGGCACCGTGTGGACCGACCCCGAGACCGGTCGCTACGAGGTCGAGTTGCCGGCGTCGACCGCGTACACGCTCACCGTCCGGCCTCACGCCGACGGCTATGCGACGTCCAGCCGCACGGTCGAGGTCGGCGACGGCGATCTGACGGCTGACTTCGCCGCCTCCGTCGTCACCGACGAGTGCCTGGCGCCCGGCTACGCTCCCGCCCACCGCGGCGCGTTCGCGGCCTTCGACGACGGCCTGCCGGCCGGCTGGGCCGTGCAGACGGTGCGTGGCAACGGCTGGGAGACCGGCGACTCCGGTGCTCGTGGCAACCTCACCGGGGGCGCCGGCGGCTTCGCGAGCATCGACAGCGCCTCCGGGCAGTTGCTGGAGGACGGAGTGCTGGTCTCCGCGCCGGCCGACCTCACCGGCGTCGCCGCACCGGTGTTGTCGTTCCGGACCGACCTGCTGTTGTCGCGCGGCGTGGCCGAGGCGGACCTCTCGGTCGACGGCGGCGCGACCTGGCAGAACGTCTGGCGGCGGACGGCGCACCAGCGCGGCCCGCGGCAGGAACGAGTGCCGCTGCCCGGGGCCGGTGGCGTCGACGGTGTGCTCGTGCGCTTCCACTACCGGAACGACACCGCGAACAACGGCTGGTGGCAGCTCGACGACGTGCTCGTGGGGGAGCGGTCCTGCGAGCCGGTCGAGGGCGGCATCGTGCTCGGCCAGGTGCGCGACGACCGCACTGGGGCGCCGCTCGACGGCGCCACCCTGCGTAGTGCCGACGGCGCGGTCGACGTCACCGCGACGGCCACGCCGGGCGACCCGGGCCTCGGCGGAGGCTTCTACGCGGCCTTCGTCGTGGGCGCCGGGGACCACGAGTTGACCGCCGCGCACGACCTCGGCCAGCACGGGAGGCGGACCCAGACCGTGACCGTCGACCCCGGCAGCGTCACCCGGGCCGACTTCGAGCTGGGCACCGGAGAGCTCGAGGTGAGCACCTCAGCCGTCGAGGAGCAGGTCGAGGTGGGTGCCACTCGGACCGCCACCGTCACCATCACCAACACGGGCACCGGGCCCGCCACCTTCGAGCTGGCCGAGCGGAACGCCGGCTTCGACCAGCAGCGGGAGACGCTCACGGCCCTCCCGAGTGCCCCGCTGCGGCGTGAGACCGTGCCCGACGACGGCGGCCCGCTCGCCCCCGTCGCCGGTGCGGCGGCCGAGGCCCCCGACCCCGGCGACGCCGCCTGGGTCCGGCTGCACGACATGCCCGACGCACGCACCGACGGCCTGGCCGCCGTCCGCGACGGCAAGCTGTACTACGTCGGCGGCAGTACGTCAGGCACGTCGCACCGGAACATGGTGTACGACATCGCGCTGGACCGCTGGGAGTTCACCGGCTCGTTCCAGCAGCCGCGCGGCAAACCCGTGGGCGGGTTCATCGGCGACCGCCTGTACATGGTGGGCGGCTGGGGACCCGCGGGCGCCGGAGAGACGAACACCGTCCTCATCTACGAACCCGCGACCGACACCTGGTCGACCGGCGCGCCCGCGCCGGTGCGCTTCGCGGCGGCCGGGTCGGCCATCCTCGACGGAAAGCTCTACGTCATCGGCGGGCGGACGGCGGACCAGCCCGATCGCGGCAGCAGCGACGTCTACGTCTACGACGCCGCCGCCGACTCGTGGTCCCAGGTCGCCGATTATCCGGAGCCGGCGTCTTGGCAGGCCTGCGGTCCCATCGACGGCCTCGTCTACTGCGCCGGCGGGCAGGCTCCACACGTCGAGCACAGCACGCGCGGCTACGTCTACAACCCGGCCACCGATGCCTGGTACCGCATCGCGGATCTGCCGAAGACGGTGACCTTCACCGCGCACACGGCCGCGAACGGGCTGCTGCTGACGTCGGGCGGGCAGGTCGGCGGCTACCGCAGCAACGAGGGCTACTTCTACGATCCGGCCGCGGGGGAGTGGGCCTCGCTGCCCAACTCGATCTTCGACGTCTACCGGCTGGCCGGCACCTGTGGGTTCTACAAGCTCGGCGGCACCCAGGGTCAGCCCGGCACGTTCCCATGGGTGGAGCGGCTGCCCGGCTTCGACGACTGCCAGACCACCACGGAGGACCCGGTGCCGTGGCTGTCCGTCGACGGCGGCCCGCGCACGCTCGCGCCCGGCGAGTCCGCCGAGGTCACCGTCACACTGGACGCGAGCGGCCCCGACGCGGGGCAGCCCGGCGACTACCTGGCTCGGCTGGTGCTGCTCGAGGACACCCCGTCCGCGATCCCGGCCCTGACCGTCGCGATGGACGCCACCGCACCGGACTCGTGGGGGCTGATCACCGGCACCGTCACCGGCCTGGACCGGTGCGACGGCCCGGAGCGCCCGCTGCCCGGCGCAACGGTCCGGCTGCGAGGCGCGGTCTCCGACGTCGAGGTCACGACGGACGAGCAGGGCGTCTACCGGCACTGGCTGGACCGCTCCGACCGGCGCGTCACGGTGACGGCGGCGGCGAACGGCTGGCAGTCGCGCGACGGCGTGGTCACCGTCCAGGCCGGGGAGACGGCGACGAAGGACCTGCGGCTGCGCCGGGACGAGCCGTGCGCCGTCGCCGCACCGGTCGCGGGCCTGGAGATCGACGTGCGCAGCCGCGGACACGCCGTGGAGCGGCTCGAGCTCGGCAACGACGGCGCCGCCGCGTTCGACTACGCGGTGACGGAGACGGCCGAGGTGCTGCAGCCGCTCGGGGCCGTGACCGCGGCCACCGGCTGGACGGACGGCGCACCAGTGCCGGGCGGGCGGATGCTCTTCGCGGCCGCCCAGTGCCCGGGCCGGCCGGACCACGGGTACCTCATCGGCGGCCTCGACGAGCGGATCGAGGTCAGCGGCCGGACCTGGCGGTACGATGCCGCCGACGACGCCTGGACCGAGCTGGCGCCGATCCCCGAGGCTGGGCGCAGCGCGGTCGCCGCCTGCGACGCCGGCCGGATCCACGTGCTCGGCGGCGACGACACCGACCGGCACTACAGCTACGACGTCGCCCGCGACACCTGGTCGGAGGGGACGCCGCTGCCCGCCGGTACGTCGAGTGCCGCGGCCGCGGCCTGGGACGGCCGGGTCTGGGTGGCGGGCGGCGCGACCGGCGGGTCCGGCGGCGGCTCGGACGGCACGGTCACCGGGGACGTCCACGTCCACGACGTCGCGTCCGGGACCTGGAACCCGGAGGAGCCGATGCCGCATCCTGCCCGGGACCCCGCGTTCACGCAGGCCGGGCCGTACCTCTACCTGGCCGGCGGGTTGACCGACGATGGCGCCGTCAGCGACGTCGTCCAGCGGCTCGACCTGCGCACCGGTGGGTGGACGACCGGGCCGGCCCTGGCCGAGCCGCGGGCCGGCGCCGCGCTCGTCGCCACGGACAGGGCGCTCTACGCCGTCGGCGGCGAGCGGGAGGACCCGCCATATGGCCGCCTGCCGACGGCCACGGTGCAGCGACTCGACCTGGCCGGCTGGGACGGCGGGACGTGGAGCATCGACTCGGCCGCGGAGCTGCCGTCGCCCGTCAACGCCGCCCCCGCCGGGTTCTGCACGGAGGGGCGGACCGGTGGCGAGATCTGGTCGCTCGGCGGCATGGGCGGCGGGCTGGACCGCGCCCGCTTCCTGCCGGTACCCGGCGAACGGTGCGCCGGCATCGCGACCGACGTGCCCTGGTTGAACGTGCGAGCGGCGAGCGGTTCGGTGGCGGCCGACGGACGGCTCCGGCTGGCGGTGAACGTCGACGCCGGCGACCTGGCGGCGGGATCGACGCACCACGCGACGCTGCTGGTGGCGACGTCCGATCCTGGCGCACCTGAGCTGCGGGTCCCCGTCACCGTCCGCGTGCGTTGACGGGAGGTGCGGCGGCCGCGGGTGGCGCCGAGGTGCGCCCGTCAGAGGGCGAGCTTCATGCCCTCGTGGCTGGCGACGAAGCCGAGCCGCTGGTAGAAGCGGTGCGCGTCGGCGCGGGACTTGTCGGTGGTCAGCTGGACCATGGCGCAGCCGCGCTCGCGGGCGCGGTCGATGACCCAGGCCATCAGCCGTCCGCCCACGCCGTCGCCGCGCCGGTCGGATCGGACCCGGACCGCCTCGACCTGGCAGCGCTCGGCCCCGTGCCGGCCCAGCCCCGGGATGAAGGTCAGCTGCAGGCACGCCACCACCTCGCCGCCTTCGTCGCCGACGATGAGCTCGTTGCGGGGGTCGGCGTCGATGGCGGCGAAGGCGCGCTCGTATCGTCCGTCGACAGTGCCGGCATCGCGCGCCTTCCCCAGCACGTCGTCGGCGAGCAGTGCGACGATGGCGTCGAGGTCGGCGCGGGTGGCGGTCCGGAACTGCACGGCCGCCAGCCTAGGGTGTGCTCAGCTCTCGACCGCGACGGCCTCGATCTCGAGCAGCCAGTCCTCGGCGTAGATGTCGGTGATGATGATCGTCAGCGCCGGCGTGTGCTCGCCGAGCACCTCCTGGCGGATGCGGCTGTTCGCCTCGCGGTAGCGGCGGTCGGCCAGGTAGGTGGTGACCTTGGCGAGGTGCTCGACGCCCATGCCGGCCTCGGCCAGCACGGCGAGCACGTTGCGCCACGTCAGCCGGCACTGGTCGTCGAACTCCGGCGGCACCCGGCCGTCGGCGTCGGCCCAGGGGACCTGGCCGCTGACGTAGACGGTGCGGCGGGCTCCGGTGACCAGCGTGCCGTGGGTGTAGGTGCCCGTCGCGGCGGGCAGGGCGGCGGGGTCGAGCCGTTCGATGGTCATGCGGGCTCCTTCGCGACGTGCATGGCGGTGTAGTAGACGCACTCGGTGGCGCCGGGATTGGCGAACTCGTGCACCGCGTCGCCCGCGTAGTACAGCGCGTCGCCGGCGGCCAGCCGGTGCGCGACGCCGTCGACGGTGACGGTGAGCTCCCCGCTCTCGACGGCGACGTACTCGCGCGAGCCGGGCGCGTGTGCGGCGAACGAGCCGAGCGTGACCCCGGCCGGGACGGTGGTGCGGATGAGCTCGAACTCGACGCCGGGCAGCGTGGGGGAGAGGATGCGCCGCTGCCACCCGTCGGCGTCGGTGATGGCCCGCTGCTCGGCCCGCCGGCGCACGATCACCCGCTCGGGCCGGTCCTCGCCGAGCAGCCGCGCGACCGTGACGCCCAGCGCCGTCGCAAGCCTGGCCAGCACGATGACGGTGGGGATCTTGGCGCCCCGCTCGATGTCGGAGATCATGCTGCGGCTCACCCCGCTGGCCGCGGCGAGCGCCTCGAGGCTCAGCTCGCGCCGCTGCCGCTGCGCCCTGAGCCGGGTGCGCAGCCGCTCCGGCAGATCGTCGTCCATAGTGGAAGTGTATCCGCTATCGCGGTCGGCCGAGTTGACATGGAATGGCGTGCCACATGAGGGTGAGCGAGGTCCGTCCACCCAGCGAGGAGCGCCCGCGTGATCGAGCACATCGAGCCCGACCCCGACAACCCGCCGCCCATCCCGTTGTCGTCGGCGGTGCGGGTGGGCCGGTTGCTGTTCGTGTCCGGCCAGGTGTCGACGGAGCCGGGCGTGGGGATCGTGGCCGACACCTTCGACGGCGAGTTCCACCGCACCATCCGCAACGTCGAGCAGATCCTCGCCGCCGCCGGCGCCACGCTGCGCGACGTCGTTCAGGTGCGGGCGTTCCTGCGCGACGAGGAGGCGCGGGCGCGCTTCAACGAGCTGTACGCGCAGACGTTCCAGCCGCCGTACCCGGCCCGCACCACCGTCGGGAACCACTTCTCCTTCATCCAGGTCGAGATCGACTGCGTGGCCGTGCTGCCGGACGGGGTCGACCCGACGGTGTGACGCGGGCGTCGTCGGCGCGGAACGCCCTGAATCCGTCCCCGTTGTGAGATCGATGCCGAAATGATCTTGCGTTCGGGCGGCCGGTCCGACAGGGTCGTTCGTGACAATCCGGTTGTCGCAGGGCAAGGAGGAACTGCCGGATGAAACGCGCCATCTCTGCACTTGCCTTCGTTCTGTTCCTGCTCCTCGGTCTCTCCGTCCCCGCGGCCGCCGGCGGAGAGTCAGATCCCACCGTCGGCGGCGACGAACGCGTGAGCGTCATGGCCGGCCCGTGCGGCTCGTCGTACCGCCACATCGGCCACTACCCCATCGGCTCGTCCCCGGTCCTCGGCTACATGGACGTCTACTGGTCCAGCACGGCGAAGCGCAACTGCCTGGTCGTCAACCATTCCAGCGCCACCTACGGGAAGCGGTTGTACACCGAGGCGAGCATCTGGCCGTACGGCTCCTCGGCGCCGTCCTGCCCCAGCAGCGTCGGCTGCGACGGCGGCATGTACGGCTACTACGCCGGCCCCGTCTACACCCCGGCGGGCGTGGACATGTCGAACCGCTGCGTCAACATCAAGGGCGTGGTCGACTGGACGACGGCCACCCGCACCCGCATCCACTGCGGCTGACGCCGGGCCGCTCGGGGGAGCGGCGGCGTCCGTGGGCGGTGCAGGGCGGGCCGTGCCTGCTGGTCGTCGCGTCCGGTTCGGCGAGTATGCGCTCATGCTTTGCGCGCGGGGCTTCGTTGAGTCGAGCGCAAGTGGAGATCGTCCGGAGTGTCCGCCTGTTGATCCAGGCCACGGGCGAGGTCGTGCGCCTCATTAGGCTCCGGGCATGATCCGGCACACGGTGGCCTTCCGCCTTCGTCATCCCGCCGGCTCGCAGGAGGAACACAACTTCCTGCGGGCCGCGCTCGCCCTGGCCGGCATCCCCGGCGTCCAGCGGTTCGAGCAGTTGCGGCAGACCAGCCCGAAGAACGACTTCGCCTTCGGCTTCTCCATGGAGTTCGCCGACCAGGCGGCCTATGACGCCTACAACGAGCACCCCGTGCACGTCGGGTTCGTCGCCGACCGCTGGGCCGCGGAGGTCGAGGACTTCCTCGAGCTCGACTACGAGCCGATCGGCTGAGCCGGGCCCGGCGCGGCGACGGTGACGCCGGTCGCGCCGGTGCGTGCGGCGGCGGCCAGGAAGTCGGCGGGCGCCAGCCCGGGCCAGAGGTGGGTCAGCGCGATGTGCCGGGCGCCGGCCGCCAGACCCTGCTCGGCGGCCTGGACGGCGCTGCACAGCAGCCCGGCGTCCTCGTCGGGCACGGCGTCGGGATAGGTCGACTCGACGAGCAGCAGGTCGGCGTCGCGGGCCAGCTCGACGAGGGCCCGATCCGGGCCGGCGTCGCCGCTGTACGCCAGCGTCCCGGCGTCGTCGCTGATGCGCAGGCCGAGGTTGGGCACGTGGTGCGGCAACGCCGCGGCCGTGACGTCGAACGGCCCGATGCGCACGTGGTCGCCGTCGGCGAGCGGCACCTGGTCGACGGCCCGGCTCGTCGCCCGCATGGAGTCCAGCGCCAGCACGGCGTCGACGGCGCCCGCCGGGGCGAACACCGGCAACGGCGCCGGCGGGTCGTCGGCCAGCGCCCGGGCGCGCAGCAGCGGATTGAGGTCGGCGCAGTGGTCGGGATGCCCGTGCGTGACGACGACGGCGTCGACCGCGGCGGCGTCGATGGCCGCCAGCAGCCGCGGGAGCACGGCGTAACCGGGGTCGACCAGCAGCCGGAAACCGTCGCGCTCGAGCAGGTAGCCGCCGCAGGCCTGGCCGGCGGCCGGCCAGGCGCCGCAGCCGCCGAAGACGGTGAGTCGCACCCGGCGATTCTCCCCGACGCGGGCGGGTCAGTGGTCGTGGGTCATCAGGTCGAGAGCGACGGTGGCCGCCAGCACGGGCACCGGGTCCTGGCCGGGCGCCACCTCGACGCCGTAGGTGTCGGCGACCCGGAACCACTTCTTCGAGACCGTCGCCACCGGTGTGCGGCCGTCGGTGAACGTGTACTCGTGGTCGACGACGTTGCCCTGGACGTCGAGGTCGGACCCGCCGCGGATCTCGACGCTCCACCGATCGCGCAGCGGGCTGACCAGCGCCTTCTTGATCAACGCGATCCGGTTGCCGTCGGGGTCCTCGACCTCCATCGAGTCCTTCACCCGCATGACCCGTTCCTGGATCTTCGCCACCTCGTGGCCGTGGGCGTCCTCGAGGATCAGCGTCTTGCGCAGCCGCAGCGCCTTCCCGTCCACCTTGTACGCGCGCTCCCCGTCGTCGGTCTCGATCCAGAAGTCGTCGCCGATGGACACCAGTCGCTGCCGCATTCGATAGTGGACGCCCCCGCCCCCGTGCCGCTCCTCGCGGCGTTCCTCCCGGCGTTCGCGTCGTCGTCCCAGTGCCATGCCGACCACGTCCTTCCACTCCGGCTTCCGAGCATGCGGCCGGGGACGCGTCCGCACCTCATCCACCGCGGGTGAGGCTCGCGAGCAGCCCGTCGAGCCGGTCGCGTGAGTGTGGATCGTCGAGCGTCTCGCGGATCCACGCCTCCGCCTCGGCCCGGCCGGGCGAGCGGTCGTTCGGCCGCAGCCAGTCGGTGGCCGCCAGCTCGGTGATGTGGCCGAGCTGCGCGATCAGCATGGAGAAGTCGCCGCGGCCGGTGAGGCGCGCCGGGCCGCCGGCGTCCTCGTACGCGGCGACGAGGGCGCGGGCCCGGCCGGGGTCGGTGCGCGCGTACTCGAACAGCACGACGGCCAGTTCCTGCGCCGGATCGGCCGGGCCGCTGTTCTCCCAGTCGATGACGCAGACGCCGCCGCCCGCCGCCGGGAGCAGGTTGTCGGCCATGAGATCGCGGTGACAGGTCCGCGGCGCCGCCGGGGGAGCGAGCCACGCCTCCAGCGCGACCAGCTCGTCGCGCAGCGCGGCGAGGTCGGCGGCGAACGGCGCGCCGGCCCCGTCCAGCTCGGTGATCAGCGCGTCCCACCGCTCGGCGCCGACGGGGTCGAGGTACCAGCGGTCAGGGTCGGTGAACGGCGCGGCCGGTTCGGCGCCCGGCACGCGGTGGATCGCGGCGACGGCGGCGCCGGCCAGCTCCGGGTCGAGCAGCGGGTCGGGCGCGCCGAGGTCGACCCACTCGTAGACCCGCAGCCGGACCCCGTCGACGACGGCGAACAGGGCGCCTTCGGCGGTGCGGCGGATGCGCGGGGCCGGGACGCCGGACGCGGCGGCGGCCTCCTGGAACGCGGCGGCGGGCGCCAGCGCGGCCTCGTCCTCGTGGCGGAACGGGACCTTGACCGCCCACCGTCCGTCTGCCGTGGTCAGCCGCCAGACGGCGCCCTGCTTGCCGCGCGCGACCGGGCCGTCGGACAGGGTCGCGCGGGCGCCGAGACCGAAGCGGCCGGCGATGGCGGCGGCATCCACGACGCCACCCCATCACAGCCGCGGCGGGGTCAGCCAGCGAGTTCCACGGCCGGCCGCTCGCTCGTCAGCATCGTCAGCCGCGGCGTCACGCCGGGCCAGGCGGCGGCCAGGTCGTCCGCCAGCGCCGTCAGCAGCGCCTCGACGTCGGCCGCGGCGCCGGGGTGCAGCGCCTCGGACACGATCAGCACGTCGCGGGTCTCGGGCCGGACGATCGACGTGCCGCTCTGCTTGTACGTCCAGCGGCGGGCGTGCGCGTGGCCGGCCTCGTCGGCGAAGATCACCTCACCCGGCGCGGGTCGCTCGATCTCGCCGCCGAACGCGGTGTACGCCTCGTCGCCGTGCGCCCGGCGGACCTCGAGATCGCCCTTGACGCGGTCGCGGTCCAGCGCGGCGACGGGGATCGCGGCGGCGGCCGACGCCGCGTTGCACAGGTCGACCAGCGGGTGGATGCGCGGCAGGTCGCCGTCCTTGCCGAGGCGGCGCAACAGCGACTCGGCGGCGCACCGGTACTGCGTCGGCTTCAGGCCCATGGCGGCGAACGTGCGCCGCCAGGCCTGCAGCTGCGGCAGCGCGCTGGCCGGTCCGGCGTCCAGCAGCGCCCGGGCCGTGCCGAGGTGGCGGGCGACGGCGTCGCCGGCCGCGGCGCGGTCGCTCACCCCGTCGACGACGAGGACCCCGGCGGCCAGCGTGGGGTGGCCGGTCCAGATCTCCGGCGCGTGGCGGAAGCGCATCCGGACATCGTCGCGCTCGGCGCCGGGGCCGCGACAGGGCCAGCCGCCGCTTCGTGCGCTGGGCCAGAAGGTGGATTACAGTCACTGTAATGAACGGCTTCGACGGCAGGGTCGCGCTCGTCACGGGGGCGAGCCGCGGCATCGGCGCGGCGACGGCGCGGGCGTTCGCCGCCGCGGGGGCGGCGGTCGTGCTGGTGGCGCGCGACGCCGGGGCTCTGGCGGAGGTGCGGGCGGGCATCGAGGCGGACGGCGGGACGGCCCTGGTCGTCGCGGCCGATCTGGCCCGGGCCGACGACGCGGAGCGGATGGTCGCGGCCGCCGTCGACCGGTTCGGGCGGCTCGACGCCGCCGTCAACGCCGCGGCCGCACACGGCGGCCGGCCCACGCCGCTGGCCCGGCTCGACGTCGACGAGTGGGACCGGACGCTCGCCGTCAGCCTGCGCGGTGCGTTCCTGTCGCTGCGCGCCGAGATCGCCGTCATGGCGTCGTCGGGCGGCGGCGCCATCGTCAACGTCGCATCGACGACCGGCCTCGAGGCGGTGGCCGGGCTGGCGCCGTACGTCGCCGCCAAGCACGGGCTGATCGGGCTGACCAAGACCGCCGCGCTCGACCACGCCGCCGACGGCGTCCGCGTCAACGCGCTCGCGCCCGGGCCGACGCACACCGAGGCCCTGGACCGCGCGGGGGAGGCCGCCCGCGAGCGGGTCGCCGCCGCCGTTCCCGTCCACCGGCTCGGCACGCCGGACGAGGTGGCCGCGGCCGCGCTCTGGCTCTGCGGCGACGCCGCCGCGTTCGTCACCGGCGCCACCCTCGCCGTCGACGGCGGGCTGCTGGCCGGTCAGCCGCCGTTCGGGGCCGCCCGCTGACGGCGGGAGGCGTCGCGGTACGATGTGGGGGTCATGACGACTGCTCATGACACCTCCCCCTTCACCCGCCACGTCGACCGCTGGGTGCGCCTCTTCAACGCCGGCGACGCCGCCGCGCTCGACCGCCTCTACGAGGACGACGGCCTGCTCGTGCCGGTACCGGGCCACCCGGCGACCGGCCCCGGGCGACTGGCGGCCAACGGCCACCTCATCGGCCTCGGCGCCACGATGACCGCGAGCCTGCGGCACGCCTACGCCACCGGCGACCTCGCCCTGATCGTCGTCGACTGGTCCGTCACCGCCACCGGCCTCGCCCTCTCCGGCGTCGCCACCGACGTCCTGCGCCGCGGCGACGACGGCGCGTGGCGCCTCGTCATCGACAACCCGTCCGGCACGTCCTGACCTCAGTACTGCCCGTCGACCTGGAACTCGACGGTGTCGTACTCGCCGAACGGGGCCAGCGAGAAGAACTCCGCGGTCGTGAGATCGTCGACCTGCCCTTGCAGGGTCACGACCTGCTCCTCGCGGCCGGCTGGTGGTCATGATGATCCCCCTGGATCGGGCGCCCACCCTGGTGCCTCTGGTCAGGGTGACAGCACCCTCGGGCGCGGTGTCAGCGGGGGACCTCGTCGTGGGAGGGGACCTGGTTCGCGTCGATCGAGGCGCGGTCGGCGTCGCTGAGGCCGGCCGCGGCGAGGAGGCGCTGCACCATGGCGTTCTTCCCCTGCCCGTAGTCGTCGATGGTGGCGGCGGTGGCGCCGACCCGCCGTTTCACCGCCGCGTACTCGTCGCGCAGGCGGGCGTCGCGGCGCAGGATGTCGCGGACGGCGAGGTGGTTGCGCAGCGCCAGGGACCCCTCGACGATCACGTAGGTGTTCGTGCCGGCCAGCCGGTCCGGTTCCGCGAACGCCCACCGCAGCGGGATGCCGAGTTCGCCGAGCGGACGGAAGCCGAGTCCGGTCAGCACCTCGGACGCGGCGCCGACGGCGGCGCGGGCGACCACGATGTCGCAGTCGATGACCGGCTTCGCGGCGAGGCCCGGCACCGACGTGCTGCCGACGTGCTCGACGGCGACGACCGGCACCCCGGCCGTAGCCATCGCCGTCGCGTACTCGTCGCGCAGGCGCGCGAACCGTTCGGGCCAGCCGGGGTCGTAGTCGACGACGGTGATCATCCGGCGCAGCCTAGTCGTCCCGCTGCGTGGACCCCCGTCACCCCTGGCCATCGCGTCGTGAGGCGCGTACGTTCGAGGAGGGGGTGGTGGTCATGCTGAATGACTATCCGGTCTACGCGACGATCGCGACGGGCGACCTCGCGCGGGCACGGGCCTTCTACGAGAAGACCCTGGGGTTCAGTCCCGAGATGGAGGACGCCACCGGCGGCATCCTGTACCGATCCGGCGGCACCCGGTTCCTGCTCTACGCCAGCGAGTTCGCCGGCGGCGCGACGCAGACGGTGGCGACGTGGATGGTGGACGACGCCGACGCGACGGTGGCGGAGCTGGCGGGCAAGGGCGTCATGTTCGAGCAGTACGACCTGCCGGGGCTCAAGACCGACGAGCACGGCATCGCCGAGATGGGGCCGTTCCGCGGCGCCTGGTTCAAGGATCCCGACGGCAACATCCTCAACGTCGGCACCGGCCCGGCGAGCTGAGGCCGGGCCCGTCCGCTCTCCCACGCGACGGGTGAGGGCGGGCCGCCCCGTCCAGGGCACGCTGAGATGCGAGTCCTGGACGGGGGTGCCTCATGGTGGAGTCCAGAGGGCCGGTCGCGGCGGGCCCGGCGCAGGCAGCGTCGGGGCTGATCCTGCTGACGCTGGCGTCGGGGCAGTTCCTGATGGCGCTGGACAGCTCGGTCATGAACGTGTCCATCGCCACCGTCGCCGCGGACCTCGACACGACCGTCACCGGGATCCAGTCCGCCATCACGTTCTACACGCTGGTGATGTCGTCGCTGATGATCACCGGCGGGAAGATCGGCGAGATCCTGGGGCGCAAGCGGGCGTTCGCGATCGGCTGCGTCGTCTACGGCTGCGGATCGCTGACGACGTCGCTGGCGCAGAACCTGACGGTGCTGCTGGTCGGCTGGTCCGTGCTGGAGGGCGTCGGCGCGGCGCTGATCATGCCGGCGATCGTCGCTCTCATCGCGACGAACTTCGACCGCGGCGCCCGGCCGCGAGCGTACGGGCTGGTGGCGGCGGCCGGCGCGATCGCCGTCGCGCTTGGTCCGCTGATCGGCGGGGCGCTGACGACGTACGCGTCGTGGCGGTGGGTGTTCGCGGGCGAGGTGCTGATCGTCGGCGCGATCCTGGTGCTGACGCGGCGGCTGGCCGACGCGCCCGGCGACCGCTCGGCGCGGCTGGACGTCGTCGGCACCGTGCTGTCGGCGCTGGGGCTCGGCCTCGTCGTCTTCGCCGTCATCCGGTCCGGGACCTGGGGGTTCGTCAACCCGAAGCCGGACGCCCCGGTCTGGCTCGGCCTGTCGCCGGTGATCTGGCTGCTGCTCGCCGGAGGCCTGGTGCTGCTCGGGTTCGCCGCCTGGGAGCGCCGGCGGCGCGACGCCGGCCGGGCGATCCTGTTCGACCCGGCGCTGCTGCGCAACGGCGTCCTGCGGGCCGGGCTGGTCGCGTTCCTCTTCCAGTACGTGGTGCTGGCGGGGGTGTTCTTCACCGTGCCGCTGTTCCTCTCCGTCGCCCTGGGGCTGTCGGCGATCGAGACGGGCGTGCGGATCCTGCCGCTGTCGCTGGCGCTGCTCGCGACGGCGCTCGGGATCCCGAAGCTGCTGCCCGGCGCGTCGCCGCGGCTGGTCGTGCGGGCCGGCTTCCTGTCGATGTGCGCCGGCATCGTGTGGCTGGTCGCGGTGCTCGACGCCGACGCCGGAGCCGAGATCGTCAGCTGGCCGTTGATCCTGGCCGGGCTCGGCATCGGCGCGCTGGCGTCGCAGCTGGGCAGCGTCACGGTGTCGTCGGTGCCGGACGAGCGCAGCGACGAGGTCGGCGGCGTCCAGAACAGCGTGATGTTCCTCGGGTCGTCGATCGGGACGGCGCTGGCCGGCGCCGTGCTGATCGCGGCGCTGACGACGTCGTTCCTCACGAACGTGCGCGCCGACCCGGACGTCCCGGCGGAGCTGACCACACAGGCCGAGGCCGAGCTGGCCGGCGGCGTGCCGTTCGTCTCCGACGACCAGCTGACCAGCGCGCTCGACGACGCCGGCGTCCCCGCGGACGTCACCGCGGCGGTCGTCGACGCCAACGCCGAGGCGCGCGTCGACGGTCTGCGCTCGGCGCTCTCGCTGCTGGCCCTGCTGGCGCTGGCCGCCCTGTTCGCGGCGCGGGGGATTCCCCGCAAGCAGCCGGCCGCCGTGGGCGGATCATCGAGCGAAATCTATTGACTTTCGATTGATATCGGGCGAAAGTCGGCGCATGCCGTCCACGCACCGGGCCGTCGGCCCGCTCCGCGTCCTGCTCGTCCTGCTGTTCGCCGGACTGGTCGTGGCGCAGGTCGCCGTCCTGCCGCCGACACTCGCCTCCCTCGCCGACGACGAGCCCGACCTCGCGTTCCTGCAGTGGCCGGCGCTGGCGTTCTCCGTCGTCGAGCTGGTGTGCGTGCAGGTCGTCATCGTCTGCACCTGGCGGCTGCTCGGCATGGTCCGGGCCGGGCGCATCTTCAGCGAGGCCGCGTTCGTCTGGGTGAACGCGATCGTGGCGACCATGGTCGTCGCGTGGGCGCTGGCGCTGGCCGCGTTCGTCTCGGTGAGCGTGCTGGTCGACGGGCCGGGGCTGCCGGTGCTGCTGTTCGGGGTCGTGCTGGCCGGGGGAGCGCTGGTGCTGCTGATGATCGTCATGCGGGCGCTGCTCCGGCAGGCCACCACGCTGCGTGCGGACATGGACGCGGTGATCTGATGCCCATCGTCGTGCGCATCGACGTCGAGCTGGCGAAGCGGAAGCTGAGCGTCGGCGAGTTCGCGGAACGGGTCGGGCTGACGCCGGCCAACGTCGCCGTCCTGAAGAACGGCCGGGCGAAGGCGGTCCGGTTCAGCACGCTGGAGGCGATGTGCCGGGTCCTCGGCTGCCAGCCCGGCGACCTGCTCGAATGGGTCCCGGACGGTGACGAGTGAGGGCCGACGTGCTGGTCGTCGGCGCCGGGCTGGCCGGGCTGCACACGGCGACGCTGCTGGCGCGCGCCGGTCACGACGTGCTGCTGGCCGAGCGGCGGGCGCGGCTCGGCGGCGCCGTCCGCACCACCGGGATCTTCGTCCGCCGCACGCTCGACGACTTCGCGCTGCCGCCCGAGCACCTGGGCCCGCCGATCCGCCGCGTCGTCCTCTATCCGCCCAGCCGGCGCCGCCCCGTCACGCTGGTCAGCGAGCGCGACGAGTACCGCGTCGGCGACATGGCGGCGCTGTACGGGGCGGGCGCGCGGACGGCGGAAGCGGCGGGCGTACGGGTGCTGCTCGGCACCCGCTACGAGGGACGCGGACGGTCGTCGTACCTGCTCAGCGGGCCGGACGGGCCGCAGCGGGTGCGGGCGCGGTTCGTCGTCGGCGCCGACGGCGCGCGCTCGCGGGTGGCGCGCGACCTCGCCCTCGACCGCAACGAGCACCTGCTCACCGGCGCCGAGGAGGTGTTCGCCGTCCCGGCGGGGGAGCGGCCGCCGACCTTCCACTGCGTCGTCGACCCCGCGCTCGCCCCCGGCTACCTCGCCTGGGTCGTCGACGACGGCCGGCACGCGCACGTCGGCGTCGCCGGGTACGCCGACCGCTTCCCCGACGGCATGCGCCGGGCGCTGGCCCGGTTCAGCGCCGCGGCGCCCGGCCTCGACGGCCTGCGGCGTCCGGCCGAGGCCGAGGTCGAGCGGCGCGGCGGCCCGATCCCGGTCGGTGGCATGCTGCGGCGCATCAGCGGCCCCGACGGCCTGCTGGTCGGCGACGCCGCGGGCGCCGTCTCGCCGCTGACGGCCGGCGGGCTCGACCCCTGCCTGCGGCTGTCCGAGCGCGCCGCCTCCGTCCTCGACGACGCCCTGCGGACCGGGCGCCCCGACGCCCTCGCCCACTACGACGGCGCCGAGCTGCGGGCCCGATTCCGCGGCCGGCTCGCGTTGCGGCAGGGACTGGCCCGGGTGCGCACGCCGGCCGCCGCGGCCGCGGGGTTCGCGCTGCTGCGCACGCCGCCCGGCCGGGCAGCGGCTCGGCGCATCCTGTTCGCGTGAGCGCTAATTGCGTTGCTCGCCGAAATCGGCCGGGTTAGCGTCGCGAGCATGAGGCCGGTCATCGAGAAGGACATCCGCCGCAGCTTCGTCAACTGCTCCAAGGGCGAGGCGCAGCGGCTGAACCTCCCTCGCGACCTCGCCGACCAGCCGTGGGACGACCTCGACTTCCTCGGCTGGCGCGACCCCGGCGCGCCCGACCGCGCCTACATCGTCACCGAACGCGACGACGGCGGACTGCTCGGCGTCACGCTGCGGGCGAACCCGAAGTCCGGCCGCGGCTTCACGCACAGCAGCATGTGCTCGCTCTGCATGACGGCACACACCGGCGGAGGCGTGTCGCTGATGACCGCCCGCCGCGCCGGCGAGGCCGGCCGCCAGGGCAACAGCGTCGGCCAGTACCTCTGCGCCGACCTCGCCTGCTCCCTCTACGTCCGCGGCCGCAAGCAGGCCATCGTCGGCGTCCAGCCGTTCGAGACCAGCCCGGTCGAGGAGAAGATCGCCCGCGCCCGCCGCAACCTCGCCACCTTCGTCGACTCCGTGCTCAGGTAGCCGGCAGGTCCAGCAACCGCTGCGCGTTCCGGAAGTACAGCTTCTCCAGGACGTCGTCGGGCAGGTCGAGGCCGCGGATCGTCGCCTCGGACTGGAACGGGAACGGGTTGCCGATCCCGTCCAGGCCGGTCTCGTAGAAGGCCAGGTTCCGTGCGTAGAAGGCCCGGGTGAGGTCGGGGTACTCGCCGGGCAGCGGCTGGTCCAGCCAGCCGGCCATGCGCGCGTAGTCGCTGCCGAAGAGCACCCGGTCGGCGAAGTCGCACAGCAGTGTCCGGGCCGCTGCCGGCTCCTGGGCGAGGTCGAGGACGCGCGCCGACGTCTCCAGCCAGAGGTTCGGATACCGCCGCATCATCCGGTGCAGGCGGTCGAACGGGATGAAGCAGCCGCCGTGCAGCGCGACGAAGTCCGTCGCCGGATGCGCCGACACCAGCCGCTCGAACTCGTCGTGCAGCGTCTCCAGGCTGGGGAACTCCTCGCCGGCGAAGGACCAGTCGGGTCGTTCCAGCAGCTCGGTGTAGCGCGGGTTGTCCGGCGCGACGGGCTGGAAGAACGGTTCCGGGTCGGCGATGTGGATGCCGGCCGGACGCCGGTGCCGCGCGGCGCACTCCCACATCGGCGCCAGCCGCTCGTCGTCGACGGCGACCCGGTCGCCGTGCGCGTCGGTGAGCCAGAGGCCCAGCTGCTTCCAGATCTTGAGGCCGCGGGCGCCCAGCTCGAAGGCGTGCTGGACGTCGGCGGCGAGGTCCCGCTCGAAGCCGGGGGAACCGATGCCCGAGAGGTCGGGGGCGTGGAAGAGGACCATCCCGGCGACCGTGCGGTCTCCGCTCCAGCCGGCCCGCCACTCCTCGAACGGCTGCGGCGGCCAGGCTCCGACGAGGTTGACCAGCCCGCCGAGGCCCGCGGCCCGCACGGCGGCGACGGCCGCGTCACGGGCGCCGACGGAGAAGTGCGTGTGGACGTCGACGATCCGGCCGTGGAAGCGGGACCGGTAGCCGTCGTGCGGCCCGGCCGCGGCGCGAGCGAGCCGGCCGGTCATGCGGCGAGCCGCCGCAGCGCGCCGGTGTTGGCCTGGATCTTCGCGAAGGCGTGCGCCAGGTCGGTGGTGAGGTCCTCGTTCTCCTCGACGTAGTTCCACGGGATCTCGATCGACGCGGCCACCTTCGCCCGCATGCCGGGGAGGTCCGCCGCCGTCGCGTCGTATCCGGAGCGCCGGATGGCGCCGGTCCACATCACCTTCGGCCCGGCGTACGACGGGCTCAGCCGCGGCGACTCGTTGAGGCCGCGGGCCACGTACGAGACCGCCGGGACGCCCTCGGCCTGGAGCACCCGCAGGATCGCGTCGCGCCACTCGGGGACGCGGACGTTGATCGTCACCATGTGGTAGACGGGCGAGTCGTCGGCCGGATGGGCCGGCATCGCGAACAGGTCGAGGCCGTCGATCTTCTTCCGCAGCGCCTCGGCGTTGGCGCGCCGGTTCGCGTTGAGCTCGTCGACGTGCGGCAGTTGGTCCAGCGCCAGGATCAGTGAGGCGAGGTTGGGCCGGTAGGTGTAGACGAGCGTGTCGACGAGGTCGCGCAAGTCGTCGGGGAAGCCCGGTTCGCTGGCGCGCCCGATCAGCTCGCCTCGCCCGGCGTGCTGGGCGCTGATGGTCGGCGTCCAGTAGACGGATTCGTGGCGGGTGACCAGATAGCCGCCCTCGGTCGTCGCCAGCGGCTTGACGCCGTTGATCGAGAAGCCGGCGGCGTCGCCGAGCGAGCCCAGGCGCCGGCCGCGGTGGCGGGCGCCGTGCGCCTGGCTGCCGTCCTCGATCACGGCCAGGTCGTGGCGGCCGGCGAAGTCGAGGATCGCCGTCATGTCGCTGACCTGCCCGTACAGGTGCGGCACCAGGACGGCGCGGGTGTGCGGCGTCAGGGCCGGCTCCAGGCCGTCCGGGTCGATGAGGCCGGTCTCGGCGCTCACGTCGCAGAAGACCGGGACCGCGCCGTTGTGGAGGATGCACGACACCGACGCGCCCCAGGAGTACGGCGACGTGATGACGTGGTCGCCGTCGGCGATCTCCAGCCCGATCAGCGCGGACTGCAGCGCGCCGTGCCCGGAGCTCGCGCTCAGGCAGTGCGGCACCTCGTGGAATTCGGCCAGTGCCCGCTCGAACTCTCCGACGACCGGATGGTGCTTGGAGAGCCCTTGGGTCGGCCCGGTGCTGATCACCTGGACCAGTCGCTCCAGGATCGCCGCCGAGAAGCGCGGATACCGAGGGGGTTCGTGTCCGAAGGCGGCCGTGCCGCCCTCGATCGCCAGTTCCATCGTCACGTCGGCCAGCGTACGGAGCATGAACAGGATCGGTCAACCGGTTGACCAATTCTTGTCGGAACCCTAGGGTGCCGCCTACGACGACATCCACCGCGGCTGCCACGGCGCCGTCCCGGCTCCCGCGCCCGGCACTCCATGACCCGAGAGGGACACCCTTGATCCGAGCGTTCATCGAGCGTCGCTCCGACCCAGGCACCGAGCACGCGCCCGCACCACCGGGCGACGGCCGGCAGGCCGCCTCCGCGCGGCTGCTGCTGGCGGTGATCCGCCTGGGCCCGACGCTGCTGCTGGCGATCCTCGCGGTGGTCTTCACCGTGGCCTCGCCGTACTTCCTGACCTCCGGCAACCTGCAGAACCTCGGCGCGCAGAGCTCGATCGTGATGGCTCTCGCGCTCGGCCAGCTGATCGTCGTGCTCATCAGGGGCATCGACATCTCGGTCGGCTCGGTCATCGGGTTCTCGGTGGTGTTCGCCGCCGTCGTCGGCGGCACCGGCAACGGCTGGCAGTTCCTCCTGCTCGCACTGCTCGGCGGGGCGCTGATCGGGACCATCAACGGCGCCGTGATCGTGTGGGGCCGGCTGCCGCAGCCGTTCATCGTCACGCTGGCCACGCTCGGCGCGGCAGCCGGAGCGGCGCAGCTGCTCACCGACGGCACCGCCGTCGTCGGCCTGCCGGACCTGATCACGACGATCGGCGGCGGCGAACTCGGCCCGGTGCCGACGCCGGTGCTGCTCGTCGGCGTCCTCGGGTTGCTGCTCTGGTACGTCACGACCCGGACGCAGTGGGGCCGGTGGCTCTACGCGCTGGGCGGCAACCCGGAGGGCGCCACGCGGATGGGCTTGCCGGTCGGCCGCATCACGATGGCGGCGTTCGTCATCTCCGGGGTCACCGCAGCGTGCGCCGGGATCATCGCCGCCGGACGTACCAACACCGCGACCCCGCTGGCCGGGACGGGCGCCGAGCTGGACTCGATCATCGCCGTCGTCATCGGCGACGCGAGCCTCTTCGGAGGCCGCGGGACCGTCGTGAACGTACTGGTCGGAGCCCTGATCCTCGGCACCATCCGCAACGGCCTGGACCTGCTCGGCGTGAGCCCCTACATGCAGCAGGTCGCCGTCGGCGTGATCGTGCTCGCCGCGCTCGAGCTCGACGTGATCCGCCGGCGGCTGGAGGAACGGGTGAAGCGGCTGACCGCGCTGGAGGTGGAACGATGAGCCCGGCGACGACCACCACGCCGCTGCTGCAGATCGCCGGCGCGTACAAGACGTTCGGCCACGTCACCGCTCTGAACGGCGTCGACTTCCAGCTGCACCAGGGCGAGATCGTCGCGCTGCTGGGCGACAACGGGGCCGGGAAGTCGACCCTGGTCAAGGTCATCGCCGGCGTGCACCAACTGGACGCGGGCGAGCTGCGCCTCGACGGCGAGGCGGTGCACTTCCGCAGCCCCGCGGACTCGCGCGGCGCCGGGATCGAGACCGTCTACCAGGACCTCGCGGTCTTCGACAACCTCGACGTCCTCGCCAACATGTTCATGGGCCGCGAGCACCGCACGCCGCGTTGGCTCGGGCCGCTGGGCTACCTGCGCAACCGTCAGATGCTCGCGGCCTGGAAGGCGGCGTCGGCCGAGCTCAAGGTCACCATCCCCGACCCGCGCCAGCCGATCGGCCTGATGTCCGGCGGCCAGCGGCAGGCGGTGGCGGTGGCCCGGGCGGCGGCGTTCGCCAGCCGGGTCGTCGTGCTGGACGAGCCCACCGCGGCGCTCGGCATCCGGGAGAGCCGGCAGGTGATCGAGCTGGTGCGGTCGCTGCCGGAGCGAGGGATGTCGGTCGTCCTGATCTCCCACAACATGGAGCACGTCCTCCAGATCGCCGACCGGGCCACCGTCCTGCGGCAGGGCCGGGTCGTCGGGAACGCGGTCGCCAGCAAGGAGAACGAGCACCGGCTCGTCTCGATGATCGTCGGATCGCCGCACCACCAATTCGACCAGGAAGGGCACCCATGAACCAGTTGACGAGGACCGCAACGGCGGTCGTCTGCGCCTGTGCCGTGGCCGGCGGCCTGGCCGCGTGTTCCGCGCGCGGTGAGGCCGCGACGGACGCCGAGATCAAGGTCATGTACCTGCTGCCGACGCTCAACGACGAGGCGTACAGCCGCGAGGCGGCCGGCGCGCGCGCCGAGGCCGACCGGCTGGGCGTCGAGGTCGACGTTCAGGCCGGCCCACAGCGGCGCGACCCGTCGCCGATCATCGCGAAGGTCGAGGACGCGATCACCCAGCAGTTCGACGTCATCGTGGTCGACCCCGGCGAGTACGCGGCGCAGTTGTCGCCCGTCCTGAACAAGGCCGAGGAGGCCGGGATCGACGTGATCTCGATGATCCAGGAGATCCCCGACCTCGAGCCGACGGTGCACATCGCCTACGACGAGTCCGCCGGCTACCGCGCCGCGGGGGAGTACATGGGCGAGCTGCTGCCCGAGGGCGGCGAGCTGGGCGTCATCGGCTGCGGGATCGGCAACGCCCAGATGGACGGGCGCCGCTCCGCGTTCGCGGACGGGTTGCCGGCGAACATCACCCAGGTCCAGATCGGCGAGACCCAGTGCGACCCGACCAAGGCGCGCAAGCTCACCGAGAACATGCTGACCGCCCATCCGGAGCTGGCCGGCATCTTCAGCGACACCGACATCGCGCTGCTCGGCGGCATCGAGGCGCTGCGCGCCGCAGGCGCGGACCTGGCGGTGATCGGCGGCGACGGGCAGACGGCCAACCTGGAGCTGATCTCGAACGGCGAGATCCAGGACGCCAGCACCAGCTATCCGAGCGAGATCTTCGGCGCGACGGCGATCCAGGTGGCCAGCCGGCTCGCGGCCGACGAGGACGTCGCCGCCCTCTGCGAGATCCCCTCGCAGCCGCTGATCACCGAGGACACCGCCGCACAGGTGCTGGCGCTGATCGAGGAGATCGACGCCGGCAGCGCGCAACCCGAAGTGCCCGACTGCACGGAGAACCATGACTGACCGATCGTCGCACCGTCCACCAGGAGGTCAGGTGTCCGCACCGTTCGCGGCCGAGCGACTCGACGAGCTGCTGCAGGAGGCCGGGGTCGACGTCGTCCTCGCGACCACGCGGCACAACGTCCAGTACCTGCTCGGCGGCTACCGCTACTTCTTCTTCGCCGGTATGGACGCCATCGGGGTCAGCCGCTACCTGCCCGTCGTCGGGTACGTCGCGGGCCGGCCGGAGGACGCCTTCTACGTCGGCTGCGGCAACGAGGACTGGGGCACCGACGTGCAGCCGCTCTGGGTCGGCGAGATCCAGAACGTGAGCTGGTCCAGCCTCGACTCGGCCCGCGTGGCGGCCGCCGCGATCACCCGCCGCGGCGCCGCGACCGGGCGCATCGCGGTCGAGTACGCGTTCATCCCGGCCGACGCCCTGGACGAACTGCGGCGCGAGCTGCCGGACGCCGAGTTCGTCGACGCGCACCCGATCCTGGAGTCGCTGCGCGGGCGGAAGTCCGCCGCGGAGCTGGCGCTGGTCCGGACGGCGTCGGAGGGGATCATCGACTCGATGCTGGCCACCTTCGCCACGGTCCGCCCGGGCCTCACCAGGCACCAGATCGTCGAGGAGTTCCGCCGCCAGCAGACCAGCCGCGGGCTGGTCTTCGACTACTGCCTGATCGCCACCGGCCCGAGCCTCAACCGGGCACCGTCGCAGGAGCCGTGGCGCCCCGGCACCGTGCTCTCGCTCGACAGCGGCGGCATGTTCGACGGCTACATCGGCGACCTCGCCCGGATGGCCGTCCACGGGGAGCCGACCGACCGCATGGTCGAGCTGATGGCCGAGATCGAGCACGTCCAGCAGCAGGTCCGGACCGTGGTCCGGGCCGGCAGCCCGGGCTCGGCGATCTACGAGATCGCGGCCGACCTGGTGGCCGCCAGCCCATACGCCGCGACCATGACGTTCCTGGCGCACGGCATGGGCCTGATCACCCACGAGGTGCCGCGGCTGACGGCGACCGGCCCGGTGCCCTACCCGGCCGACCACGCGCACACCCCGCTGGCCGAGGGCAACGTGCTGTCCATCGAGACCTGGATCGAGGACCCGGTGGTCGGCTTCGTGAAGCTGGAGGACACCCTCATCGTGACGGCGGACGGGTACGAGGCGCCCGGGGACATCGGCCGCGGCTACACGGTCGTCCATGACTAGCCCGGCGGTGACGCTCGCCGAGCTGGACCGGCCGCCCACCGCACGGCGCGAGGCGGACGACCTGGCCGCCGTGCGGGCCGCCGCCGCGCGGCGGCGCACCTGGACCGTCGTGATCGACGACGACCCCACCGGCACCCAGTGCGTCCGCGACGTGCCGGTCGTCATGGGGGAGTGGACCGCCGGCGACCTCGCCTGGGCGGCGCGGGGGCATGACCTCGCCTTCGTGCTGACGAACAGCCGGGCGCTGCCCGCGTCCGAGGCGAGCCGGGTGACGTCGCACGCGGCGGCGGCGGCCGGCCGGGCCGGCGAGCGGCTCGGCCGGCCGGTGCGGTACGTGAGCCGGAGCGACTCGACCCTGCGCGGGCACGTGCGGGAGGAGGTGGCGGCCGTCCGGGCGGCGGCCGGCTCGCCGCAACGGCAGCGGGTCGTCTTCGCGCCGGCCTTCGTCGAGGCCGGCCGGGTCACCGCCCGCGGTGTGCAGTGGGTCGGCGACGGTGTGTTCGTCCCGGCTGCCGCCACCGAATACGCCGCGGACCCGGCGTTCGGCTACGACGACGTGGACCTCGCCGCTTGGGTGCGTGCCCGGCTGCGCGACGACGTCGCCCGTGTGCGGGTGCTCGATCTGGCGCTGCTACGCGGCGGTTCCGGCCCCGAGCTGGTCCGCGACGAGCTGCGTCGCGGACACCACGACGACGTCTGGATCGCCGAGGCGGTGACCGGCGGCGACCTCGCCGCGCTGGCGGCCGGCTGTGCGCTGGCCGAGGACGACGGCCTGCGTGTCGTCTACCGGACCGGCCCCACGGCGGTCCGGGCGCTCGCCGGGCGGCCGCTGCCCGAGCCGTGGCCGGGCCGCGACGGACCGGCGGCCAGCGGGCTGGTCGTCGTCGGAAGCCACACCGGGCTCACCAACGTCCAGGTGGACGAGCTGCGGCGGAGCCGGCCGGTGTCGCTCGTCGAGCTCGACGCCAGGGTGGTCGCCGCCGTCGACGAGGCGGCGCGGGAAGCCGAGATCGGGCGGGCGGCCGCCGCCGTCCGGGCCGCCGTGCCGTCGGTCACGACGGTGCTGCGGACGTCCCGGCAGGTCGTCGCCGGCGCGGACCCGATCACCACCAGCGGGCGGGTGGCCGCCGCCCTCACCGAGACGGTACGCCGGATCGCCGAGACGACGGAGCTGGGCTTCCTCGTAGCCAAGGGCGGCATCACCTCGCACGACGTCCCCGCGCGGGCACTCGGCGCGACCCGGGCCGTCGTCCTCGGCCAGCTGTTCCCCGGGATGGTGCCGGTGTGGCGGCTGCTCGACGGCTCCCGGCCGGAGCTGCCCTACGTCGTGTTCCCCGGCAACGTCGGCGACCGCACCAGCCTCGCGGTCACCGTCACCCGGCTCGCAGAAGGAGACCGCAGTGCCTGATCCGAACCGCAGCCGTTCGCTCGCGGACCGCCTCCGGGACCGCGACCCGGTGCTCGGGCTGATCGTCAAGATGCCCAACCCCGCGCTGGTCGAGCAGGCCCGGTACCTCGGGTTCGACCTGGTGGTGATCGACACCGAGCACGGGGCCGGCGACGATCTGCTGCTCGAGCACCACCTGCGCGCCGCCGGCAGCGCCGGCATCGACGCGCTGGTCAGGGTCGGGTCGAACTCACCGCTCGACATCCTCCGGGCGCTCGACGCCGGGGCCGCCGGGGTGATCGTCCCGCACGTCGCCGACGCCGCGGGGGCGGGCGAGGCGGTCGCCAGCGCCCACTACCCGCCGCGCGGCCGACGTGGGCTCGCGGTGAGCACCCGGGGCGGACGGTACGGCGACGAGCCGATCGACGAGTACCTCGCCCGGGTCGCCGCGCAGACCGTCGTCGTCGTGCAGGTCGAGGACGAGGCCGGGGTGCGCAACGCGGCCGAGATGGTCGCGACCCCCGGCGTCAACGGCGTCTGGGTGGGGCCGGGCGACCTGTCCGCGTCGCTCGGCTTCCCCGGGCAGGGCGACCACCCGCGGGTCCGCGCCGCCGTCGAACAGGTCGTCGGCGAGGTCGTCCGCAGCGAGCGGACCGCCGCGGCGGTGCTGGTCAAGTCCGCACACGAGATCAAGGAATGGCACGCTCTGGGTGCGTCGGTGTTCCTCATCACCTCGATCGACCTGTTCGGCCGGGCCGCCCGTGAGCTCGTGGCGGCGGCCGGGGCGCTGGACGGCGCCCGTCACGACGTCAAGGAGGCAGCACAGTGAGCACGAGCGGGATCCTCGGCCGGTTCGACCTCACCGGACGCACCGCGTTGATCACCGGCGCCGGCATGGGCATCGGGCGGGCGTTCGCGCACGCCCTCGGCGAGGCCGGCGCGAACGTCGCGGTGATCGATCTGGACCTGCGACGTGCCGAGCAGGTGGTTGCCGGGCTCGGCGAGAGCGGGGTCGCCGCGCTCGCCGTCGGCGCCGACGCGTCCGACCCCGAGCAGATCGACGCCTTCGTCGCCCAGGTCGTCGCGCACTTCGGCCGGCTCGACATCGCCGTCAACAACGCCGGGATCAACCTCAACTCGGCGGCGGAGGAGACCACGCTGGACGAGTGGGACCGCGTCTTCGCGGTGAACACCCGGGGCGTGTTCCTCGCCTGCCAGGCCGAGGCACGGGCGATGTTCCCGCACGGCTACGGCAAGATCGTCAACACCGCGTCGATGGCCTCGCTGATCGTCCCGCACCCGCAGAAGCAGGTCTCGTACAACGCGTCCAAGGGCGCCGTGGTCACCCTCACGCGCACGCTGGCCGCCGAGTGGGCGCCGCGCGGCATCCGGGTGAACTGCATGTCGCCGGGGATCATCCGGACCGCGCTGATCGAGCAGTCGCCCGACCTCGCCCCGCTCGTCGACGAGTGGGTGCGCTCCATCCCGGCGGGCCGGCTGGGCGAGGTCGAGGACCTCCAGGGCGGCATCGTGTACCTCGCCAGCCCGGCGTCGGACTACATGACCGGCCACAACCTGGTGATCGAGGGCGGCCAGACCCTCTGGTGACGCTCAGCCCTCGACGGCGCGCTGCTCGGCGGCCGGCAGCGACAGCCGCAGCCGCCGGGTCGCGCGGTCCATGAGCGCCTGCATGGCCGCACGTGCCCGCTCCTCGTCCTGCTCGACGACGGCCTCGAGGACGGGCACGTGCATGGCCAGCGACGACTCCGTCTCCTGCGCCGACTCGATGACCCGGTGCGCCCACGCCTCGATCAGCGACCGGATGTTGCTCAGCACGCCCGTCAGCACCTCGTTGCCCGACGCCGCGGCCAGCTCCAGATGGAACTCCACGTCGGCCTCGATGTACCGGTCGTAGTCGTGGCTGGCCGCCCGCATCTCCTCGACCAGCTGCGTCAGCCGGGCCGCGGCCGCCGCGCTGCGGTTGCGCGCCGCCTGCGGCGCCAACGTCACCTCGAGCAGCTGGCGGGCCTCGATGAGGTCGGTGAGCTGGTTGTTCCCGAGCAGCACCCCCCACTCGATGACCTTCGGCAGCAGGCTCGACGGCTCCTTCGCCAGATACGTGCCGTCGCCCTGGCGCTGCTCCAGCACGCCGAGCAGGATGAGCGACTTGATGGCCTCACGCAGCGCCGCGCGGCCCACCCCCAGCGCCTCGCTGAGCGCACGCTCACCCGGAAGCCGCTGCCCCGGCGTCACGTCGCCGGACGCGAGATACGTCAGCAGCTCCCGCGTCAGCTCGACCGTCGCCGGTTCGCGCCGGCGCAGCGGCCGGTCGGGCAGTGGTGCAAGCTCGCCCATGACGTCCTCTCGAAGGTTGACCGGTGAACCCCTCGACCATCCTAACGTCAGGGCCCGATCATGGCCGTCGCGGCGCCCAGGATCTCACCCGATCGATGGTGTGCCGGCGCGACGATCGGCGCGGGGTGGCCGATGGCGACGGGCGCAGGCTGGTGGATCGCCGGGGATCCGGCCGAGGTAGCGCTGCCGACCAGGTGGCCGAGGCGCCCGACGCGGTGCGGGACGGCATCCAACGGGTCGTCGACGCCGACAAGCTGGACTGCCTGTTCCAGGCCATCGAGTACCGCGAGCAGGGCAAACAGAACACCCAGCAGTTCGTCGACAGCATGACGGCCGCGTTGACGACGACGTCGGCGCGTCCGTGTGGGTGCGCTGGTAGGGCGGGTGGGACTCGAACCCACGACCCAGGGATTATGAGTCCCCTGCTCTAACCGGCTGAGCTACCGCCCCGCGCTCACGCCCGAGCACCTTACCTCGGCAGCTGCGGCGGGCGGCGGCCTGCTCGGGCCAGTGCGTCCTCGGCCTGGGCGGCCAGGGTGGCGACGAGGTCGGCGGCGGCGGGGAGGTCGGTGATGAGGTCGACTCCCTCGCCGGCCCAGACGGGGAGGGACGGGATGGCGCCGCGCGCGACGTCGTCCTGGTAGTGCTGCCGGGCCTGGGGGTCGCGGGCGAGGTCGGCCTCCCGGCCGCGCCATCGGTCGAGGTACGGGTGGCCGAGCGTGCGCGCCGGATACCGCGACGGCCAGTCGGAGCCGCGGGCGAGGTCGAGGACGGTGCTGCGCTCGGTGTCCTCGGCCGAGCCGTCGACGATCGCCTGGGCGATGACGGGGTCGACCAGCGCCTCGGCCGTCGCCTGGAATCGGGTGCCGATCAGCGCGCCGGCCGCGCCCAGAGCGAGGGCGGCGGCCACCCCGCGGCCGTCGGCGATGCCGCCGGCGGCCAGCACCGGCACCGGCGCCGCCAGGTCCACGACGACCGGCACGAACGGCAGCGTGGAGCGGCCGTGCCGGGCGCCGTGCCCGCCGGCCTCGGTGCCCTGGGCCACGATGACGTCGGCGCCGAGATCGACCGCCTGCCTGGCCTCCTCGAGGTCGGTGACCTGCAGGATCAGCGCCGTGCCGGCCGCACGGATCCGCTCGGCGTACGGAGTGGGGTCGCCGAAGGACAGCATGACGGCCCGCGGGCCGTGCTCCAGGACGTGCTCCACCGCGCCGTCCTGGATGCCCCAGGTGAGGAATCCGGCGCCCCATGGCAGCCCGGGCCGCGACGCGACGATCGGCACCTCGCGGTCCAGCCACTCGCGGTCGCCGAAGCCGGCGCCCAGGAGGCCGAGGCCGCCGGCCTGCGACACCGCCGCGGCCAGGGCGCCACCGGCCGAGCCGCCCATCGGCGCGAGCGCGATCGGATGCCGCAGCTGGAACAGGTCCGTGAACGCGGTCGCCAACGCCATGGAGACATCCTCGCCGGGCGGCCGGGCGCCACCCGCAGCGGGTGGCCGGCCGCCACCCGCAAGGGGTGGCCGGACATCACCCGCGGCGGGTGGGCCGGAACGGGGCGCGGCGCGGTGGGATGGGCCGTGTCGATGGACGAGAACGGGCCGATCCGGGCGCCCGCCTGGCTGCTGCACCGCTGGCCGGGGCGGGTCGCGATCACCAGCGCGGCCGGGTGCGTGCGCATCGACGTGTTCGATCGGGCGATGACGGTGGCGGCGCAGCTGTTCAGCTCGGTGCTGCCGATCCTGATCCTGTTCGCGACGTGGGCCGGGGCCAGTGCGTCGGACGCGACGGCGGAGGCGTTGCGGATCCCGGACGAGTCGAAGGCGGTGCTGGACGACGCGGTGACGGGAGCGTCGGGTGCGGCGTTCGGGGTGGTCGGCGTGCTGATCGTGCTGATCTCGGCGACCAGCCTGTCGCGCGCGGTGACGCGGGCGTTCACGGCGGTGTGGTCGCTGCCGCGGCCACGCAACCGGCTCGGCTCGGCCTGGCGCTGGCTGGCCGCGGTCGTGGGCCTGGCGCTGGCGATCGTCGTGGTGCGGCAGCTGGCGGCATTCGCCGACGGCCTGCCGCAGCCGCGGGCGTGGCAGTCGGTGACGGCGTTCGCGGCGGACACGGCGGTCGCGCTGTTCCTGCCGTGGCTGCTGCTGGCCGGCGCCGTCCGGCCTCGGCTGCTGCTGCCCGGCGCCCTGCTGTTCGCGGTGACGATGATCGCGGTCCGCCCGGCGTCGGCGGTGTGGCTGCCGCGGGCACTGGAGTCCAGCGCGGAGCGGTTCGGCTCGATCGGCGTCGCGTTCACGTACCTGGCCTGGCTGTACGCGGTCGCGTTCTGCTACCTGGTGACGGCGGTCGTCGGCCAGGTGGTGGCGACGGACGACGGGTGGCTCGGCCGCCGGATCCGGCGCTGAACTGACGGTGCGGGTCGCTTGCAGGCGTGGGGCCGGGGACGCCAGCCCCGCCCGCCTCGCTCGTTCCTCGCTCGGACGCCCGCGCCTACCCCTGCTGGCGTCCCCGGCCCCACGCCCGGCGCAGAACGCGCGGACGCCCCGGGGCTGCGGTCCCCGGGGCGTCCGTGGTCTCCTTCCTAGTGGTGACCGGCGTGCTCCAGCGCCTCCTCGATCGACGGCTCGGCGGGCTCGGCCGTGGCCGGCGCCTTGGCCGCCTCGACCGGCTCGGCCGGGGGCGGCGTCCTGCCGACGTCCGACGCAGCCGCGGTGCGGGTCAGCATGCCCCGCTCCCGCCCGGTGATGACGCCGTCGGTGACCAGCTGGTTCGCGACCTCGGTGACGTGCCGGACGAACTGGCCGTGGTTCGGCCATTCGCCCTCGTCGTCGATGAGGTCGTTGATGGTGCAGCCGTCACCGCGGTCGACGTTGGCCACGAGCGAGTCGAGGCTGCCGATGACCACCGTCGGGCGGGTGTCGGAGTCCGGGCAGGCGTCGCCGTCACGCTCGACGACGGTGAACGTCACCGATCCGGTCTCCGACTCGTTGCCCGCGTTGTCCGTCGCCCGGTACTGGACGGTGTGCTCGCCGACCGACGAGACGACGACCGGCCCGGTGTACGGGACGAACGCGCCGTCGTCGAGCGAGTAGACGACCGACGCGACGCCGGACTGGGTGTCCGTCGCGGTGACGGTCACGGTCGCGGAGTCGACGTAGGCGCCGTCGGGGTTCTGGTCGCCCGACACCACGCCGGAGACCGACGGCGGCGTCGTGTCGTCCGGCTCGGGCTCGACGACGGTGAATGTCACGGACTGCACGGGCGCGACGTTGCCCGCGTTGTCCGTGGCCCGGTACCGCACCGTGTGGTCGCCGACGGCCGAGACGACGACCGGCGCCGTGTAGGCGGTGAAGCCCGCGCCGTCGAGGTCGTACTCGATCGACGCGACGCCGGACTGCGCGTCCGACGCGGTGACGGTCACCGTCGCGGACGCGATGTAGTCGCCGTCCGGGTTCTGCGAACCCGTCACGGCGGCCGACGTCTGCGGCGGGGTGGTGTCGTCCGGCTCCGGCTCGACGACGGTGAACGCCACCGACTCGACCGGCGAGGTGTTGCCGGCGTTGTCGGTCGCCCGGTACTGCACGACGTGGTCGCCGACGGCCGAGACCACGACCGGCGCTGTGTACGGCTGGAACGAGCCGCCGTCCAGGGCGTACGCGATGGACGCGACGCCCGACTCGGCGTCGGTCGCCGTGATGGTCACGGTCGCCGACCCGACGTACTCGCCGTCGGGGTTCTGGTCGCCGGCCACCGCCGCGGACACGTCCGGCGGGGTGGTGTCGTCCGGCTCCGGCTCGACGACGGTGAACGACACCGACTGCACGGGCGCGACGTTGCCGGCGTTGTCCGTGGCCCGGTACTGCACAGTGTGGTCGCCGAGCGCGCTGACGACCAGCGGCGTCGTGTAGGCGGTGAAGCCGGCGCCGTCCAGGTTGTACTCGATCGACGCGACGCCGGACTGCGCGTCCGACGCGGTGATCGTCACCGTGGCCGACCCCACGTAGTCGCCGTCGGCGTTCTGGTCACCGGTGACGGTGGCCGACGTCTGCGGCGGGGTGGTGTCGTCGGGCTCCGGCTCGACGACGGTGAACGTGACCGACTCGACCGGCGAGGTGTTGCCGGCGTTGTCCGTGGCCCGGTACTGCACGGTGTGGTCGCCGACGGCCGAGACCACGACCGGTGCCGTGTAGGGCTGGAACGAGCCGCCGTCCAAGGCGTACGCGATGGACGCGACGCCCGACTCGGCGTCGGTCGCCGTGATCGTCACGGTCGCCGACGACACGTAGTCGCCCTGGTCGTTCTGCTCGCCGGTGACGGCCGCCGCGACCTCCGGCGGGGTGGTGTCGTCGGGCTCCGGCTCGACGACGGTGAACTGGACGGCCTCGACCGGCGCGACGTTGCCCGCGTTGTCCGTCGCCCGGTACTGCACCGTGTGGGCGCCGATGGACGACACCACGACGGGCGCGGTGTAGGGCGCGAACGCGGCGCCGTTGAGGCTGTACTCCACCGACGCGACGCCGGACTGCGCGTCCGTCGCCGTCACCGTGACCGTCGCGGACCCGACGTAGTCGCCGTCGGCGTTCTGGTCGCCGGTGACCGTCGCCGAGATGTCCGGCGGGGTGGTGTCGTCGGGCTCCGGCTCGACGACGGTGAACGGCACCGACTCGACCGGCGCGACGTTGCCGGCGTTGTCCGTCGCCCGGTACTGCAGCGTGTGCGCGCCGATCGCCGTCACCTGCACGGGTGCCGCGTACGCCTGCCAGCCGCCGTTGTCGAGGTTGTACTCGACCGACGCTACGCCGGACTCCGCGTCCGTCGCCGTCACCGTGACCGTCGCCGACCCGATGTAGTTGCCCTGGTCGTCCTGTTCGCCGGCGACCGCTGCCGAGATGTCCGGTGGCGTGGTGTCCTCCGGCTCCGGCTCGACGACGCGGAACTGCACCGAGCCGTCCGGTGAGGTGTTGCCGGCGTTGTCCGTGGCCCGGTACTGCACCGCGTGGTCGCCGATCTCGGAGACGGTGACGGGCCCGGTGTACGGCTTGAACCCGGTGTCGTCGATCTCGTACTCGATGGTGTCGACGCCCGACCCGGCGTCGGTCGCGTTCACCGTCACCGTGGCCGAGCCGACGTAGTCGCCGTCGGCGTTCTGGTCGCCGGTGACCGTCGCCGTCACCTCCGGCGGCGTGGTGTCCTCCCCGCCGCCGGTGACGACCAGCAGGCCGGTCATCTGGCCGTGGCCGGGGAACGCGCAGTAGAACTTGTACACGCCCGGCGTGAGGTTGACCTCGACCTCGTACCGGCCGCCGTTCGGGTCGAACGGGTTCGCCGTGAGGTTGACGTCGACGTCCTGGTTGTACTGCGGGTCGCCGGTCTCGAACGTCAGCGTGTGCGGCATGCCGCTGGTGTTGCCGGTGGCCGTGCTGTTCTCGAAGACGATCGTGGTCGGACCGGCGACCGCGGAGGTCGGGGCCGACCGGTACGCCGTCACGCTGTTGTCGGCGGTCCAGGTCAGGGTCTGCGCCGCCGCCGTCTCGGCGTTGCCGGAGACGGACGACGCCGGCGCGGGCGCCGGCGCGCCGCGCAGGGCGGCCGCGGCCGGCACCAGGCCGACCGCCATGAGGGCCATGGTCAGCACCGCGACGACGACGCCCTGGGGCGTCACCCGCCGGCGGCCGGCCCGGCCCGTCGAGGGATGGCGGCCGGTGAGGTCCGCCCAGAGTCGTTGAAGCATGAAGTGCCGCACCTCTTTCGTGAATCCGCGAGACGCCGTGCGTCCCGGCGGCCGAGGCCCGCCGGAACGGGCGCGACCCGGGGGGTGAGGTCGCGCCCGTCCAGCCGGCCGCCGGGTCCTACAGCTCCCGGACTCGGACGTTGCGGAACTCCATCTGGTCGTTGTTGCCGTGGTTCTGCAGACCGATGTATCCGCTGAGGAACTGGCGCAGGTCGGTCGGCGGGTCACCCGCGCGCGACGACTCGATGCCAGGGACGTTGTCGAACTCGTTGATCACCACGCCGTTGCGGATGATCGTGTAGTGCTGACCCTCGACCCGGATCTCGTAGTCGTTCCAGACCCCCTTCGGAGTGGCGCCCGAGCCGGGCAGCCCGATCGGGTCGAAGTTGTAGACCGACCCGGTCTTCTGCGGCTCGCCCGTCTCACCGTCGTAGAGCTGGATCTCATGGCCGCAGTAGATCGCGACCCAGGCCGGCGAGTTCGCCGCGGAACCGACGCGCCCGCACTCCGGACGTTCCGCCAGCGGCTGGTTCGGGTTCGGGAACCGGATGAACACACCGCTGTTGGCCCGCGTGGTGCCGGGTGACACGTCACGGAACTGGAGCCGGATCGAGTAGTCCGCGAACTCCTGGGCGGAGTACCAGAGCATGCCCAGCCCGCCGCGGCTGAGGATCGTCCCGTCGTCCTGCAGCTCGAAGAAGCCGCCGGGCGCCTGGGTCCAGCCCTCGAGGGACTCGGCGGTCCCGTCGAAGATGGCGTCCCAGCCGGTGTCGCCGGGCGTGCCGATCTCGGACTGCGCCGCCAGCCGCGTCAGCGTGGCCTTCTCCCGCGCCGTGATGACGCCGTCAGAGGCCAGGCCGTTCGCGGTGTCGGTGACGTGCCGGACGAACTGGCCGTGGTTCGGCCAGCTGCTCTCGTCGTCGATGAGGTCGTTGATCGTGCAGCCCTCGCCGACGACGTCGTTGGCCACGCCGGTGTCGGTGTCGCGCAGGAAGACCGTGGAGCGGTCGTCCGGCACGGCGCACCCGACGGTGACGTCGACCTCGGTGGTCATGGTCTCGCCGTCGGCGTACGTCACCGTGAGCGTCGCGGTGTAGCTGCCCACCGCGCCGTAGGTGTGCCGCGGGTTCGCCTCGTCCGACGTCGCGCCGTCGCCGAAGTCCCACGCGTAGGACACGCCGCCGGAGCGGGCGCCGGTGAACGCGATGGTCAGCGGCTTGTTCTGCACGGCCGTCGCCGACGCCGTCGCCACCGGGGTGGCCGGGCCGCCGTTGTAGACCACGCGGAGCAGCTTCTGGTTCGGGGTGAGGCTGAAGAACCCGCCGCTGTAGTCGGACATGTAGAGGGCGCCGTCCGGGCCGAACCGCGACGTCATCATCCAGCTGTTCAGCTGGTTGCTGCCGGCGCCGTGCGGGATGATCGGGACCAGGTTCTCCGCGAACAGCGGCGGCGCCTGCTCCTCGATGCCCTCCGGGTCGACGGTGACGGCGATCCGGCTGCTCGAGCCGCAGTTGTCACCGAGAATCCACTTGCCCTCCCAGTACGACGGCCACGAGACGCCGCTGTCGGTGTCGACCAGCGACTCGCGGAACGTCGGGCCGGTCATGACGGCCTGGCAACCGCCGCTGCGCATGTACGGGAACCCGTAGGTGGCGTCGTCGTTGTCGTACGTCGGGACGCCGTCGCCACGGTCCGGGAAGTCCGGGTTACCGCCCTGCGGGGAGTACCAGATCATGTTGTCGCGGGCGTCCGGGATGTCGACCAGGCCGGTGTTGCGCGGCGAGGTGTTCATCAGGTTGCCCTTGCAGTCGTACCAGTCGGTCAGCACCGACGCGTCGGTGTTGCTGCGGTCGCGGTACGGCTGCCGGTTGCCCATGCAGTACGGCCAGCCCTGGTTGCCCGCCGACGTGATGATCGTCGCCGTCTCGTACTTGGCCGGGCCGAGGTCGGCGTTCGGGCCGCCGGCGTCGGGGCCGACCCAGGCGGCGTGCAGGTAGTCCGTCACCGGGTCGACGTACAGGGTCGAGATGTTGCGCACGCCCATGACGTAGATCTCCGGGCGGGTCTTGCCTCCGCCCTCCTCCTCGCCGGTGAACAGGTTGCCGTCGGGGATGGTGTACGTCCCGTCGGCCTCCGGGTGGATGCGCAGGATCTTGCCGTTCAGGTCGTTCGTGTTGCCCGACGTGCGGCGCGCGTCCTGGAACGAGTACCCGCCGAACTCCTGCGTCCAGTTGTTGCCGGAGTAGCCGCTGGAGCCGCCGGAGGAGTTGCTGTCGCCGACGCCGACGTACAGGTTGCCGTCGGAGTCGAAGTCCATGCCGCCGCCGGCGTGGCAGCAGCTGTGGATCTGGGTCTCCCACGACAGCAGGTCCGTGCGGCTGTCGAGGTCGAGCTCCTGCGTCTCGTGGTCGTAGGTGAACCGCGAGATGGTCCGGTCACCGACGCGGCGCTCGCGGTCGAGCGAGTCGTACGGCATCCAGTAGGTGTAGATCCAGCCGTTGTCCATGAACGCCGGGTCCAGCGCGATGCCGACCAGACCGTCCTCGGCCTTCACCAGTTCGCTCCCGCTGCCGCGGTTGCCGAACACGTCGAGCGAGGCCAGCTGTGTGACGTCGCCGCTCTCCGGGTCCCACTGGTGGATCGTGCCGCAGCCGCGGCCGACGTTCGGGTCGTCCCACGACGCGATCGGGCCGGTGGCGCAGGCCGCCTTGCCGATGTAGAAGACGGTGCCGTCGGCGGCGACGTCCAGGCCGTGCGGCTCGCCGTTCTGGTCCAGCTGGCCCGGCTGGTTCTGCGCCGTCAGACGCTCGATCTCGTAGTTCGCGCCGATGGTGGCCTGGCAGTCGCCGCGCACGAGACCGGTGGTCCACTGCAGGGCGCCGGTGATGTGGCTGCGGACCTCGGCGTTGCTCCAGCTCTGCTCCGCGCCGCCCATGCTCGTGTAGAACGAGCGGCCGCCGTCGTAGTCACGGCACCACGAGATCGGGTGGAACGCGCCGTTCGCGCCCTCGCCCGGCTCATAGGTGTTCTCCTGGACCTGCGCGACGGTGTGCACCGTGCCGACCGGGTTGGGCGCCCAGTTGGTCCAGCGGTCCGTGAGCGTCAGCTCCAGCGGCAGCCCGTCGTTGGCCGGGTGCTGCCGGTCGACGATGCTGACGGTGGCCTCCAGCGCCGGCACCGGCGGCGGCTCGACGATATCGCCGGCGAAGAACTGCAGCTCGGCCAGCTGCGTGATGGAGTCGCCGGAGTTGCGGGTGATGTCCAGCCGGAGGTACTCGTAGGCCGTCGTGTTCGCGATCGTGTAGGCCTTGGTCTGGAACCGCTCCGGGAAGTCCTCGTTGGTCCGCCGGTCGATGTCGGTCCAGGTCGTCCCGTCGTTCGAGCCCTGCAGGGTCCAGTCCTGCGGGTCGCGGCCGGCGGAGTCGTTGGCCGACGACAGCGCGTACTGGTTCACCGCGGCCGCCTCGGTCAGCCGGACGGTGATCTGCGCCGTCCGCACGAAGCCCAGCCACTTGGTGTTGACGTTGCCGTCGACCAGCTTGGGCGCGTCCTCGTTCGGCGGGTTGTTGGCGGTGGCGCTGACGGAGGCGACGTCGAGCGAGTCGGGCAGCGCGCCGACCGGCCGGGAGCCGATCAGCCCGGTGAACCACTCCGACCGCTCCTGCGCGCGCGAGGCGTCGCCGATGCCGAGGAAGCCGCCGCCGTCCTCGACGAAGGCCTCGAGCGCGTCCTCCTGGGACGGCGTCAGCTCGGTGCCGATGGCGGACAGGAACACGACACCGCGGTAGCCGGCCAGCGTGCTCGCCGAGAAGCTGGCGGGGTCCGACGACACGTCGACGCCGATGCCGCTGGCCGCGCCCAGCTCCTGCACCGCCGCGACTGCGGCCGCGACGGGGTCGACCTGCTCGGCGGCGGCGCCGTGGAAGACCAGCACCTTGGCGCCGTCGGCGGCGTTCGCCTTGGCGGCGGCCAGCGCCTGGCGTGCGGCGGGGCTGGCGTCGTCAGCGGCGTTGGAGGCCTTGTCGGCCGGTGCGCTGGAGGCGCTCGGCGAGGGTTCGGCCGGTTCCGGCTCCGGCTGCCCCTGCGCGGGCAGCGCGGTCACGCTCAGCGCCAGGACGGCCGTGCTCGCCAGGACGATCGTGCGGCGCCACCGTGCGGATCTCGCCGGTGGCCCTCCTCCCGGACGGACGAGGCTGGTGCGTCTCATCGTTGCTCCTTCGATCGAGGTGCGCTCGTGCCTGTGCGTTCTCGGCCCTGATGGATGTCAGCGGTGGTGCGGGCGGTCCTGCCTAGCCGGCGTGGCCCCCGTGTCCTCCTCCGTGTCCTGCGTGGTAGCGGTCGATCGCCTCCTGTGCGTGGTCGGGGATGCTGCCGTCCTCGTTGCGGACCAGGAAGACGCCGGACATGCCGCCGTCGGAGTGGAACTGCACGTGGCAGTGGTACATCCACGCGCCGGGGCCGACGCCTTCGCCGGCGATCACCTGGAACCCGAACGAGCTGCCGGGGTTGAGGTCCTTGTTGTCGACCGCCGGGGTGGGGTCGTTGGGGCCGTCGAGGTAGCCGGTCCGGTTGTCGGCCCACCGGTGGGCGTGCACGTGGAAGGTGTGCTCCATGCTTCCGTGGCCGATCGCCAGCCACTCCACGCGCTCGCCCAGCACGGCGTCGAACATCGGCGTCTCGGGCGCCATCTTGTTGTTGATCGTCATGTCGTTGAACACGACGACGAACGTCTTGTCCGGCAGCAGGTCGCCCTTGCGGCGCACGATCAGGCCGCCGTAGAGGCCCTTCTGCAGGCCCTGGGTGCCGTGGTCGCCGTACGCGTGGTCGTGGTAGTGCCAGTAGCCCGCGCTGCCCGGCAGCCAGGCCCGTCCGCCCGCCGTCGTGCGCTCCCTGGTGCGCCACACGTAGGTGCGGGTCTCGCCCGGCAGGTTGTAGGACGCGTTGAACGCGGAGCCGTCGGAGAAGACGTCGTAGTCGACGCCGTGCGGGTGGATGGACAGCCGCTGGTCGGTCGTGTTGACCAGCGTGATCTCCAGGGTGTCGCCCTCGACGATGTCCAGCAGCGGGCCGGGGATGGTCGCCTCGCCGGGCGCCAGGCCGTAGCCGATCAGTCCGCCGGGCATCGCCTCGGCGTACATCGTCACGCGGTGGGTCGTGCCGCTCGCCCGGGCCGTGTTCTGCCCGGGCGCTGGGCTCGCCGCCACCGCGCTCGTGGCCGCGGCGGCGGGGAAGGCCGCGGTCGCGACCGCGCCGGCCAGCACCGACCGGCGGGTCAGGTGCCCTAACCAGCCACGTCGGACGGGGTTGTCAGCCATGGGGTCTCCATTCCGTGAGTCCCGGGGCGCGAGCACCGGAGACCGGGGGTGGGGCCGGCATCACCACCGCAGGGCATGGACGACCCCCGACGGTCGCTGATCCACTCCGACCCGTACATGGCTCCGCACAGTAAAGGGGCTTTTGCATGCACGTCAACGGAAAGTTTCACGTTCGTCGACAAATGATCCGGCGGGTAACGCTTCGCGCCGTCTGCGTTCCAGATCCGATTCGACCGAAAAGGCGCAGGTGTCGCCTGTGTTGGGGTTCGGTACGGGCGGCTTTCCGCCTGCACCGTGGCGGGCGGCCGTCCGGTCGACGACTTAGGACGAGCGACGAAGGACTTTTGCAAGTTACCGTGAGGTAACGGTTGTGTCAGCAGGCGCCCGCTCGGTACGGTCCCAGTCGTCAGTGGTGTGGGTCACCGCAGGGCAGGGCCGGAGCCTGTGGCACGCCACCACGGACGAGCGCAACCGGCGGTCCGCATGGCCGCCGGACGATGACGCCCGTCCGAGGTGAGGTGGTCACATGCGCCGCGAGGGACACCGGTTCACGTCCACCGGTCCTGCTCCGGTCACCCGCGCGCCGCCGGCTTCCCGTCCGTTGCCGGTGTCCCGTCCGCCGCCGGTTCGGCGCCTGCCGCCCGCTCGGCGCCTGGTGCCGGCTCGGCGTCTGCCGCCGGAGCTCGCGTCCCGGGCCGGTCCGGGATGGGCGGGGTGCGCCGGGTGCTCGTCAGGCTGGTACTCCGGAGGCTGATGTTCCGGTGGCCGGCGGTCCGGCGCCGCGCTGGTGTGACGGCGGCATCGTCGCCGGTAGGCGCCCTGATCCGTCCCCGCGGATCGCGTCGCCGGCCGTACCGCAGTCGGCCGGCGCAGCGGCGCCGGCTCCGGCGCCGTCGACGTCGTTCCGCGAGTCTGTCGGTGCCCGCCCGTAGGGTGGGCCCCCTCCCTAGAGGGGCGGGTCATACCTACCTCAGCGACGCCGATCGCTCCGTCCGGCGGGGCCACCTGCTTCGTCCGGCGGGGGCCACCTGCTTCGTCCCGCGCGCGTGGGCAACGTGGTTCGGCGAGTCTGTCGGTGCCCGCCCGTAGGGTGGGCTCCCTCCCTAGAAGGGGCGGGTCATACCTACCTCAGCGAACGTTGGCCATCACGAGCAGCGCCAGCACCGCCACCACGCCGACGGACAACCGCAGGCTCAGGTTCGGCTGCTCCGGTCCGAGCAGCCAGCGGCGCAGTCGCGCGAGCGAACGCAGTCCGGTGAACGTGGGAGTCACGGCACCCCTCCAGTCCGCGACCGGCCACTGCGCCGCCAATGACGCGGCGTCGATGCCGGGCGCACCTCGACCCAGACCGGGATTTCCTATCCGGCGCCGACGCGAATTGCCGGACACCCAGCGGCCGGCGGTTCTGGCGGCGAGAAAGCGCCGCGCGGATCGGGGGCCGTTCACACGAATTGGGGCTGACGACCCCAGGATGACTCACCGCGAAACGGTCGTCAATACCCGCTGTCGCGCCGATGACCAGGCCGGTCACCAGCGCCGCCCGACCGGGTGGCACGGCTGGGCGGCCGGGCCGGGGACGCCGCCGGCTGGGCTGGCCCGCGCGGCGCCCCGGCCTCCCTGTCGTCGACCGCCCTCGAACCCGGCCGCCCGGACCCGGCCACCTCGACCCGGCCACCTCGAACCCCGCCGTCCCCGAACCCGGCCGCCGGGAACGAGCCGCCGCGAGGGCCGTTCGCACGTCCGCCTCGACCGCGCTGATCTCCGCCAGTCCCTCCTCGTGGGTGCCGTCCGGACGCTGCGATTTACCGGCCGGTCCGGCCGTCGATCAGCTCGCGCAGGATGTCGAGGTGCCCCGCGTGCCGCCCGGTCTCCTCGATCAGGTGCGTCAGCGCCCATCGCATCGATGGCGGACGGCGGCCGGAGTGCGCGGGGTGCTCGAGGCCGGCGCAAGCGGCGATGGCGCGGTCGGCGGCGGCGATGGCGTCGCGGTAGTCCTGGACGACGCTCGCCGCGGTCTCGTCCGGGCCGGCGTGGAAGGTGGCCGGCCAGCTGCGCACGTGCTCGCCGAGGAAGACGGCGCGCTCGACGTGGGCGAGGTGCTTCACCAGCCCGAGCAGGTTCGTGCCGGACGGGACGCCCGGAGTGCGGACCGCCGGTTCCGGGACGCCGGCCACCTTGGCCAGGACGCTCTCGCGCAGGTACGTCAGGAAGCCGGTGAGGACGTCCTTCTCGCCGGAGCCGGTCCGAGGCGGGGGCTGGTCGCGGCGTCGTCGGGGTGCCATGACGCCAGTGTCCGTGGCACGCGGGCCCGGGCGCCCGCCGTCGTGCAGATCTGCAACGGCGTCAGGTGCCGTGCAGGTGCATGCGCTCGCCCTGGGTGCCGAAGATCGCGATGATCTCCGCCGGCCCGTCGTCGGCCGGGTTGCCGATCCAGTGCGGCGTCCGGGTGTCGAACTCGGCCGCCTCGCCGGCCCGCAGCAGGTGCTCGTCGCCGCCGAGGACGAGGCGGACGGCGCCCGAGAGCACGTAGAACCACTCGTGACCGTCGTGCGTGCGCAGCTCCGGCGGCGGCAGCGTCGCCGCCGGCGGGTACAGCACCTTGTACGCCTGCACTCCGCCCGCCTGCCTCGTGAGCGGCACGAACGTCAGGCCGAACCGCCGCACGGGCCGCAGGTGCACGCGCGGATCGCCGACCCTGGGCGCGTCGACCAGTTCGCCGATCGGCACCCCGTACGCCCGCGACAGCGGCAGCAGCTGGCCCAGCGTCGGCTGCACGCGGCCGGTCTCGAGCCGCGACAGCGTGCTCGGCGTGATGCCGGTGCGCCCGGACAGCTCGGCCAGCGTCAGCCCGGACCGGTGCCGCAGCCCGCGCAGCCGCGCGCCCACGGCCCGCACGACCGCGTCGTCCTCGTCACCCATACCTGCAAGGTACTCAGGCGAACGACTCCGGGGTCATGCGGACGGCGACGCTGACCCGGTTCCAGGCGTTGATCGTCGTGATGATCATGACCAGCTGGGCCAGCTGCGCGTCGTCGTAGTGGGCGCGGGCCCGCTCCCAGACGTCGTCCGGCACGCGCGGCGCGCCCTCGCTGAGCCGCGTCATCGACTCCGCCAGCGCGAGCGCCGCCCGCTCGCCCTCGGTGAACGCGGGGCCCTCGTCCCAGGCGGCGACGGCGTAGACGCGGGCCGGCGACTCGCCGCCCTTGACGGCGTCGTGGCTGTGCGAGTCGACGCAGTAGGCGCAGCCGTTGATCTGGCTGACCCGCAGCTTCACGAGGTCGAGCAGACCGGCCGGGAGGTCACCCTGGAGGGAGCGGCTGTCGAGGGCGATCAGTGCCTTGTACGCCGCAGGGGCGAGCGCGGCGATGTCCATGCGTGTCATGTCGTCACCGTACGGCGCTACATTGGTCTCGCCACAGTGACAATTCACGCCCAGCTGATTGGTCCAATGGAGTTCCACGTCAGTCTCGACGGCCCCGGCGACCTCGTCGCCCGGATCTACCGGTCCCTGCGCGACGGCGTGCGCGACGGGCGGCTGCGTCCCGGCGACCGGCTCCCGCCGTCGCGCGAGCTGGCCCGCACACTGGACGTGTCGCGCGGCACTGTGGCGACGGCGTACGAGCGGCTGACGGCGGAGGGCTTCCTCGAGGGCCGGGTCGGTGCCGGGACGTTCGTCGCGGCGGGCGCGGGCACGGGCGCGGCGGGGCCGGCGGGGCCGGCGGGCACGGCCGCGCCGCCGGCCTCGCCGGACGGGGGACTGCGGCCGCGGACGGACTGGGTGGCGGCGCGATGGTCGCCCGGGCCGCGGACGGCCGCGCGGTACGACTTCACCGTCGGGGTGCCGGACACCCGGCTGTTCCCGTACGACACCTGGCGGCGGCTGATCGCGGCCGAGTGGCGGCACGGACGCGAGCCCGCCGGCTACGCCGACCCGGCCGGCCATCCCGGTCTGCGCGACGCCATCGCCCGGTACGTCGGCTACGCGCGGTCGGTGCGGGCCGGCGCCGACGACGTCGTCGTGACCGGCGGCGCCCAGCAGGCCCTCGACCTCGTCGCGCGGGTGCTGCTCGCGCCGGGCGACGTCGTCGCCGTCGAGGAGCCGGGGTATCCGCCGGCGCGTGCGGCGTTCGCGGCGTACGGCGCGCGGGTCGTCGGCGTGCCCGTCGACGGCGACGGGCTGGTGGTGTCGCGGCTGCCGGCCGACGCGCGCCTGGTGTACGTGACGCCGTCGCACCAGTTCCCGCTCGGCGTCGCGATGTCGCTGCCGCGCCGGCTCGAGCTGCTGGCCTGGGCCGGCGCGCACGACGCGGGCATCGTCGAGGACGACTACGACAGCGAGTACCGCTTCGCCGACCGGCCGCTCGAGCCGCTGCACGGCCTCGACACCGGCGGGCGCGTCGTCTATGTCGGGACGTTCTCGAAGACCCTGCTCCCCGGGCTGCGGCTCGGCTTCGTCGTCGTGCCCCCGGGGCTGCGCCGGGCCGTGCGCACGGCCCGCAGCCTGGCCGACGGTCACGGCCCGGTCGCGACGGAGGCCGCGCTGGCGCGGTTCATGGACGAGGGACTGCTGGCGCGGCACATCCGGCGGACGGGGAAGGCGTACGGCGAGCGGCGGTCGGCCCTGCTGGCCGGGCTCGACGGTGCGCTGGCGCCGTACCTCGAGCCGGTGCCGTCGGCGGCCGGGCTGCACGTGTGCGCGCTGCTGCGTTCCGGTGACGGCGCGACGGCGGAGGCGGTGGCCGGACGGGCGCGGGCCGGCGGGGTGCTCGTCGAGCCGCTCGGCCGGTATCGGGCGGAGGCGGGCGGGCGCGGCGGGCTGGTGCTCGGGTACGGGGCGGTCGACGTGGCGGACGTGCCGGCCGGACTCGACCGGATCGCGGCGGCGTTCCGGGAGGTCACGCCGGGCTGAATCCGCCGTCCGTCAGCACCGGCACCATCTCGCTGGTGTCGCGCTCGGCCGCGATGGCGACGTCGGCGGGGAAGCCGTACGCGACCAGTTCGCGGCCGGACGCGCAGTCGGCCAGCGTCGCGGCCAGCTCGTCGACGGCGTCGATGGCCGCGCGGGCGGCGGCCGCCTCGGGGGAGAGGTGCGCGCCGCCGATGCCGCCGACGATGGCGCCGGCGCCGAGCAGGTCCTCCAGCGCCGGGCGCAGGCTGCCGTCCGGCCAGCGCTCGCCCGCCGGGACGACGGCGACCGGCCGGTCCGCGGCACCGTAGCCCGACGCCGTCAGCCACCGTCCGATCGCGGCCGCGTTGCGCAGGCAGCCCGCCACCACGACGGCGCCGTCGTCCCTCGCCGCCGCTGCGATGGCCGACCCGTTCGGCGACGGCAGCACCAGCCGCGGCGGGGCCGGAGCCGCCCGCAGCGCCGCCGGCGACAGCGACCACGGGTGCTCGGCGCTGGTCGCCCGCCGGCCCACCGCCAGCCGGGCGCCGACGGTCTGCGCGTAGCCCGCCGCCGACTCGTCGCGCCAGGCGTACGGATACACCGTCGTGCCCGCGTCGGCCGCCACCGACACCGCCGTCGTGAACGACAGCACGTCGACGACGACCAGGCAGGCGACGTGCGGAGCGAGCCGCCGCGCGCCGGCCAGGCCCCAGTCGACGCGGACACCGAAGCCGTCCTGGTCCCAGGCGTTCACCCGTCCGATTCTCGCCGACCTTGTCGGTGCCGGGTGGTTGGGTGGGTGCATGGCGGATCTCAAGTCGGAGCTGCACCACAAACTGCGGCAAGCGCGCGCCGGGCTGTTGTCGCGGCTCGACGGGCTGAGCGAGTACGACCTGCGCCGGCCGCTGACGCCCAGTGGCACCAACCTGCTCGGACTGGTCAAGCACGTCGCCGGCGGCGAGTACGTCTACCTCGGCACGTCCTTCGGACGGCCGCCGCCCGAGACGCTGGCGTGGGAGGAAGACGGCTCGATCTGGGACGGCGCCGACATGTGGGTCACGCCCGATCAGTCCAGCGAGTACATCCTCGGGCTGTACGGCCGAGCCTGCGCCCACGGCGACGCCACGCTGGCCGAGCTCGACCTCGACGCGCCCGGGCGGGTGCCGCACTGGCCGGCCGAGCGGGCCGACACCACACTCGGCGTGCTCCTCATCCGCATGCTGTCCGAGACCGCCCAGCACGCCGGCCACGCCGACATCGTCCGCGAGCTCATCGACGGCCGCGGCGGTTCCGACCACGACGACTTCGGCGACGCGGAGTCCTGGCGCGAGTACCTCGCCCGCATCCAGGCGGCCGCCGACACCTTCGCGGCGCCGCCCTGACCCCGCCCGCCCTGATCGGCGCGCGGCTGCCTGGCTGGCTGCGCGCCGTGTTGGTCGGGGACGGCCGGCCGCGCATGGCGCTGGCCTGCACCGCCGCGGCTCCGCCTGCCCTGATCGGCGCGTGGTCGCCTGGCTGGCTGCGCGCCGTGTGGGTCGGGGCCGGCTGGCCGTTCATTGCGCTGGCCTGCCCCGGCCGCGGCTCTGCCTGCCCTGATCGGCGCGCGGTCGCCCGGCTGGCTGCGCGCCGCTGGCTCACCCTGCCGCGATTCGGGCCGCCCGGGCGCCGGGTGCGCGCCACGCTGGTGTCGGTCGGCATGGCGCGCCCTACGTCGGCCTGTCCCACGTCGGCCGGGCACGCGCCGCTGATCGGCGTCGGCCGGGCGGTTGCGTGCCGTGGCTGGGGACGGACGGCTGCGCATTTGCGCTGGTCGCCCGTCCCGGCTTGGCCTGCGACCGTGCCGGGTGCGGCCGTGGTGGTGCCGGTCGGCGTGGCGTTCTGGCCCGCGCCGCGTTGGCCACACGTGCGCCGGTCCCACGTCGGCCTGCGACGCGTCGGCTGGGCGTACGCGGGGGTGGTCGGCGTCGGCCGGCCGGCCGGGTACGGCCTTGGCCCGCCCGGCGTTGGCTGCCGCGCGTCGTGCTGGTCTGGGTCGGCCTGCCTGCGGGCGTTCGCCGACCTGTCCGCTCGACACCGGGCTCAGCGCGGTGCGCTCAGTGGAGCGGGTTCAGTGCAGTACGCGATAGGTCAGGTGTGTCACGCCGGCCGCCGCACGCGACCCCACCTGCTCGAGCCGCAGTGACGGCACGCCGTCGAACAGGCGGGTGCCGGCGCCGAGCGTCAGCGGCACGACGTGCAGGCGCAGCTCGTCGATCAGCCCGGCGGTGAGGTACTGGTTGATCGTGGCCGCGCCGCCGATGATCGACACGTCGCCGTCGCCGGCCGCGTCGCGGGCCTGTTCGAGCGCGCGGTCGATGCCGTCGGTGGCGAAGTGGTACGTCGTGCCGCCGTCCATCGGCTGCGGGTCGCGCGGATGGTGGGTGAGCACGAAGACCGGGGCGTGGAACGGCGGGTTGTCGCCCCACCAGCCGTTCCACTCGCGGTCCCACTCGCCGCGCACGGGACCGAACATGTTGCGGCCCATGATGAACGCCTGGGCGGCATTGATCTGGTCGATCTCGGCCCGGCTCTCCTCGGGGTCGTCGAACATCCAGGCGTGCAGCCGGCTGCCCCAGCCGTCGCCGCCGTCGGCGCCGAACGGGCGCTCCTCGGTCTGGCCCGGCCCGGCCGAGTAGCCGTCGGCGGTGATCGAGGCGTCGCAGGTCACCCTGCCGCTGCCGGTCGTCATGGGCGTCTCCTCCTCGCGCCGGCGTCACTGTGTCCGCCGGTCAACTATTTCAGTGGGAGGACAATAGTGTCCTATGGATACTGTTTCCGCAAGACTCAGTTCAGAGCAACGACTCGAAGGGGGCCACGGTGACGACGTCGCGCACCGCCTCGGCCAGGGCGGCGTCGAGGGTGACGAAGGCGTCGGCCTGCAGGCGGGTCAGCGCGACGTACTCGGCGGCGTAGGTGTCGGGCCAGCCGAGGTCGGCCGCGATCGTCCACGCGACGGCCTGCAGCACGCGGTCGCCGAGGAGGCGGATGCGCAGCCCGCGCACGTAGTCGAGGCGGGCGTCGGCCTCCTTGCGGGACAGCTCGCCCCGCCGCACCGCCTGGTACAGGTCGGCCAGCAGCTGCGACCGCAGCAGCGTCGGCGCGACGAGCTGGTGCTCGGCCGCGACGGCGATCCGCTCGGCGGACAGCCGGAAGGCGACATCGGCGCCGATCACATACCTGGTCACGGCGTCAGCGTACGCGGATCGCCGTACGGGGTACGCGGCTCGACGTACTGGCGATCGGTCCACTGGACGGACGCGCCGCCGGCTCCGGCCACGAAGACTGACCGCCATGTCGATGCGTGCGCTCGTCCGATCCCTGTCCGCCGTCGCCGTCAGCACCGCCGTCCTCGCCACCGTCGCCGCGGCCCTCCCGGCCGCGGCCGTCACCGCCCTCCCGGCCGCGGCCGTCACCGCCGCCCCGGCTACGGCCGCCGCCCCGGCCGCGACCGCAGCCCCGGCCGTCAGCGCCGCCCCGGCTACGGCCGCGGGGGTCGGGCAGCCGGATCCGGGCGTCGTCCGGATCGACGCCGGCCGGCTGCGCGGCACCGTCGCCGACGACCACGTCCGCTACTCCGCCATCCCGTACGCGGCCCCGCCCGTGGGGGAGCGGCGCTGGCGCCCACCCGCCGGGGTGCGGCCGTGGCGCGGGGTCAGGGACGCGATGACGCCGAGCCCGTACTGTCCGCAGGGCGGCATGCAGGGCGTCGTCGGGCAGGAGGACTGCCTGTACCTCGACGTCACCGTGCCGGCGCGCGCCGGGCGCGGCGACCGGCTGCCGGTGCTCGTCTGGCTGCACGGCGGCGGCTTCACCAGCGGCGGCGCCCGCGAGTACGACGCGGCCCGGCTGGCGACCGCCGGCGACGTCATCGTCGTGAGCGTGAACTACCGGCTCGGCGCGCTCGGCTTCCTGTCCGCGCCGGCACTGGACACGGCGGGTGGCAACTACGGGCTGATGGACCAGGCGGCGGCGCTGCGCTGGGTGCGTCGCAACGCGTCCCGGTTCGGCGGCGACCCGGGCAACGTCACGCTGGCCGGGCAGTCGGCGGGGGCCCGCTCGGTGTGCGCCCAGCTCGCCTCGCCGGACGCGCGCGGCATGTTCGACCGGGCGATCGTGCAGAGCGGCGCCTGCGACAACCCTGTGCCCGACCTCGCCGCGGCACAGGCGTTCGGCGAGCGGGCGACGGCCGACCTCGGCTGTGCCGACGCCGACGCCACCGGAACCGCCGCCGCGGACGCCTCCGGAACCGCCGCGGACGCCGCCGGAACCGCCGGAACCGCCGCCTTCGCTGCTGGCACCGCCGACGTGGCGGGCTGCCTGCGCGACGTCGCGCCGGAGCAGCTGGTCCGCGTCCTTGCCCGGGCCGGTACCGATTTGACGTCGCGCGTGGCGGACGGCCCGTGGAACCCGGTCGCCGGGACGCCGTCGCTGCCGGTTCAGCCGGGCGACGCCCTGCGGGACGGGTCGGCGGCGCGGGTGCCGCTGCTGACCGGCGCCGCGCGCGACGAGATGCGCGCGTTCGTCGTCGGCGAGACGGTGACGGCGGACGACCACCGGGCCGCGGTGACCGGCCTGTTCGGCGCCGACGCGGAGACGGTGCTGGCCGAGTACCCGCCGGGCGACGACCCCGCGGTCGCGCTGGCGACCGTGCTCACCGACTGGGGCGGCCGCATCGGCGCCTGCCCGGCGCTTCGCACGGCCGATGCCGCCGCCGTCCACCAGCCGGTCTACGCCTACGAGTTCGCCGAGGACAGCCGCGAGGTCGTGGACGGGTTCCCGATGGGCGCGTTCCACGGGCTGGAGCTGTCGTACCTGTGGGACCTGGACATGGCGTGGGACCCGTACCCGCCGCTCGACGCGGATCAGCAGCGACTGTCGGCGACGATGATCGACTACTGGACGGCGTTCGCGCGCACCGGCGACCCGAACGGCCCCGGCCGGCCGGTCTGGCCCGAGTTCGGTGCGACCGGCGCGGTGCTCGGCCTGTCGTCGGCCGCCGTCGCGCCGACGCCGTTCGCGGCCGATCACCGCTGCGACCTGTGGGCGGCGCTGCCGCGATGAGTTCTCCGGCCGGACACGGTCGGTACAGACTGGAACCAAGGAGGTCCACGATGGGCAAGGTCCTGAGCCACATGACGATGTCCCTCGACGGCTTCATCGCCCAGCCCGACGACAGCATCGGCGAGCTGTTCGAGTGGTACGAAGCCGGCGACGTCGCCGTCGACAACCCCAACGAGACCGTCCGCTTCGCCGTGGACGACGCGAGCGCGACGGTGCTGCGCGACCTGACCGAGAACGTCGGCGCGCTGATCGCCGGGCGCCGGCTGTTCGACATCGCCGACGGCTGGGGCGACAAGCACCCGGCCGGCTCACCCGTCGTGGTGGTGACGCACCAGCCGCCGGCCGACGCCGCCGAACGCTGGCCCACCACCACTTTCGTCGACGGTGTCGCGGCGGCGGTCGAGCGGGCCAAGGCGATCGCCGGAGACAAGGACGTCACGATCGCCAGCGCGAACGTCACGCAGCAGGCGCTGGCCCTCGGCCTGCTCGACGAGGTGTGCGTGAGCCTGGTGCCGGTGCTGTTCGGGGAGGGCATCCCGTACTTCTCGGTCCTCGGTGGCGGCCATCAGCTGCTCGAGGACCCGGCGGTCGTGCAGGGCCGGCGAGCCTTGCACCTGCGCTACCCGGTGCGACGCTAGCGAGTTTCAGCAGTCGGAACGCCTGGTTTCGGCAGGTGCCGAGGTCTGCCAGACTGCGCGGCATGATGAGACGATTCGCCGTAAGAACGGGGATCATCGCGGTTTCGGCCGCGCTCGCGGCAGCCCTGGTGCAGCCCGCGGCCGGGACCGACGCCGGGACCGACGCCGGCGCCGGCACCGGTGCCGCGGCTGCGCCGGCCGGCGAGGCTGCGCCCGCCGGCGAGGCACCGGTCGCAGCGATCGACGCCGGCATCGACAACCCCGGCTTCGAGGACGTCGCCGCGGACGGCACCATCGCCGGGTGGTTCCCGTTGACGTCACCGGCCTGCGGCACCACCGTGGAGCCGACCACCGAGGACGCGTATGCGGGCGAGCGCAGCGCGAAGCTCACCGACCCGACCGCCGGGGGCATCGTCTGCCTGCAGAGCTCGTTCGTCGACGTTCTCGGCGGGCAGGACGTGCGCGCCTCGGCCTGGATGCGGACGCTGTCGGGCACGACGGCCTGGCTGACGATCCGTTTCCACGACGACGCCGGGGCGCTCGTCGGTACCGCCGACACCCGGCCCGGGACGCTCACGGAGTGGACCGAGCAGGTCGTGACGGCGAAGGCGCCGACGGGCGCCACCCGCATGCGTCTGATGCTCTACGGCGGCTCCACGACGGCCGGTGTGAGCCTGATCGACGACGCCACCCTCACCGGTCCTCGTGACGACTACGACCCGACCCTCCCGGGAACCCGTGAACTCTTCGTCGACGACTACCGGATCGCCACGACGTCGCCCGACGTGGAGCGCATCGTCCATCCGCCGCGCCGCAGCGCGCCCACGCTGATCGCGGACAAGCCGTGGGAGGCGAACAACTACGTCTACAGCAACACCGTCCTCTACAACCCCGACCTGCGGAAGTTCCAGGCCTGGTACGGCACCTTCAGCCTGGTCGACTTCCACAACTACGGGCTGTACGCCGAGAGCACCGACGGGGTCCGCTGGACCAAGCCCGAACTGGGCCTGCACGAGTACCAGGGCTCGACGGCGAACAACATCTACTCCACGGACGCTCCGGGCACCGTGCTCTACGATCCCGCCGACCCGGATCCCGCCCGCCGCTACAAGATGCTGGCGTTCAAGCCGAACCCCCGTGGCTACCACGCCTACACCTCGCCCGACGGCATCCACTGGACGCCGAACGCCGCCAACCCGGTGATCCCGAACGGCGACGTGCAGAACCTGGGCTACGACCCGTACGAGCAGCGTTACTACGCCATCACCAAGCAGCCGATGCCGCCCAACCAGCAGGGCGCCGAGAACCGGGTGCAGTTCATCTCGTTCTCCGACGACTTCGTGACGTTCACCGCGCCGGTGGTCTCGCTCGAGGCCGACGTCCGTGACAAGGCTCAGGCCACGGCGAACGGCGCCTCGGACATGCAGGTGTACGGCCTGCCGTCGTTCGCCTACGAGGGGATCTTCATCGGTCTTCCGGCCATGTACGAGGTCACCGGCACCGGCGTCCCGGGCAGCGGCGGCGACGGCACGATCGAGGTGCAGGTGGCCGCGAGCCGTGACCTCGACTCCGGCTGGAACCGTCCCTCGCGCGACCCGCTCATCCCGCTGACGTCCGCGGGCGATCGGGACGACGGCATGGTCATGGCCTCGTCGCAGGCGGTCGTCGACGACTCCACGGTCCGGGTCTTCTACACCGGCTGGGACGGTACGCACGGCACCTTCGACCGTCGCACCACCACGTCGATCGCCACCTGGCGCCGCGACGGGTTCGTCTCCATGAGCAACGCCGGCGACCGGCCCGGCCTTCTGACGACCATGCCGGTGACCGTCGACGGTTCGTCGCTGCACGTGAACGTGGCGCCGTCGGCCCGAAAGGGCGGCGTGCGAGCCGAACTGCTGGACGAGACCGGCGCGGTCATCCCGGGCTACTCGCTGGCCGATTCGGTGCGCGTGCGCAAGGACACCCTGGACGGCGTCCTGGCGTGGTCGGGCAAGCGCGACCTGTCCGCCCTGCAAGGTCAGGAGGTGCGGATCCGGTTCGAGATCACCGGCGCCGACCTCTACTCGTTCTGGCTTCGATGACCTCGGATCACGGGGTGGCGGCGCTGCCCGTCACCCCGTGATCGGCGCAGTACCGGGAGATCGAGAAAGCCCCTGCCACGCATCTGTTCCGATGCTGGTCAGGGGCTCTTCTGCTCCCGCACCTGGACTCGAACCAGGAACCCTCTGATTAACAGTCAGATGCTCTGCCAATTGAGCTATGCGGGATCGGTGAACCGAACGTTCCGGCCGACGCTGAACTTTAGCAGGCGAGGGGGTCCGGTTCCCAATCGGTTCGGGTCAGCCGAGGACGTGTTCCTCGTAGCGCTTGCGCATGAGGGCGACCACCTCGTCGGGGTCGGCGGCCCAGAGGTCGGCGTTGAAGATCTCGACCTCGATGGGGCCGTCGTAGCCGGCCGCTTCGACCAGCCGGCGGAAGTACCGGAAGTCGATGTGGCCGTCGCCCATCATGCCGCGCGACAGCAGGGCGTCGGCGGGGAAGGGGGTGATCCAGTCGCAGACCTGGAAGCTCGAGATGCGCCCCGCCGAGCGGGCGATGGCGGCCTCGACGACCGGGTCCCACCAGACGTGGAAGGTGTCGACGACGACGCCGACGGACGACGGGGCGAAGGGGGCCGCGAGGTCCAGGGCCTGGTCGAGCGTCGACAGCACGCCGCGGTCGGCGCAGTAGAGCGGGTGCATGGGCTCCAGCGCCAGCTGGACGCCCGCGGCCTCGGCGTCGGGGACCAGCGCGCCGATGCCGTCGGCGACCCGGGCCCGCGCCCCGGCGAGGTCGCGCGACCCGGGCGGCAGCCCGCCGACCACCATGACGAGGCAGTCCGCGCCCAGGAGGGCGGCCTCCTCGATGGCCCGCCGGTTGTCGTCCAGGGCGGCGTCGCGCTCGGGGCCGGGAAACGCGGTGATGAACCCGCCCCGGCACAGCGACGACACCCGCAGCCCGGCGTCGGCGACCATCCGGGCCGCCGCAGCGACGCCGCACGACTGCACCGGTTCGCGCCACAGCCCGATCGACCCGATGCCGGCCCGGACGCACCCGTCGACGGCCTCGGCGACCGACCACCGCTCGGTGGTCCGCTGGTTCAACGACAACCGGTCCATCACACCACCCCGTAGGCCGACAGCAGCGACGTGAACCGGGCGGCCGCCAGCGCCGGGTCCGGGAACAGCCCGGCCGCGTCGGCCAGTTCGAACGTGCGCACCAGGTGGGGGAGCGACCGCGCGCTCTGCAGCCCGCCGACCATGACGAACCCCGGCTGCAGGCCGGACAGCCAGGCGAGGAACGCGATGCCGGCCTTGTAGTAATAGGTCGGCTCGCCGAACACCTGACGGGCCAGCGGGACGGTCGGTGCGAAGGCGGCCTCGTAGGCGGCGACGTCGCCGCGGTCCAGCGCCTGCAGCGCCGCCGACGCCGCGGGGGCGATGGCGGCGAAGATCCCGAGCAGCGCGTCGGACGAGCCGCGGATCAGCGCCGGGTAGTTGAAGTCGTCGCCGGTGTAGAGCCGGACTCCGGACGGCAGCCGCGGCCGCAGCGCCTCCTCGAACGCGGCATCCAGCAGCGACACCTTGATGCCGTCGACCTTCGCCGCGTGGTCCTCGATCAGCGCCACCACGTGGTCGGCCGCGACGCCGACGTCGTCGGCGCCCCAGTAGCCGGCCAGCGCGGGGTCGAACATCGGTCCCAGCCAGTGCAGGATCACCGGCGCCGACGCCTGCGCGAGCAACCGGTCGTAGACCTTGCGGTAGTCGTCCGGGCCGGTCGCGACGGCGGCCAGCTGGCGGCTGGCCATGAGGATGACCTGGGCGCCGGCATCCTCGACGACGCCGAGCTGCTCTTCGTAGGCGGCCGCGACGGTGTCGAGGGACGCGGGACCGGTGAGGTGGTCGGTGCCGGCGCCGGCCGCGATGCGCCCGCCCGCGGCGCGTGCCTCGGCCGCGCTGCGCCGGATCAGCTCCTGCGTGGCCGCCCAGTCCAGGCCCATGCCGCGCTGCGCGGTGTCCATCGCCTCGGCGACGCCCAGGCCGTACGACCACAGGTGCCGCCGGAACGCCAGCGTGTGCTCCCAGTCGACGACGGCGGGAGCGCCGGGCCGGTTCTCGCCCAGCGGGTCGGCGACGACGTGCGCGGCGGCGAACGCGACCCGCGACGTGAACGGCGCCGTGGGCCGCTCCCACGAGCCCGGAGGACTCATCGTGTACGTGCGCAGCCCGCCGTCCGCGCCCGGCAGCCGCAGGTCGAGGCCGGTCACAGCGTCAGCTCCGGCAGCTCCACCCGGCAGCCGCCGTCGGACGACTGCAGCCCGGCCTGCGCGAGCCGCACCCCGCGGGCGCCGGCGAGGAAGTCGTACGGGTGCGGGCCGTCCTCGGCGACGTGCCGCACGAACTGCTCCCACTGCGCCATGAAGCCGTTCTTCGGCGGCGCGTTGTCGGGGACGTCCTGCCACTGCTCGCGGTAGCGCTGCTCGTCGGCGAGGTCGGGGTTCCACGTCGGCCGCGGCGTGGCGGTGCGCGGCTGGATGACGCAGTGGTGCAGCCCGGCGACCGCGCTGCCGAGCGTGCCGTCGACCTGCAGCTCCAGCAGCTCGTCGCGGTGCACGCGCACCGCCCACGACGAGTTGAACTGGGCGACGGCGCCGCCGGCCAGCTCGAAGATCGCGTAGGCGGCGTCGTCGGCGGTGACGTCGTAGCGCCGGCCGCGCTCGTCCCACCGCTCCGGGATGTGCGTGACGGCGCGCGCGGTGACCGCCTCGACCCGGCCGAACAGGTTCGTCAGCACGTAGTCCCAGTGGCAGAACATGTCGACGACGATGCCGCCGCCGTCCTCGCTGCGGTAGTTCCAGCTGGGCCGCTGCGCCTGCTGCCAGTCGCCCTCGAACACCCAGTAGCCGAACTCGCCGCGCACCGACAGGATGCGGCCGAAGAACCCGCTGTCGATCAGCCGGCGCAGCTTCAGCAGCCCGGGCAGGAACAGCTTGTCGTGCACGACGCCGTTCTTCACGCCGGCCGTCCTGGCCCGCTTGGCCAGCGTCAGCGCGCCCTCGACGGTCTCGGACACCGGCTTCTCGGTGTAGACGTGCTTGCCGGCGTCGATCGCCTTGACGATCGCCTCCTCGCGCACGGAGGTCAGCTGGGCGTCGAAGTAGACGACGTTGGCGGCGTCGCCGAGCGCGGTGTCGAGGTCGGTGGTCCACCGTTCCAGGCCGTGCCGCGTCGCGAGGTCGCGCAGCTTCTCCTCGCTGCGGCCCACCAGGAGCGGGTCGAGCGTGACGCGGGAGCCGTCGGACAGCTCGACCCCGCCCTGCTCGTTGATCGCGAGGATCGACCGGACCAGATGCTGCCGGTAACCCATGCGGCCGGTGACGCCGTTCATCACGACACCGAGCGACTTGACTGCCATGCCACCTCCTGTGGAAAGCGCTTGCCCACACACCGTACGGCGTGGCGGCGCGGGCGCGCAACCTCTGGTGCGACGGGGATGTCGCCAGGTGGCGGGCGGTTCGGGCCGAATTAGTCGTGCCACCTGGCCAAATAGGGAAGGCGCTTACCCGGCGGCGGACGGAAAGCCGGGGCCAGGCTGGTGAGGCCAGGCCGCGGTGGGCCGGGCGGGGTCAGGCCGCGGCGGTGGGTCGGCGGGATCAGGCCGGCGAGGCCGCGACGGTGCGGGTGCTCTGGCGGAGGACGACCTCGCCCTTGATGCGCCGGGTGCGCGGCTTGGTGCGGTCGGCGGCGCTCAGCACCAGCTCGAACGCCGACGCGCCGACCTTCTCCAGCGGCAGCCGGACCGTCGTCAGGGCCGGGTTGACGTCGCGCAGGGTGCTGATGTCGTCGAAGCCGGCGAGGCCGATGTCGCGGGGGACCTCCAGGCCCTGCTCGCGCCCGGCCACCATGGCGCCGACGGCCATGACGTCGTTGACGGCGAAGACGCAGTCGAGCTCGCCGATGCGGCCGAGCAGCGTGCTCATGGCCTGGTAGCCGCCGTCGCGGGTGAACGCGCCGTGGACGACGAACGCGGGGTCGAGGTCGATGCCGGAGCGGCCGAGCCCTTCGCGGAACCCGTGGACGCGGTCGCGCGCCGTCAGCATGGCGTCGGGACCGGCCAGCACGCCGAAGCGGCGGTAGCCGAGGTCGACCAGCGACGTGGCGAGTTCACGGGCGCCGAGGCGGTTCTCGATGACGACGGTGTCGACGGGGAGCTGCTTCTGCGAGATCGCGACGACGTTGCCGCCGTCGTTCTCGAAGATGTCGATCTCGCGGCGCAGCGCCTCGGCGACCGGGCTGTCGTCCATGCGGCTGCCGGCGAGGATGACGGCGCGGCTGCGCTGCCCGCGCAGCGCGACGAGGTAGTCGACCTCGCGCTCGGGCCGGCGCAGCGTGCTGCCGAGCGTGACGAGGACGTGGTGTCCCTCGGCGGCCTCCATGACGCCGGCGGCGATGGAGGAGAAGTAGGGGTCGGCGATGTCGTGCACCACCAGGCCGACGACGTTGGTGCGGCCCCGCGCCATGGCCTGGGCCTGCGCGTTCGCGGCATAGTTGAGGCTGCGGGCGGCGGCGAGGACGCGCTCACGCAGGTCGTCGCCGACCTTGCGGGTGCTGCCGTTCAACGCGCGCGACGCCGTGGCCAGCGAGACGCCGGCGCGGGCTGCGACGTCCATCAGCGTGACCGAACCGCGCGGTTGCTCGGCCATGACTCTCCCGTCGTCCGAAGGAATGCGCTTCCACGATAGACCTCGCGGCCCGGTGTGGTTCGCAGGACGGCACGAGGAGAGTTCGTCAGTATGTTAGTTTGTCTAGACAAAGTCTGGAGGGAGCGCGCATGCGTGTGGGGTTCGTCGGGGTCGGCCGCATCGGGGCGGCGCACGCGCAGGTGGTGCGCGACCATCCGGCGGTGACGGCGGTGCGGGTGGCCGACGCCGACCCGGTCCGGGCCGGCAAGGTCGCCGCCGAGCTGGGCGTCGAGGCCGTCGCCACGCCGGCCGAGGCGTTCACGGACGTCGACGCGGTCGTCATCGCGGCCGCGACGTCGGCGCACGCCGAGCTGATGATCGCCGCCGCCGAAGCCGGGCTGCCGGTGTTCTGCGAGAAGCCGGTCGCCCCCGACGTCGCCGGGACGCGCGCCGTCCTGGCCGCGGTCGAGGCCGCGGGCGTCGCGACGCAGATCGGGTTCCAGCGCCGGTTCGACGCCGGCTACACCGCCGCCCGCGAGGCGGTGCGGACGGGCGCGCTCGGCGAGGTCCGCCGGCTGCACCTCATCACCGCCGACGCCGAGCCGCCGCACCCGTCGTACGTCCCGACCTCCGGCGGCATCTACCGCGACTGCCACATCCACGACTTCGACATCCTGCGCTGGGTCACCGGCCGCGAGGTCACCACGGTGTACGCGACCGGCGCCAACCGCGGCGCCGAGGTCTTCGCCGCCAGCGGCGACGTCGACGAGTCGGCGGCCGTGCTGACGCTCGACGACGGCACGCTGGCGACGCTGCAGGGCTCGCGCTACAACGGCGCCGGCTACGACGTGCGCATGGAGGTCGCCGGCACCGCCGGCACCCATGTCGTCGGGCTGGACGAGCACGCCGCGCTGACCTCCGCCGAGCCCGGCGTCACGTTCCCCGGCGGCACGCCGTTCCGCGAGTTCTGGTCCCGGTTCCGGCCCGCCTACGAGGCCGAGATCGCCGCGTTCGTCGACGTCGCCCGCGGCGAGCGGGAGAGCCCGTGCACCGTCGCCGACGCGCTGGAGAGCTTCTACGTCGCCGAGGCGGCGACGCTCTCGCGCACCGAAGGCCGCGTCGTCAGGATTGCTGAGGTGAAGGTGTGAACTTCGAAGTGCTGACCATCGGCCGCGTCGGCGTCGACATCTATCCTGAGATACCCCCGGGCCAGGCAGGCGTCGGCCTCGACGACGCCACCACGTTCACAAAATACCTCGGCGGCTCCGCCACCAACGTCGCCGTCGCCGCCGCGCGGCACGGCCGCCGTTCCGCCGTCATCACCCGCACCGGCGCCGACCCGCTCGGCCGCTTCGTGCACAAGGCGCTGACGGGGTACGGCGTCGACGACCGCTTCGTGACGGCCGTCGACGACCTCGCGACGCCGGTGACGCTGTGCGAGATCTTCCCGCCGGACGACTTCCCGATCTACTTCTACGGCCGCACGCCGACGGCGCCGGACCTGCAGGTCCACGCCGACGAGCTGGACCTCGACGCCGTCCGCGAGGCCGGCATCTTCTGGGCGACGGTCACCGGGCTGTGCCAGGAGCCGAGCCGGTCGGCCACGCTGGCCGCGCTGGAGGCGCGCGGGCGGCGCGGCATCACCGTCCTCGACCTCGACTGGCGGCCGATGTTCTGGGAGTCGCGCGAGGCCGCCCGGCCGGTCGTCCAGGAGGCGCTGCGGCACGTCACGCACGCCGTCGGCAACGTCGACGAGGCCGAGACGGCGGTCGGCACCCGCGATCCGCACGCCGCGGCGAAGGCGCTGCGCGAGGAGCACGGCGTCGCCGCCGCCGTCGTCAAGCAGGGCCCGAAGGGCGTCCTCGCGGTCGACGACACCGGCGAGCACGAGGTCGCGCCGATCCTCGTCGACGTGCTCAACGGTCTCGGCGCCGGCGACGCGTTCGGCGGTGCGCTGTGCCATCAGCTGCTCGACGGGCGCAGCCTCGGCGAGGCCGTGCGGTTCGCCAACGCGGCCGGCGCGATCGTCGCGACCCGCCTGGCCTGCTCCGACGCCATGCCGACGACGGCCGAGGTGGCCGCGTTCCTGGAGGCCGCAGATGTCCGCTGACCAGCTGCGCGCGATCGTCGAGACGCGCATCCACCGGCCGGAGGCGATCGCCGCGGCGGCCGCCGCCCGCAAGCGACCGGCGTCGCTGCTCGGCCCGACCGGCAAGCTCATGGTCATCGCGGCCGACCACCCGGCCCGCGGCGCCCTGCGGGCCGGACGCGACGCGCTGGCGATGGCCGACCGTGGCGAGCTGCTGGACCGCCTGGTCGTCGCGCTGAGCCGGCCCGGCGTCAACGGCGTGCTCGCGACCGCCGACGTGCTCGAGGACCTGCTGCTGCTCGGCGCCCTGGACGACAAGGTCGTGGTCGGCTCGATGAACCGCGGCGGCCTGGCCGGCACGGTCTTCGAGATCGACGACCGCTTCACCGGCTACGACGCCGGTGGCCTCGACGCCATGGGCTTCGAGATGGGCAAGATGCTGCTGCGCATCGACCCCGGCGATCCGGCGACGGCGCCGACGCTGCAGGCCTGCGGGCACGCCATCGACGACCTCGCCGAGCGCCGGAAGATCGCGCTGGTCGAGCCGTTCATCTCCTACCGCGACGACGACGGCCGGCTGCGCAACGACCTCTCCACCGAGGCGGTCGTCCGGTCGGTGGCGGTCGCGGCCGGGCTCGGCAACACGTCGGCCTACACCTGGCTGAAGCTGCCCGTCGTCGACGACGACCCGGCCGGCATGGAGCGGGTGCTGGCGGCGTCGACGCTGCCGGCGGTGCTGCTCGGCGGCGAGGTCCCGGACGACCCGGACGCCGCGTTCCGGCAGTGGGAGAAGGTGCTGCGGCTGCCGACGGCGCTCGGCCTGGTGGTCGGGCGGTCGCTGCTGTACCCGCCGGACGGCGACGTGGAGGCGGCGGTCGACACGGCGGTGAGCCTGCTATGAGCTGGTACCACCCGGCCGGGACCGCCGCGCGCGGCCCCTACGCCGTCGAGCTGAGCCCGTCGACCGTCGAGGGCTGGCGGTGGACGTCGCTGCGGGTGCTCGAGCTGGGCCCGGGGGAGTCGCACACGTTCGAGACCGGCGCCGAGGAGCTGTTCGTGCTGCCGCTCAGCGGCGGCGGCACCGTCGACGCCGACGGGCAGCGGTTCGAGCTGACCGGCCGTCCCGACGTGTTCAGCGGCCCGTCCGACACCGTCTACGTGCCGCGGGACGCGACGGTGACCGTCACCGCCGCCGCCCGGGCCCGGTTCGCGCTGCCGGCCGCGCCCTGCACGAACCGGCTGGCCGCCCGCTACCTGCCCGCGAGCGACGTCGCCGTCGAGATCCGCGGCGCCGGCAGCTCCACCCGTCAGGTGCACAACTTCGGCTCGGCCGGCACGTTCGACGCGGACCGGCTGATCGCCGTCGAGGTCGTGACGCCGGCCGGCAACTGGTCGTCGTACCCGCCGCACAAGCACGACGAGGACCTCCCCGGCGTCGAGTCGGAGCTGGAGGAGATCTACTACTTCGAGGTCAGTGACCCGGCCGGGTTCGGCTACCACCGCGTCTACGGCACCGACGACCGGCCGATCGACGTGCTGGCCGAGGTGCGCTCCGGCGATGTCGTGCTGGTGCCGCACGGCTGGCACGGCCCGTCCGTCGCCGCGCCCGGGTACCACCTGTACTACCTGAACGTCATGGCCGGTCCGGGCGCCACCCGCGAGTGGCTGATCAGCGACGACCCGGCGCACGCCTGGGTCCGCGACGAGTGGGCGGCGCAGGCGCCCGACCCGCGTCTGCCCATGGGGAGGGAGCAGCGATGAGGCTGACGGTCGCGCAGGCCACGGTCCGGTTCCTGGCCGCGCAGTTCACCGAGCGCGACGGCGCCGAGCACCGGCTGATCGAGGGCTGCTTCGGCATCTTCGGGCACGGCAACGTGGCCGGCCTCGGCCAGGCGCTGCTGGAGGCCGAGCTGGCCGACCCCGGCGCGCTGCCGTACCACCAGGCCCGCAACGAGCAGGGCATGGTGCACGCGGCGGTCGGCTACGCCCGCATGCGCAACCGGCTGTCGACGCTGGCCTGCACGTCGTCGATCGGCCCGGGTGCGACGAACATGGTCACCGGCGCCGCGCTGGCGACGATCAACCGGCTGCCGGTGCTGCTGCTGCCCGGCGACGTGTTCGCCACGCGGGTCGCCGACCCCGTCCTGCAGCAGCTGGAGCAGCCGCACGCGCCGGACGTCACCGTCAACGACACGTTCCGGCCGGTGTCGCGCTACTTCGACCGCGTCTGGCGGCCCGAGCAGCTGCCGTCGGCGCTCCTCGGCGCCATGCGGGTGCTCACCGACCCGGCCGAGACCGGCGCCGTCACGGTGGCGATGCCGCAGGACGTGCAGGCCGAGGCGTTCGACTGGCCGGCCGAGCTGTTCGCGAAGCGGGTCTGGCACGTGCCGCGGGCCGTCCCGGAGCCGGCCGCGCTGGCCCGCGCCGCCGCGCTGGTGCGCGGGGCGAAGCGGCCGCTGATCGTCGCCGGCGGCGGCGTCATCTACAGCGAGGCGACCGACGCGCTGCGGGCGTTCGCCGAGGCCACCGGCATCCCCGTGGCCGAGACGCAGGCCGGCAAGGGCAGCCTGCCGTACGACCACCCGCTCGCGCTCGGCGCCGTCGGCGCCACCGGCACGCCCGGCGCCAACCGGTTCGCCCGCGAGGCCGACGTCGTCATCGGCATCGGCACCCGCTACAGCGACTTCACGACCGCGTCGCGGACGGCGTTCCAGGACCCCGGCGTGCGGTTCGTCAACGTCAACGTCACCGGGTTCGACGGCGCCAAGCACGCCGGACTGCCGCTGGTGGCCGACGCCCGGGCCGCGCTCGAGGCGTTGACGTCCGAGCTGGCCGGCTGGTCGGTCGCGGCCGCCCACCGCGAGGCCGCGGCCGCCGCGAACCGCGAGTGGGACGCCGTCGTCACCGCCGCCTACGGCGCCGGCCACCGGCCGCTGCCCGCGCAGACCGAGGTCGTCGGCGCCGTCAACGAGGTCAGCGGGCCGCGCGACGTCGTCGTCAACGCGGCCGGCTCGATGCCCGGCGAGCTGCACAAGCTGTGGCGCACCCGCGACCCGAAGGGCTACCACGTCGAGTACGGCTTCTCGACCATGGGCTACGAGATCGCCGCGGGCGTCGGCGTGCGCATGGCGGCGCCGGACCGCGACGTGTTCGTCATGGTCGGCGACGGCTCCTACCTGATGATGGCGCAGGAGCTGGTGACCGCCGTCCAGGAGCGCATCAAGGTCGTCGTCGTGCTGGTGCAGAACCACGGGTTCGCGTCCATCGGCTCGCTGTCCGAGTCGCTCGGGTCGCAGCGGTTCGGCACCGCCTACCGGTACCGGTCCGGCGAGAGCGGCCGGCTCGACGGCGGCGTGCTGCCGGTCGACCTCGCCGCCAACGCGGCCAGCCTGGGTGTCACCGTCGTCCGGGTCGCGACGGTGGACGAGCTGCGCGCGGCGCTGCGCGACGCGAAGGCCGCACCGGCCGACGGCGGCCCGATCCTGATCCACGTCGAGACCGACCCGCTGGCTGGCGCGCCGGACAGCGACTCCTGGTGGGACGTCCCCGTCAGCGAGACGGCGGCCCTGGACACCACCCGCGCGGCGCGCGCGGCGTACGAGCGGCAGAAGAAGGCGCAACGCCCCCTGGTGGGACGGCAGACGGAGGAGAACGACGCATGAGGACCATCGAGCACTGGATCGACGGAGCCACGACGCGGGCCGGGTCGACCCGCACCGCGCCGGTGTGGAACCCGGCCACCGGGCAGCAGCAGGCCGAGGTGCTGCTCGCCGAGCCGTCCGACGTCGATCTGGCGGTCGCCGCCGCGGCGAAGGCGTTCGAGAGCTGGTCGCAGACGTCGCTCACCAGGCGCACCAAGGTGCTGTTCGCGTTCCGCGAGCTGGTGACCCGGCACGCGCGGGAGTTGGCCGAGATCATCGCCGACGAGCACGGCAAGGTCGTTTCCGACGCGCTCGGCGAGGTGCAGCGCGGCATCGAGGTCATCGAGTTCGCCTGCGGCATCCCGCACCTGCTCAAGGGCGAGTACTCCGACCAGGTCTCCACCGGCGTCGACGTGTACGGCTTCCGCGAGCCGCTCGGCGTGGTCGCCGGCATCACCCCGTTCAACTTCCCGGTCATGGTGCCGATGTGGATGCACCCGGTCGCCATCGCCTGCGGCAACGCGTTCGTGCTCAAGCCGAGCGAGCGGGACCCGTCGGCGTCGCAGCTGGTGGCCCGGCTGTGGGCCGAGGCGGGGCTGCCGGACGGCGTCTTCAGCGTCGTCAACGGCGACAAGTCCGCCGTCGACGCGCTGCTGGACCACCCCGACGTCGCCGCCGTCTCGTTCGTCGGCTCGACCCCGATCGCCAAGTACATCCATCAGCGGGCCAGCGCCAACGGCAAGCGCGTGCAGGCCCTCGGCGGCGCCAAGAACCACGCCGTCGTGCTGCCCGACGCCGACCTCGACTTCGCCTCGGACCACCTGATCGCGGCGGCGATGGGCTCGGCGGGGGAGCGGTGCATGGCCATCTCGGCGGCGGTCGCGGTGGGCGCCGGCGCGGACCGGCTGGTCGAGGCGGTGGCGGCCAAGGCGGCCGCCGTCCGCGTCGGGCCCGGCCGCGACGAGGCCAGCGAGATGGGCCCGGTCGTCACGGCCGCCGCGCGCGACCGGATCACCGGCTACATCGACGGCGGCGAGCGGCAGGGCGCCGAGGTCACCGTCGACGGGCGCGGGCTGGTCGTGCCCGGCCACGAGGACGGCTTCTTCGTCGGCCCCACCGTCCTCGACCACGTCACCCCGTCGATGGACGTCTACCGCGACGAGATCTTCGGCCCGGTGCTGTCCGTCGTCCGGGCCGACGACGTCGACGCGGCGATCGCGCTGATCAACGCGAACCCGTACGGCAACGGCACCGCCATCTTCACCGGCTCCGGCGAGGCGGCGCGGCGGTTCCAGCGGGGCGTCAAGGTCGGCATGATCGGCATCAACGTGCCGATCCCGGTCCCGATGGCCTACTACTCCTTCGGCGGCTGGAAGGACTCGCTGTTCGGCCAGTCGCACGTCCACGGCCCGGAGGGGATCGCCTTCTACACCCGCGCCAAGGTCGTGACGTCGCGCTGGCCGCGGGTCGACCACGCCGTCGCCGCCAGCTACTCCTTCCCGACGACGACCTGACGGAGCCCAGCAGTCGGCAGCGACGTGGAAGCATGCTGTCGCCACCGCGACGACGTGGAAGCTCGTTGCGCCGGGCTGGGACCACCTGACGGCGGCGGCCCGGCACGCCGGCCCGGGGGCGGGCGTGCCGGGGTCGTGCCTCAGCTCAGGGTGACCGCCCCGAACGTGGCCGTCGTGTAGCGGGCGTTGGCGGTGTTCTCCTGGTGGCCGTCGACGGCGAGGCCGAGGAAGGCGGACGGCGGCAGCGCGACGTCCGCGGCGCCGACCTCGTGCCACGTCACGCCATCGGGGGAGACGGCGCCGGTGACGGTGCCGCCGCGGCGGGTGAGGCGGACCCAGTACGGGGTGTCGATCGGCACCTCCTCGGGGACGGCCGGGTACTGGGTGACGACGGCCTCGGCGCCGCGCGCGGACCGGACCGAGAACCGCGACACCTTGCCGCTGCCCAGGTAGGTCAGCTCCATCATTGCGAACGGGGCCGACGGCGCGAGGTCGGCGCGGACCATCACCGCGGCGGCCACCTCCGGGTACACCTTGCTGATCGCGTCGATCCTGGCGACGATCTCGCAGTCGCCGTCACGGCGCTGGAACGCGAACCGGAAGCTGTCCGCCGTCGCGCCGATGGCGCCCGACCCCTTCACCGTCACCGCGTCGCCGGACACCGACGTGGCGCCGCGCACCGGCACCGAGCCGACGTCGGCGCCGACCCAGGGCGCGGTGCGGGTGATCCGGTTGACGTGCACCGGGGTGGACGTGGTCGAGGTGGCGTTGCCGTCGGTGTCGACGGCGCGGGCGGTGACGAAGTAGCTGCCGTCGGCGACACCGGCCCACTCGACGCGGTACGGGGCGTGCGTGGCGGTGCCGATCAGCTCGTCGCCGGCGTAGAACTCGACGCGGTCGATGGCGGCGCCGTGGCCGGTCGCGGACGCGTTCAGCACCACCCGGCCGGTCGCGCGCGCGGCCGCCACCAGCGCGTTCGTTCCCGGCTGCAGCAGCGTGACGGACGGGTTCGCCGACGCCGGGCCGCCGATGGAGTTCAGGTAGCGCTCCAGGTTCGTGTAGCCGTCGGCGCCGACGGTGTTGCGGTCGGCCGGGTCGTTCGGGTTCAGCCCGTTGGCCACCTCCCACGCGTCCGGGATGCCGTCGTGGTCGCTGTCGGCCGGCGCCGGGACGGACGCCAGCGACGGCCAGCCGCCCACCTCGGTCTGCGAGTTGATCAGCCGCCCGGTCCGCCGCCGCACGTCCTCGACCAGCCGGGCGTCGACGGAGTCGCGGCGCGGCAGGATCGCGCCGGCCTCGTTCAGCACCCGATCGAACGCGACGGTCGCCGCCTCGGCCGGCAGCGGCTGCGGGAACGGCACCGGCGAGGTGCGCAGCGTGATCGGCACGTCGCCGTCGATGCCGAGCGTGTTGTCGGCGGTCACCTCGGGCGAGCCGTCCATGTGGTTGTCCGCCACGTACCAGGTGCCCGGCCCGCCGAGCGTGCTCACCGTCGGCTCGACGATGCGGTCGCGCACCTCGGCCAGCGTGTCCGGCCCGGGCCGGTAGTAGTTGCCGATCATGTTGATGCCGGCGGAGTCCTCGCCGCCGTACGCGGAGTTGAAGCCCCAGTTGTAGATGACGTTGTTCTGGTGGTCGACGGTCAGCGCGTAGTCCGGCCCGGTGGCGTTGACCGGCGCGAACCGCGGGTTGCGGCTGGAGTTGTGGATGATCAGGTTGTGGTGGAACGACACGTTCTCGCCGCCCCAGATGCCGCCGTAGCCGTGCCGCCCCTCGGGGTTCACCGACATCGTCAGGCTCTCGCCGACGATGCACCACTGCACCGACACCCGGGTGTTCTCGTACGGCGACAGCGCCTCGTCCGTGCTCCACGTCAGCGAGCAGTGGTCCAGCACGACGTCGGCGGTGCGGCGGAACCACATCGCGTCCTCGGTGATCCCGGCGATGTCGCCCATGCGGCAGCGCAGGTACCGGACGACGACGTTCTGCCCGGCGATGCGGGTGGGGTAGCCGGCGATGCAGATGCCGTCGCCGGGCGCGGTCTGGCCGGCGACGGTGAGGTTCGAGCCGGTCATGTCCAGGCGCGAGTTGAGGTAGATGGTGCCGGAGACGCGGAAGACGACGGTGCGGTTGCTGCCCCGCACGCCCTCGCGCAGCGATCCCGGCCCGGAGTCGTTGAGATTGGTCACCTCGTAGACGTCGCCGCCGCGCCCGCCGGTCGTGTACATGCCGCAGCCCAGCGCGCCGGGGAACGCGGGGACCAGGGCGTCGGCGGTGCCGCGGCGGACGGCGGCGAACGCGGGTGAGCCGGCGACGAAAGCGCCGACGCCGGCGAGCGCGCCGGCCGCGGTGAAGGCGCGGCGGGTGAGGGTGTGGTTCTCCGTGCGGTCGGGGCGGGCATCCGGAAGGGAGCTCATCGATCCTCCAAGACCTGGGAGCGAGGTGGGTGCGGACGATACTGCAAGCGGTTGTGCATTTGTGTCAATACTTGCAGTAGGGTTGCAGCGACGTCGTCCAGCGATGCCCACAGGAGGGTCTCTGTGTCCGAACCGATCACCCAGTTCCAGGCCGGCGAGCTCGCGGTCGAGGTGCACCCCGGCACCGCCGAGATGGGCCAGGCGGCAGCGGAGCGCGCGGCCGCCGTCATCCGCGACGCCGTCGCCCGGACCGGCCGCGCCCGCGCCGTCTTCGCCACCGGCAACTCGCAGTTCGCGTTCGTCCAGGCGCTACGGTCGCAGGACGTCCCGTGGGACCGCGTGACCGCGTTCCACCTGGACGAATACGTCGGCATCGACGCCGATCACCCGGCCAGCTTCCGGCGCTGGATCCGCGAGCGCATCGAAGAGCCGTTCCAGCCCGAGAAGGTGCACTACATCGACGGCGACGCGCCCGACGCCGAGGCCGAGTGCCGGCGCTACGAGGACCTGCTGCGGGAGGCCCCGCTGGACCTCATCTGCATGGGCATCGGCGAGAACGGCCACATCGCGTTCAACGAGCCGAACGAGGCCGACTTCGCCGACCAGCGGCTGGCCCGGGTCATCACGCTGACGCCGGAGTCGCGCGCGCAGCAGGTCGGGGAGGGGCACTTCCCTGACGACGCCGCCGTGCCGGCCACCGCGATCTCGCTCACCGTGCCGGCGCTGCTGTCGGGCGCACAGGTGCTGGTCTGCACGCCGGACCAGCGCAAGGCGGCGGCGGTGGCGGCCGCGCTGCGCGACGAGATCAGCCCGGCCTGCCCCGCCACCATCCTGCGGACGGCCGGGCACGCGACACTGTTCCTCGACCCCGAGTCGGCCGGGCAGCTGGAGGTCCCGGTCGGCTGAGCACGATCCAAACGGTTGCTGAAAGGTGGCAGCGATGCTGGCGCTGACGCGCGCGACGGTGGTGAGCGACGGCCGGGTCGAACCGGACCGGACGGTGCTGGTCGACGGCGGCCGCATCGGCGCCGTCGGCGCCGGCCCCGTGCCGCCGGACGCCCAGGTCGTCGACGTCGGCGGCCGGGTCGTCACGCCGGGGCTGATCGACCTGCACGTGCACGGCGCCGCCGGCCACGCCTTCGATGACGCCGACGAGGCCGGGGTGACGGCGGTGCTGCGCCACCTCGCCGCGGCCGGCGTCACCAGCGTCCAGCTGAGCCTGGTGTCGGCGCCGGTGGACGTGCTGGCGGCGCGCATCGCGGCGCTGTCCGGCCTCGTCGCCGCAACGCCCGCCGACGCTGCCCGGGTGCTCGGCGTCCACCTGGAGGGCCCGTTCCTGGCGGCCGCCCAGTGCGGTGCGCACGATCCCGCCGTCCTGGTGCCGCCGAGCCCGCGCGACGTGGACGTGCTGCTGGAGCAGGCCGCGACGCTGCGGATGATCACGCTCGCGCCGGAGCTGCCCGGCGCCGTCGACGCCACGCGCCGGCTGGCCGCCGCGGGCGTCGTCGTCGCGGCCGGGCACAGCGACGCGACCGCGCGCCAGCTCGCCGAGGCGGCCGGCGCCGGGCTGACGCACGTCACCCACCTGTGGAGCGGCCAGTCCACCACCCGCCGCGAGGGGCCCTGGCGGATCCCCGGCCTGCTCGAGGGCGCGCTGGCCGCGGCGGACCTCACCGCGGAGGTCATCGCCGACGGCCGGCACCTCCCGCCCGAGCTGCTGGAGATCGCCCGGCGCTGCACCGGCGACCGCCTCGTCGTGGTCTCCGACGGCACCCCGGGCACCGGCATGCCCGCCGGGCACCGCTACCGGCTGGCCACCGTCGAGTGCGTCGTCGGCGACGGCGTCGGCATGGTGGCCGGCGCCGACGCGTTCGGCGGCAGCACCAGCACGCTGCCCGGCATGCTCGCCCACCTGCACGACGACCTCGGCTGGCCGCTCGCCGAGGTGGTCGAGCTGGCCACCGGCCGGCCCGCCGCCGTCGCCGGGCTGTCCGCGCGCCGCGGCGCCGTCGCCGCCGGCATGGACGCGGACCTGGCGATCTTCGACCCCGGCTTCCGGCCCTGGGCCACCGTGCTGCGTGGCCGCTGGCTGCCGGCATCACCATCTGGAGGACCCCTGTGACACCCGAACCCACCCGGCTGGTGCGGCTGCGCGCCGACGACTCCGTGGCGGTGACGCTCGACCCGCTGCCCGCGGGCACGCCGGTGCCCGGCACCGGGCTGGTCAGCCGCCAGCTCGTCCCGGCCGGCCACAAGGTCGCGCTGAGCGCCGTCGGCGCCGGGGCGCCGGTGCTCAAGTATGGCCAGGTCATCGGGCACGCGACCACGTCGATCGAACCCGGCGACCACGTGCACCTGCACAACCTCGGCTACCACGACACCGTCGACCAGGACGTCACGATCGGCGGCGGCGTCGTGCCCGAGCCGGTGCCCGCCGCGACCTTCCAGGGCATCGTCCGCGCCGACGGCCGGGTCGCCACCCGCAACTACGTCGGCATCATCACGTCGGTGAACTGCTCGGCCACCGTCGCCAAGCTGATCGCCGACCAGGTGCGGATGTCCGGACGGCTCGCGGCGCACCCGAGTGTCGACGGCATCGTCGCGATCACGCACGGCAGCGGCTGCGGCCTGGCGTCCGACGGCGAGGGCCTGGACCTGCTCAAGCGGACGCTGTCCGGCTACGCCGACCACCCGAACTTCGGTGCGCTGATCGTGCTCGGGCTGGGCTGCGAGGTGAACCAGATCGCCGAGCTGGACCTGCCCGAGCACACCCCGGTCGTCGGCATGACGATCCAGGAGGCCGGCGGCACCGCGGCCGCCGTCCGGGCCGGGGTGCAGGCCGTCGCCGACGTGCTGGATCGGCTGGACGTCCAGCGGCAGCCGGTGCCGGTGTCCGAGCTGGTGCTGGGCCTGAAGTGCGGCGGCTCCGACGGCTACTCCGGCATCACCGCGAACCCGGCGCTGGGCGTCGCCGCCGACCTGCTGATCGCGCAGGGCGGCACCGCCGTGCTGTGCGAGACGCCGGAGATCTACGGCGCCGAGCACCTGCTGGCCGCCCGGGCGGAGTCGCGCGAGGTGGCCGACGCGCTGCTGGCGCGCATCGCCTGGTGGCGCGAGTACACCGCCAAGCACGGTGGCAGCCTGGACAACAACCCGTCGCCGGGGAACAAGGAGGGCGGCATCACCACGATCCTGGAGAAGTCGCTCGGCGCGGTCGCGAAATCCGGCTCGACGCCCCTGCGCGCGGTGCGCCGGTTCGCCGAGCGCATCGACAGCCGCGGCCTGGTGTTCATGGACACCCCCGGCTACGACCCGGTCTCCGTCACCGGCATGGTGGCCGGCGGCGCGAACGTCGTCTGCTTCACCACCGGCCGCGGCTCGGTGTACGGCTGCAAGCCGGTGCCCAGCCTCAAGCTGGCCACCAACACCGCCGTCTACCAGCGCATGACCGAGGACATGGACCTCAACTGCGGCGTCGTCGCCGACGGTGGGATGAGCCTGGACGAGCTGGGCCGGCGCATCTTCGACGTCGTCGTCGCCACCGCGTCCGGACAGCAGACCGCCAGCGAGGCGCTCGGCTTCGGCGACGAGGAGTTCGCCCCGTGGCAGCTCGGCGCGGTGATGTGACGGTGCCGCAGCTGTCCCGGACGGCGCCCGCGCCTGCGCCAGGTGTCGTCCACCTCGGGGTCGGCGCGTTCCACCGCGCGCACCAGGCCGTCTACACCGACCGCGCGATGGCCGCGACCGGCGACCCGCGGTGGGGCATCGCCGAGGTGGCGCCGCGTTCGGCGGACGTCGTGGCGGCGCTGCGCCGGCAGGACGGGCTGTTCACGGTGCTGGAGCGGTCCGGCGACCGGGTGACGGCGGACGTCGTCGGCTCCGTGGCCGAGGCGTGGCACGCGCCGTCCGACTGGGCCGCGGTGGCCGCCCGGTTCGCCGACCCCGCGGTCACCGTCGTCACGCTGACCATCACCGAGAAGGGCTACCTGGCCGACCCCGTCACCGGCGCGCTGCTCGACGACGACGCCGTGCGCGCCGACGTCGCGGCGGTCGCGGCGGGGGAGCGGCCGCGGACCGGGCTCGGGCTGCTGGTCGCCGGGCTGCGCGGGCGCGTGGCGGCCGGCGCGGGTCCGGTGACGGTCTTGTCCTGCGACAACCTGGTCGGCAACGGCGCGCGGCTGGCCCGGCTGGTGGGGGAGTTCGCCGACCGGCTGCCGGGTTCGTCAGGCCGCGAGCTCGCGGCGTCGGCCCGGTTCCCGTCGTCGATGGTCGACCGCATCGTCCCCGCCACCACACCCGCCGACCGTGCCGACGCGGCCCGGCTGACCGGGTTCGCCGACGACGCGGTGGTGGCGGCCGAGCCGTTCACCCAGTGGGTCATCGAGGACGACTTCGCCGGCGAGCGACCCCCGTGGGACCTGGCCGGCGCGGAGCTGGTCGCCGACGTCGGGCCGCACGAGACGGCCAAGCTGCGGGTGCTGAACGCCGCGCACTCGATGATCGCCTACCTCGGCGCGCTGGCCGGGCACGAGACCATCGCCGCCGCCGTCGCCGACCCGGCGATCCGCCCGGCGGTCGAGGCGCTGCACCGCGACGTGCTGGCCACCATCGACGCGCCGCCCGGCTGGGACCTGCCCGACTACGCGGCGTCGGTGCTGCAGCGCTTCGCCAACCCGGCGCTCGGGCACCGCTGCGACCAGGTGGCGGCCGACGGCTCGCAGAAGCTGCCGGTCCGGGTGCTGCCGACGATCCTCGCCGCCCGCGCCGCCGGTCGTCCGTCCGGCGCCGCGACGCTGGTGGTGGCGGCGTGGCTGCGCTTCATCCTGGCCGGCCGCTCCGACGACGGCCGCCCGCTCACCGTCACCGATCCGGCCCGCGACGCCCTGCGGGCCGTCCTCCCGTCGGACGTCGCGCGGGTGCTGCGCACCGCCGCCGTCGTCCCGGACGAGCTCGCCGCCGACGACGCCTGGGTGGCCGACGTCGCCCGGTACCTGGACGAGCTGGCCCGGCACGGCGCCGCCGCGACCGCCGCCGCGCTCGCCTGACCCGCCCGCCCCAGCCTGTTGGTCATGGAGAAATCGGGGTTCCACTCGCCCGGAACCCCGATTTCCCCATGATCAACAGGGTGAGGGGCAGCGCGGGGAACTACGCCTAGCTGTGATGGTCAGGCAGGTTGTTCAGTCGGGTGACGGGTGGTGAGCCATGAAGGCCTGCTCGGAGGTGAGGCGGTTCCTCGGCGGCTCCACTCCAGCCCACGAGGCCTTCACCCATCTACCGCGACGGCGCGGGTGGTGGCTAGCGCTCGCGGACCGGGCTGGTCGAACTGCGCACGATCAGCCGGGTCTCCAGCTGGACGACGGACGGCTCGGCGTCGCCCGCGGTGTCGGCGAGGTCGAGGACGATGTCGACGGCGCGGGCGCCGGCCTCGGAGCCGGGCACGTGGATGGAGGTGAGCGTCGGGTAGGCCATGCCGGACATCGGGCTGTCGTCGATGCCGATGACGCTGATGTCCGGGCCGACCCGCACGCCGCGCTCGTTCAGCCGCGCCATCAGGCCGAGCGCGATCATGTCGTCGTAGGCGATGACGGCGGTGACGTCGGAGGCGTGCACGAGGTCGGCGGCGCGCACGCCGGCCTGGATCTGCGGCTCGAACGGGCCGAACTCGACGAGGTCGACGCCGTGCGCCGCGCACGCCTCGCGCACGGCGTTCTGCCGCTGCGTGTTCGACCACGAACGGCGCGGGCCGTTGAGGTAGCCGACCCGGCGGTGCCCGAGCGCGGTGAGGTGCTCGACCGCCTCGCGCATGCCCTCGGAGTCTTCGATGATGACGCTCGCCGCGCCCTTGACCTCGCGGTTCACGAACACGATGGGACGCAGCTCGGCCAGCTGGTCGAGGCGGTCGTCGGGGGTGCGCGGCGACACCACGACCAGGCCGTCGACCCGCTTGCGCATGACCCGGGCGCGCTGGATCTCGTCGGACGGGTGCTCGTCGACGTCGGCGATCAGCACCGTCTTGCCCTTGGCGCTGGCGCGCGCCTGCACCGCCTTGATGATGGGCGGGAAGAACGGGTTCGCGATGTCCGGCACGATCAGCCCGATGAGGTCGTTGCGCCCGGACGTCAGTGAGCGTGCCACCTGGTTCGGCACGTAGCCCATGTCCTGGGCGATCTTGCGCACGCGGTCGCGCGTGCGCGGGTTCACCTTGTCGGGATCGGACAGCGCGCGCGAGACCGTGGAGGCGGACAGGCCGGTGGCCCGCGCGATGTCGGCGAGCGTGACGCTCATCGGTGTCTCCTCCTGCGTGGTCGCGGGGTGCATCGTGCTGCAAACACGCCGAGCGTAGCGCACCCGAGCGAATTTGCGACACGTTCACACTGCATGTCGCCATGATCGTCAATGGTTCCTTGCGGCAACCGTTTGCGTCACGTAGCGTCCCTGGGCATGGCTGCTCCGTCAACCACTCCGAACCGTCCCGCCCTCGGCCCGGACGCGCCGCTGCGGCTCGGCGTCGTCGGCAACGGCAACCGCGGGATCATCGCGAAGACCGCCGCCGACCTGGACCCGTCGGCGCAGGTCGTCGCCGCCTGCGACCCGCTGCCGCGAGCCCGTGACCGCGCCGCGGAGCGGTTCGGACCCGGCGTCGCGGCCACCGCCACCGTCGACGAGCTGATCGGCGTCGGTGTCGACGCCGCGTTCGTCACGTCGCCGGACCACCTGCACGCCGAGCACGCGTGCGCCCTGCTCGAGGCCGGGGTCGCGGTGTTCGTCGACAAGCCGCTGGCGATCACCGTCGAGCAGGCCGACCAGATCCTCGCCACGGCGCGGCGCACCGGCAGCCGCCTGTACGTCGGGCACAACATGCGGCACATGCCGGTCATCAAGCTGCTGCGCGAGCTGATCGCCGACGGCCGCATCGGTGAGGTCAAGGCGATCTGGTGCCGCTACTTCGTCGGCGACGGCGGCGACCGGTTCTTCAAGGACTGGCACGCCGAGCGGTCCAAGGTGAACTCGCTGCTGCTGCAGAAGGGCGCGCACGACATCGACGTCATCCACTGGCTGGCCGGCGGGCACGCCAGCCGCGTCAGCGCGATGGGCGGGCTGACGGTGTACGGCCAGGTCGGCGACCGGACGGACCGCACCGGGCAGGTCGTCACCGAGTGGCTGGACCGCGAGCGCAACTGGCCGCCGCTGGCGCAGACCGGGCTGAACCCGGTGATCGACGTCGAGGACCTGTCGATGATGACGATGGCGCTGGACAACGGCGTGTACGCCACGTACTCCGAGTGCCACTACACACCGGACTACTGGCGCAACTACACGGTCATCGGCACCGAGGGCCGGCTGGAGAACTTCGGCCTCGGCCCCGGCGGCGTCGTGCGGCTGTGGAACCGGCGCACCGAGTTCGCGCCCGACGGCGACGAGACGTTCCCGATCCCTGAGGCGCCCGGCGGGCACCACGGCGCCGACCCGGCGCTGCTGCGCGAGTTCCTCCGGTTCGTCCGCGAGGGCGGGGCGACGCAGACCTCGCCGGTGGACGCGCGGGCCGCGGTCGCCGCGGCCGCGACGGCCACGACGTCGCTGCGCGCGGGCGGCGGGGCGCTGGACGTGCCGCCGCTGGACGCCGAGGTGCGGGCCTGGTTCGACGCCGGGCAGCCGGCATGAGCGCGCTGGTGGGCGCGCAGCTGTACTCGTTGCGCGAGTCCGGCGACCGGGCCGGCGCGTTCGCCGCGCTGGCCGCGGCCGGCATCGACGCCGTCGAGCCGTACGACCTGAGCGACGTGCCCGGCCTGCGCGCCGACGCCGAGCGGCACGGCCTCGCGATCCCGAGCGTCCACGCCCGCGACACCGACCCCGCCACGCTGGACCGGGTGGCCGCGCTGGGCGCGCACACACTGGTGATCCCGCGCTCGGAGCCGGAGGACTGGGCCGACGCCGACGGCATCCGCCGCGTCGGGGCCCGGCTGGCCGCGCGGCAGCAGCAGGCCGCCCGGGCCGGGCTCGCGCTGGCCTACCACAACCACTACTGGGAGCTGGCCACGTTGCCGGACGGGCGGCACGGCCTCGACGTCCTGGCCGCGTCGACGCCGCCGGAGGTGGGCTTCCAGGTGGACCTGTACTGGGCGCACGTCGGCGGCGCGGACGTCGCGGCGCTGCTCGAGCGGCTCGGCGACCGCGTCCGCTCCGTGCACGTCAAGGACGGTCCGGGCGACGTCGCCGCCGACCAGGTGGAGCTCGGCCACGGCACGCTGCCGGTGGCCGCCGTCCTGGCCGCGGCGCCACCCGGGGCCGCGCGGATCCTGGAGATCGACCGCTGCGCCGGGCCGGTGCTGGACCTGCTGGCCCGCAACCGGGCGGCTCTCGCCCGGCTCGACGAGGCAGTGGCGGCGTGAGCGCGCGCATCGGCATCGGCGTCGTCGGCTGCGGCACGATCAGCCGGACCTACCTGGAGAACCTGCCCCGTGTCCCCGGCTTCGACGTCGTGGCCTGCGGCGACCTGGACGTCGAGCGGGCCCGGGCGGCGGCGGACGCGGCCGGCGTGCCGCACGCGGGCGGTCCGGAGGACGTCATCGGCCGCCCGGACGTCGACATCGTCGTCAACCTCACCGTCCCCGCCGCGCACGCCGAGGTCGGCGTCGCCGCGCTCCGGGCCGGGCACCACGTCTACGGCGAGAAGCCGCTGGCGCGGTCGCGGGCCGAGGCGAACCTGCTGCTCGACGCCGCACGGCAGGCCGGGCGGCGTGTCGGCAGCGCGCCCGACACCTTCCTCGGCGCGGGGGTGCAGACCGCGCTGCGGCTGGTGCGTTCCGGCGCGATCGGCCGGCCGGTGTCGGCCATCGCCTGCTTCCAGGACCCCGGGCCGGACCGCTGGCATCCGGCGCCGGAGTTCCTGTTCGCGGCCGGCGCCGGTGCGCTGCTGGACATGGGCCCGTACTACCTGACGGCGCTGACGGTGCTGCTCGGGCCGGTGCGGCGGGTCGCGGCGATGGAGCGCGAGGGCCCGCCCGAACGCGTCGTCGTCAGCGGGCCGCGGGCCGGCACGCGGTTCGCCGCCGAGGTGCCGACGCACACCACGGCGGTGCTGGAGCTGGCCTCCGGCGCCGTCGCGACCACCGTCTTCAGCTTCGACTCGCCGCGCAAACGGCACGGATTCCTGGAGATCGGCGGCACCGAGGCCACGTTGCGGCTGCCAGACCCCAACCGCTTCGACGGCCCGCTGCGGCTCTGCCCGGCCGGCACCGACGACTGGCGGGACGTGCCCACCGAAGGTGCCCGCCTGGGCCGCGGGCTGGGCGTCGCGGAGCTGGCTGAGGCCATCGCGGCGGACCGCCCGCACCGGGCGAATGCCGAGGTCGCGGCGCATGTGCTGGACGTCGCGGCGGCCGTGACGGAGTCCGGGGCGCAGCGCCGCTTCGTCGACGTCAGGTCCGACTTCGCGGCGCAGGAGCCGCTCGATCCGGCCTGGGCGCCCGGGGAGGGGTGACATGGCCCCGAACCGGCCGCTGTTGCAATGAAACAGCAACCTGTTGCTATTGCGGCAACCGCTTGCGGTCGGTAGGTTCTCCCCAACGCTTCCGCGACCGGCGTTCCTGATCTGGGTGAACGCCTGACTCGCCGCGGCGCCGCGTACGGCGTCAACGCCCTGGTGGGCGACGGACCTGCTGAATGAGCACCGGACAGTGAGGAGTTGCCGATGTCGGCAGAACAGATCGTGGTCTCGCGCAGGATGGTGCTGAAGGCCGGTGGCGGCTTTGCGGCCGCCTTCGCGATCTTCGGCACCGCCGCGTGCTCGGGCGGTGACGAGTCGCCCGACCCGTTCGGGTCCGCCGGCGGCGACCCGGACGTGCTGGAGTCGCCGATGCTGACCCAGCGGGTCGAGGCCGGCGAGCTGCCCGCCCTGGCCGAGCGGCTGCCGTCCACCCCGATGGTGGTGGAGCCCTGGGACAGCGTCGGGCGCTTCGGCGGCAACCTGCGCCGCGCGCAGACCACGCCGACGCACGACGGCGCGCTGCAGGCGTTCTCCAGCTCCGGCCTGATCGAGTGGAACAAGGCCGCCGACGGCTCGCAGCCCAGCCTGGCGGAGAGCTTCGAGAAGTCGCCGGACAACCGCACCTACACGTTCGTGCTGCGCGAGGGCCTCAAGTGGTCCGACGGAACGCCGTTCACGTCCGCGGACCTCAAGTTCACCGTCGACCACGTCCTCAACCACGACGTGCTGTTCCCGTCGCCGGCGTTCTGGTTCTCCGACGCTGGCCAGACCCGGCCGACCATCGAGACGCCGGACGAGCTGACCGTGATCATCAACTTCACCCAGCCGTTCGCGCTGTTCGAGAAGTTCCTGTGTCACCCCGGCGTGAGCTTCCAGTTCATCAAGCCCAAGCACTACATGGAGCAGTTCCACGCCGACCTCGCCGACCCCGCCACCGTCGCCGCCGCGGCCAGCGCGGCCGGGTTCGACACCTGGGACCAGTACTTCTTCGACCGGGACAACTGGTGGACCAACGTCGAGCGGCCCGTCATGGGCGCGTTCATGGTCACCAGCCCGGCCAACGCGCAGAGCGGCACCGCGGCGCTGGAGCGCAACCCGTACTACTACAAGACCGACCCCGACGGCCGGCAGCTGCCCTACATCGACACCATGCAGATCCAGGTGCTCGACCAGGACGCGCTGGACTTGCGCGCGGCCAACGGCGACCTCGACTTCCAGGGCTTCTACCTCGGCTACAACTCCACCCAGGTGTACCTGCAGAACGCCGAGCAGAAGGCGTTCGAGGTGCTGCGCTGGCAGCCGTCGGCCGGCCTGATGGCGATCTGCCCGAACCTCTCGCACGCCGACCCGGTGCTGCGCGAGCTGTTCGGCGACGTCCGGTTCCGGGCCGCGCTCTCGCACGCCGTCAACCGCGAGGAGATGAACGACACCCTGCTCGGCGGGCTCGGCGTCGTCCGGCACCCGATCGCCACCGAGTCGTCGGACTACTACGTCGAGGGCAGCGGCGAGCGGTTCATCGAGTACGACGTCGAGGAGGCGAACCGGCTGCTCGACGAGATCGGGCTGACCCAGCGCAACGGCGACGGCACCCGGCTGCGCGCCGACGGCGCCCCGCTGGAGTTCGTCATCACCTACCTCGACTTCGACGCCGGGCTGGCCCCGACCGACGTGTTCGAGATGGTGCGCAAGCACTGGGCCGAGGTCGGCATCAAGGTCGTCAGCCGGCCGGTCGACCAGACCCTGTACACCGAGATCCGGATGGCCAACGACTTCGACTTCGACGGCGTCGCGCACCCGTCCGACGACTTCGACCTTGAGCCGGTCTGGTTCGTCCCGACCGCCGACAACAGCCACACCGCGCCGGCCTACGGCAAGTGGTACTCGACGTCGGGCGCCGAGGGCATGCAGCCGAGCCCGGACTTCCAGGAGCTGATGGACACCTGGGACGCGATGCGCACCGCCGACTCCGACGACGCCCGGATCGAGGCGGGCCGGGCGATCATGCAGCAGCACGACGAGAACGTCTACGCGATCGGGCTGGTCGGGCTGCCGTTCCAGCCGGTGATCGCGAAGACCGCGCTGAAGAACGTCCGCGACGACGAGCCGAAGCTGTCCTTCTACTACGGCCGTGAGGGGATCTCCAAGCCGGAGCAGCTCTACTTCGCCGAGTGACGAAAGGACTCTCGCCCTGATGTGGCGCTTCATAGCGATGCGGGTCCTGCATGTGATCCCGACACTGATCGCGATCTCGATGATCGCGTTCTTCATCATCCAGTTGCCGCCCGGCGACTTCCTCAGCACCCAGGTGGCCCGGCTCGAGGCCGCCGGTCAGAGCGTCGACCCGGCGCAGATGGACGCGCTGCGGGACCGCTACGGCATCGGTGACCCGTTCTGGGTGCAGTACCTCAAGTGGATCGGCAACATCGTGCTGCACGGCGACTTCGGGTTGTCGTTCCAGTTCCAGCAGCCGGTGTCGACGCTGATCGCGGACCGGCTGCCGCTCACCCTGGCGCTGGGCATCGCCACCCTGATGTTCACCTGGGCGATCGCCCTGCCGGCCGGCATCTACTCGGCGATCAAGCAGCACACCTGGGGCGACTACACGATCTCCGGCATCGGGTTCGTGGCGCTGGCGGTGCCGCAGTTCCTGGCGGCGCTGGTGCTGGCGTACCTCGGGTTCGCGCTGTTCGACCAGAGCGTGGGCGGGATGTTCTCACCGGAGTACGTCAACGCGCCGTGGGGTGTCGGGAAGTTCGTCGACCTGCTCGGCCACCTGTGGATCCCGGTGGTGGTGATCGGCCTCGCCGGCACCGCCGGGATCATCCGGGTGACCCGGGCGAACATGCTGGACGAGCTGAACAAGCCGTACGTCATCACGGCGCGGGCGAAGGGATTGTCCGAGGGCAAGCTCGTGACGAAGTACCCGGTGCGCATCGCGATGAACCCGTTCATCTCCACCGCCGGCTGGCACCTGCCGTCGCTGTTCGACGGCGAGATCATCGTGGCGCAGGTGCTGGCGCTGGGCACCATCGGGCCGCTGCTGCTGGAGGCGCTGAAGTCGCAGGACATGTACCTCGCCGGCGGCATCATCCTCATCATCGCGGTGTTGACGGTCATCGGCACGCTGATCTCGGACCTGCTGCTGGCCGCCATCGACCCGCGCGTGCGATTCGGGAAGGCGTGAGGCCGATGAGCACCGACCAACTGCCCAGCCAGGACGTCGAGACGCCCGGCGACCCGGCCACCGAGACCGGCCGCGACGCCGCCGACGTCAGCGTCGCGTCGCAGCGCCAGCTCATCTGGTGGCGGTTCCGCCGGCACAAGCTGGCCATGGCCGGCCTGTGGGTGATGATCGCGATGTACGTCGTGGCGATCTTCGCCGGGTTCTTCGCGCCGTTCTCGAAGGACACCACCAGCGCCGACCACGCCTACCAGCCGCCGCAGCTGCCGAGCTTCTCCTTCTCCGAGGGGTTCTACGTCCACCCGACCACCGGGTCGACCGACCCGGAGACGCTGGCCCGGGTGTTCGAGGAGGACACCAGCCGGGTGGTCAACCTCGGCTTCTTCGTCCGCGGCGACGAGTACTCGCTGCTCGGCGTGATCGACACGAACATCCACCTGTTCGGGCCGACCGAGCCGGGGGAGCGGTTCTACCTGCTCGGCGCCGACCGCACCGGCGGCGACCTGCTGTCGAAGATCATCTACGGCGCGCAGATCTCGCTCTCGCTCGGCCTCGCCGGGGTGGCGATCTCCCTGGTGCTGGGGTTGGTGCTGGGCGGCATCTCGGGCTACTTCGGCGGCTGGATCGACTCGGTGATCCAGCGCATCATCGAGCTGATCATGTCGATCCCGACGCTGCCGCTGTGGCTCGGTCTCGCCGCCGCCATCCCGCCGCAATGGGGACCCACCCGCACCTACTTCATGATCACCATCATCCTGTCGCTGCTCGGCTGGACCAGCCTGGCCCGGGTCATCCGCGGCCGGCTGCTGCAGACCCGCACCGAGGACTACGTGCTGGCGGCGAAGCTGGACGGCGTGCGCACGCGGCGGATCATCTCGCGGCACATGCTGCCGTCGTTCCTCTCGCACATCATCGCGACGGTCAGCCTCGCGGTGCCGGCGATGATCCTCGCCGAGACGTCGCTGTCGTTCCTCGGCCTCGGGCTGCGGGCGCCGGCGGTCTCGTGGGGCGTGCTGCTGCAGGACGCGCAGAGCGTGCAGGTGGTGGCGACGGCGCCGTGGCTGCTGCTGCCCGGCCTGGCGGTCGTCGTGGCCGTGGTGGCGTTCAACTTCGTCGGCGACGGGTTGCGAGACTCCGCCGACCCGTACGGAAGGAGGACGACATGAGGTGGCGCCGTCGCAACCTGGAGCGAGACGCCGTCCGCGAGATCGCCGCGGCCACCGTCGGCGAGCCGATGGACCCGGACGCGATCCTCGAGCTGCGGAACCTGTGCACGACCTTCCACACCGACGAGGGCGCCGTGCACGCCGTCGACGACGTCTCGCTGCGCATCCGCCGCGGCTCCACCACGTGCATCGTCGGGGAGTCCGGCTCGGGCAAGTCCGCCACGGCGAGGTCGATCATCCAGGTGGTCGACCACCCGGGCCGGGTCGACTCCGGCCAGGTGCTGTACCGCCCGACGCCCGACGGCGCCGTCGTCGACCTCGCCGCGCTGAACGCCACCGGGCCGGGCATCCGGTCCATCCGCGGCCGCGACATCGGCCTGGTGTTCCAGGAGCCGATGTCGTCGCTGAGCCCCGTGCACACCATCGGCGATCAGATCGGCGAGCTGCTCGAGCTGCACGAGCGGCTGTCGCCGCAGGCCGCCAAGGAGCGGGTGATCGACGACCTGCGCCGGGTCGGCATCCCGCGGCCCGAGGAGCGGTTCGGCGCGTACACGTTCCAGCTCTCGGGCGGCATGCGGCAGCGGGCGATGATCGCGATGGCGCTGGTCTGCCGCCCGTCGCTGCTGATCGCCGACGAGCCGACCACCGCGCTCGACGTCACCACCCAGGCGCAGATCCTGGACCTGCTGGCCGAGCTGAAGCAGTCGCTGGGGATGACGCTGATGTTCATCACCCACGACCTCGGCGTGGTCGCCGAGATCGCCGACGACGTCGTCGTCATGCGCCACGGCAAGGTGGTCGAGCACGGCCCGGTCGACCAGATCTTCCACGACCCGCGGCACGAGTACACGCAGGAGCTGCTGGCCGCGCTGCCGCAGCGCGGCGCCGTCACGGTCACCGAGCCGGAGCCCGTCGCCGAGGCGTCGCCGCGGCCGTTGCTGCGGATCGAGGACCTGGAGATGACGTTCGAGGCCGCGGCCGGCACGTTGTTCGGCCGCCGCCGCACCGAGCGCGTCAACGCCGTCGACAAGGTGACGCTGGACATCCCCGAGGGCAGCACCGTCGGACTGGTCGGCGAGTCCGGCTGCGGCAAGACGACGCTGGGCCGGTGCGTGCTGCGCGCCTACCGGCCGACGGCGGGGAAGCTGCTGTACGCCGGCGCCGACGGCCGCGTCACCGACCTCGCCCGGCTGAGCGAGAAGGAGCTGCTGCCGTTCCGCCGGCAGATCCGGATGGTCTTCCAGGATCCGTACGGCTCGCTCAACCCGCGCATGACGGTCCGCCAGGTCGTCGGCGAACCACTGCGCGTCGCCGGGCTGGCGTCCGGGTCGGAGCTGGACGGCCGGGTCGAGGACATGCTCGAACGGGTCGGGCTGAAGCGCTCGATGGCCGGCCGGTACCCGCACGCGTTCTCCGGCGGCGAGCGGCAGCGCATCGGCATCGCCCGCGCGCTCATCACCGAGCCGCGGCTGGTCGTCGCCGACGAGGCGGTGTCGGCGCTGGACGTGTCGGTGCGCACGCAGATCCTGGAGCTGCTCGCCGAACTGCAGGACGACCTCGGCCTCACCTACCTGTTCATCTCGCACGACCTGTCGGTGGTGGAGCGGATCTGCGACCAGGTCGCGGTGATGTACTTCGGCGTCATGGTCGAGCAGGGGCCGGCCGAGCAGGTGTTCGCCGACCCGGAGCACGGGTACACGCGGGCGCTGCTGTCGGCGGTGCCGGTGGCGGATCCGCGCGAGCGCGGCACCCGCGAGCGGGTCGCCTACGAGCCGGAGCCCGCCTGATGCCGGTCCGGTCGGCGGGCGGGGAACGCCGTCTCCGCCCGCCTCGCTCGTTCCTCGCTCGGACGCCCGCAGCCTACCCCTGACGGCGTTCCCCGCCCACCGGCCTGGCTGGGCGGCCGGCTTGCGGCGCGTCAGGTCCAGGTGGGGTGGGCGTCGCCGAGCGCGGTGAGGAGGTCGCGGGCCAGCTTCTGGTGCCCCTCGGGGCCCGGGTGCAGCCCGTCGACCAGCAGCGCGAGCGCCTCGTCGCCGTCCGCCGTCCACGTCTTGTGGTGGTCGACGAGGTGGCTGCCGGTGGCGGCGGCCACCTCGCGGACGGCGTCGGCGTAGGCGTCGAGGTGCGGGGCCTGCGCCTGCGTGGGCGCCACCGTCGGCGGCGTCTGCAGCACGACGTCGGTGCCGGCCGCCTGGACGCGCCGCACGACGTCGGTGTACTCGCGGACGAAGGCCGCTCGCCCGTCCGGCCCGTCGTTGGCGTCGTTGCTGCCCAGCCCGATGATCGCCACGTGCGGCGCGTGCCGCAGCACCGACGTCTCCAGCGCGTCGCGCAGCCTCGGCACCCGCCAGCCGCTGACCGCCGTGTTCAGCACGGTGTCGTCGCGGCGGCCGAGCCAGTAGCGGACCCGCTCGGCGAACAGGTCGGCGTAGCCGCGGTGCACGCCGGTCCACTTCGCCGCGGCGACGATGCTGTCGCCGGTGAACAGCCAGTCGACCGGCGTCTGGCCGGTGAGGGCGGTGCGGGCGTCGAGCGTCATGGAACCTCCTTGAGCCGGGTGCCGAGCAGGTCGTGCAGCCGCCGCCCGGGGGCATGCACGGCCAGGCCGGGCAGCACACCGTGCCACGCTCCCCGTCCGTCGTCGTGCAGTCGCGTCGTCATGATCCGGTCGAGGTCGACCACCGGGTCGGACACCGTCACGTCGACGATGCGGGGGTCGACGGCCGCGGCCAGCATCGCATGGTGCGCGCCGAGCCCGGCGGCGTGGATGTGCACCGGCCGGTCCGGGTGCCCGGCCAGCATGACGTCGATGGCCCGCGTGACGTCGAACGCGCGGGCCGCGGCCAGGCTGTCGTCCAGCCAGAGCAGGTCGGCGAGCAGCTTGTACATCGTGGAGTCGTGGCTCAGCGCGGACCGTCCGGACCGGTCGCGGGGCGCGAGCGCGCCCACCCCGCGGACGTCGAGGACCAGCAGCGGCCCGCCGACGCGGTCGTCGCGGGCGGCTCTGGTCAGCACCGGGTGGTCGGTGGTCGCTTCGGCGGTGCCGTGGTCCAGCAGCACCAGCCGAAGCCCGGGGCGGGCGTTGGTCTCGCCGGGGAGCAGGATGCCGGCGTTCCACAGGTCGGTCTCGGTGCGCCAGAAGCCGTGCCGGCTGCCGGCCGGGCCGGGCAGCCACCGCACGCCGGGCTCGTCCGGCACGTCGCGGCCGGCGGTGATCCGGTCGCGCAGCCAGTCGGTGGGGTCGGCCGGTTCGCGCGGTTCCCGGTAGTCGGCCGCGGTGAGATCGTGCAGGAACGCCGCATTGCCGCTGGCGCCGCAGGCCAGCGCGGACGGTGGCAGCGTGCCGGGCTCCGTCTCGTCGTCCGGCTCGGGCAGGCCGAGGGCCGCGCAGAAGAACCGGGTTGCCGCGGCGGCCAGCTCCGGCGCGTACTGGTGCGTGGTCGCGGCGGTGACCAGCGTGAGCGCGTCGGGCTCGCCGAGCAGCGCGTAGGTCCGCTGTGCCCGCCGGACGGTCTCCCTGGTGCCCTCGATCGGGAAGAAGTCGTACTCCGCCGCCAGCACCGTCACCGGCCGCGGCGCGGCGGCGGCCAGCAGGTCGGCGTGGTCGACGCCGTGCTCGGTGCCGCCGAGCAGCACCTGCTCCGCGTCCTGGTGCTGCCCGCCGTCGAGGTACTTGGCGCGGGAGGTGACGAACGTGGCGGGCGCGGCCGCCGCGATGCGCGGCTCGACGGCGGTGGCGAGGGTCGTGAGCCAGCCGCCACCGCTGTTGCCGGTCAGGCCGACCCTGGTCGCGTCGACGCCGGGGAGCGCTTCGAGCAGGTCGATCGCCCGGCGCACCTCGTGCACGAACCAGCGCGCGGGGGACTGCCCCAGCCACCACGACTGCAGGCCGGCGTATGTGTGCTCGGCGGTGCCGGCGTTGACGACGGGCCGGCCCGCCTCGTCGAGGTAGCCGAGCCGCTCGCCCTGGCCGAACGGGTCCAGCGCCAGCACGACGAGGCCGGCCCGGGCCAGCCGCGCGCACACCGCCTGGTACTGCGGATACGCCTTCGCCTCGTCGGCGTGCCCGCACACGAACACGACGGCCGGGTGGACGCCGGTGCCGTGGGGGCGGTAGAGGTTGGCGGTCGCGTGGACGCCGGGCGCGGTCTCGATGATCAGCCGCTCGATGCCGTACCCCGCGTCGTCCGGCAGGCCGGACACCGCGCCGCACCAGCGCACCGGCGGCGCCGTGCCGTCCGACGGCGGCAGTCCGCCGAGACCGCGCAGCACAGCGGCCCGGACCCGCTCGCCCTCGCGCCGCACGTCGTCCGCGGACGCGACGACCCGCTCGTCCCACTCCGCCAGCCGGCGCCGGGTATGGCCCTCGACGTGGCGCTGGAGGTCGAGGGCGGCGTCCACGTAGCCGTCCAGGTTGGGCGCGAAGCCGAGCCGCGTGGAAGTCACCGCAGCACACTATCGCAATCGGTTGTCTCGCTGTGAACTGCCCGTTTGCTTCCCATACTGCAAGATTACCTTGACACTTGCAGTCGAACCTTGCAAGGGTTCTGGCCATGACCCGCTACGCCATCGCCGGACTGTCCAACCGCGGGGTCGCGAGCTTCGTGCGGCCCATCCTCGGCTCGCTGGGCGGCGCGGACACCGCGCTCGGCTACGGCGAGAACGCCGAGGACTACTCCGAGCACGCCGACGTCGTCGCGGTGGTGGACCCGGACGAGGCGCGGGTGACGGCGTTCAACGAGTCGCTGCTGCCGCCGGGGCACGCGCCGCTCGCGTGGTACGCGCCGGACGACTTCGACCGCATGGTCGACGAGGCGCGGCCGGACGTCGTCGTGGTGGCGTCGCCGGACCACACGCACGCCGCCTACGTGCTGGCCGCGCTGCGCCGCGACGTCGACGTCATCGTCGAGAAGCCGATGGTCACGACCGCCGCCGACGCCGCCGCCGTGCTGGCCGCGGAGCAGGCGTCGAAGGCGACGGTGCGGGTGACCCACAACCTGCGCTACACGCTGCGCCACCGCACCATCAAGCGGCTCATCCTCGACGGCGCCATCGGCCGGCCGACGCACGTCAGCCTCGACTACCACGTCGACATCCGGCACGGCGCCAGCTTCTTCCTGCGCTGGAACCGGCGCCGCGAGCTGTCCGGCGGCCTGTCGGTGCACAAGAGCACGCACCACCTGGACCTCGTGTCGTGGTGGCTCGACGACGTGCCGGAGCGGGTGTTCGCGATCGGCGGCCGGCACTACTACGGACCGGACAGCCCGCACCGCCCGCGCGACGAGAACGGCGCGCCGCTCACCGGTGCGGCGCTGCGCGACAACGACCCGTACTTCCAGGCCCAGCTGGGCAGCAACACCTTCCCCGACGGCGCCGCCGCCGACCGCGTCGGCCTGTTCGGGCTGTCCTACGGCCACCAGTACCCGGCCGGTCAGGACATGTACCTGTACGACGACGAGATCGACGTCGAGGACACCTACAGCGCGCTGGTCGCGTACCGCGGCGGCATCGCGCTGTCGTACACGATCGACTTCTCGTCGCCGTGGGAGGGCTACCGGGTCACCATCAACGGCACCCACGGCCAGATCGAGACGCTGCACAGCCGGCTGCCCGGCGGCGGGGCGCTGCCCGGGTCGGACGACATCACCTACCGGCCGCTGTTCGGCGAGGCGCGCACCATCGAGGTCGCGACGGTCGCCGGCGGCCACGAGGGCGCCGACCCGCTGCTGCGGCACGACCTGTTCGTCGGGCCGGGCCGCGAGTCGCTGGACCTCGGCCTGCTCGCCGACTCCGCCGACGGCGCCCGCGCGGTGGCGACCGGCGAGGCGATCTGGCGCTCCATCGCCACCCGCGAGCTCGTCGACGTCGAGGACCTGCTCACGCCGCCCGAGTGACGGTGCCGCGGGGTCGGTCCTGCTCGCGTCGCCCGAGTGACGGTGCCGCGGGGTCGTCCTGCTCGCGTCGCCCGAGTGACGGCGCCGCGGGGTCGTCCTGCTCGTCCGCCTTTGCAATGAGCACCGATACGCACCGGTGCGTATCGGTGCTCATTGCAAAGGCGCCCGTCGAATCCCGCACGGGGCAGGCCGCCGCTGCGGAATGACGCCGTAGACGTCGTCGAGCGTGCGGCTCGGTACGCGGCGCCTCAGCTGGCCCAGGCCATCAGCGACTCGTTGCGCCGCGGGTCGCGCAGCAGCATGAGCGCGTGCTTCTCGAGCTGGCGCACCCGCTCGCGGGACACGCCGACCTCGTCGGCGACGTCCTGCAGGGTGTGCTCGTGGCCGTCGACCAGGCCGTAGCGCATTCCGATGATCTTCGCCTCGCGCGTGGGCAGGGAGTCGAGGACGCTGCGCAGCTGCTCGCTCAGCGCCCGCCGCTCGACGAGGTCGGAGGCCTGGACGGCGTCGTCGTCCTCGATCAGCTCGCCGATGCTGGACTCGCCGTCGTCGCCGATGGGGGTGTCGAGGCTGAGCGGGTCGCGGGAGACGCGGCGCAACTCGACGACCTTCTCGACCGGGATGCCGGCCTCTTCGGCGACCTCGTCGACCGTGGGGTCGCGGCCGAGCAGCCGCTGGAGGTCGCGGTCGATGCGGTGCAGCTTGGCCACCGTCTCGGAGACGTGCACCGGCAGCCGCACGGTGCGGGTCTGCTCGGCCAGCCCGCGCTGGATGGCCTGGCGGATCCACCACGTGGCGTAGGTGGAGAACTTGAAGCCCTTGGCGTAGTCGAACTTCTCGACCGCGCGGATGAGGCCGAGGTTGCCCTCCTGGATGACGTCGAGGAAGGGCAGCCCGCGCCCGGACAGCTTGCGCGCCACCGACACGACGAGCCGCAGGTTGGCGCGGATCATGTGGTCGCGGGCGGCCTCGCCGTCGCGGACCAGGACGTCGAGCTGGGTCTTGTAGGACGGGGTCAGCTTGCGCTTGGAGGGCGCGGCACCGGCCAGCAACTGCTCGGCGTACACGCCGGTCTCGATGCGCTTGGCCAGGTCGACCTCTTCGGCCGCGGTGAGCAGCGGCGTCGAGCCCAGTTGGGCGAGGTAGCGGCCGACGAGGTCGGGCTCGCCCTCGGAACGCGCCTGGCGGCGCCGTGGCGTCGCGCTGGTGGCCTTCGGTGCAGCTGCCATGGATCCCCCTCGGTGTCGAGTCGGCGTCCGGACCGTACCCGCACGATCAACGAACATACGTTCACAACGCACGAGACCCCACAAAGATTCCGGGGCCCTCTGTGCAGGAGAGAAATCTCATGATAAAGACAGGCCGCGGCGCCCGCCGTGCCGGTATCGCGGACCCCGCAGGACATGGCAGGCTGACTGTACGTACTGTTGTCAGGACAAAGTCAGCGCCGACGATTGGGGAATGGTGGCGATGAAGGGCATTGCCGGGGCACCGGTGAGCTTCGGCGTCTTCGAGCTGACGGCGGACCAGCCGCTGCCCGATCCGGAGGAGATTCTCCGCCCGCTGCGCGACCTGGGGTACGACGGTGTCGACCTCGGCCCGGTGGGCTGGCTCGGGCGCGGCGAGGAGCTGCGCCGCAGGCTGCGCGAGCACGACCTGGTGCTGGTGGGCGGGTGGGTCGACCTGCCGTTCACCGACGACGACGCGTTCCGGGCGGCGCTGCCCGGCCTCGACGACGCGCTGGAGATCTTCGTGGCGGCGGCCGAGCTGGACCCGGCCCGCACGCCGCTGCCGACGCTGGCCGACATGGGCAGCGACCTGCGCCGCGCCAACCCGGGCGGCGCGGCGCCGGGACTGGCGCTCGACGACGCCGGCTGGGGGCGGCTGGCGCGCAACGTCGAGACCGCCGCCGCGCGGGTGCGCGCCGCCGGTCTGGAGCCCACGTTCCACCACCACGCCTGCACGTATGTCGAAACGCCCGCCGAGATCGACGAGTTCCTGGCCCGCACCGACGTCGGCCTGACCTTCGACAGCGGCCACCTGCTCATCGGCGGCGGCGACCCGGTCGAGGGCTGGCGGCGCTGGGGCTCGCGGATCAACCACCTGCACCTCAAGGACGCCCGCACCGCCGTGCTCGACCAGGTGCTGCGCGAGAAGGGCGGCATGCGCGACGTCTGGGAGCGGCGCGCGTTCGTCGAGCTGGGCGCCGGCGACCTCGACCTCGACGGCTTCATGGACGCGGTGTTCGAGAGCGACTTCGACGGCTGGCTGGTGGTCGAGCAGGACGTCGTGCCGTCGCCGTCCGACCCGCCGGAGCGGGTCATCGACGACCAGCGCGCCAACCGCGAGGCGCTGCGCCGGTGGCTGCCGTGAGCGACCGCGTCCGGCTGGCCGTCGCCGGCCTCGGCGCCGTCGCGCAGTCCGTCCACCTGCCGCTGATCGCCCGTCGCTGGGACCTGTTCGAGCTGGTCGCGGTCTGCGACCTCGCGCCGTCGCTGCGCACCGCCGTCGGCGAGCAGTACGGCGTCCCCGAGGAGCGCCGCTACGCCGACGCCGCCACGATGATCGAGCAGAGCGGCGCCGAGGGCGTCGTCCTGCTGACCTCCGGCTCGCACGGCGACGTCGCGCTGCGGGCGCTGCGGGCCGGTGTCGCCGTCTTCTGCGAGAAGCCGCTGACGTACACCGCCGCCGAGGCCGACGCGCTGGCCGAGGCCGAGCGCGAGCTGGGCCGGCCGGCGCTGCTGCTGGCGTACATGAAGGAGCACGACGAGGCCGTCTGGCAGCTGAGCGAGCGGCTGGCCGGCATCGACGACGTGCGCGCCGTCGAGGTCGAGGTGCTGCACCCGACGGGTGAGTCGCAGCTGGCCTTCGCCAACCTGCGCCCGGCGCCCAGCGACGTCGACCCCGACGCCGTCAGCCGGCTGGCCGCGGAGTCCGGGCGGCTGCTGGACGCCGCGCTGGGCGCAGACACGTCGCCGCGGCTGCGCGAGCTGTACGCGAACGTCGTCCTGGGCAGCCTGGTGCACGACACGTCGCTGCTGCGCGCGGTGTTCGGCGGGCTGGTCACCGTCGATGGCGCCCGGACGTGGGGCGATCGCTCCGTCGAGGTCACCGGCGAGCTGCCCGGCGCCGTGAGGGCCCGGATGAGCTGGCACTACCTGCCCGACTATCCGGCGTACACCGAGACGCTGACGGTGCACCACGGCAGCGGCTCGCTGCGGGTGACGTTCGGGACGCCGTACGTGCTGAACAACCCGACCCGGCTCGAGGTGGTCGAGGCGGCACCGGCGGGGGCGGCGGCGGGCGGCGAGGTCCGCTCGGTGTTCACCTCCACCGGCGAGCCGTTCGAGAACGAACTGGCAGACTTCCACCGCATGGTGACGGCGGGCGAGCGGCCGCGGGCCGGGGTCGCCGAGGGCCGTGCGGACATCCTGACCAGCCAGCGGATCATCCGGTTGCTGGCCGGCGACGAGCCGGTCGGCGGGGAGGCGGCACGCGCGTGACCGAGCCCGAGATCGTCCTCGTACCGCACACCCACTGGGACCGCGAGTGGTACGAGCCGTTCCAGGTGTTCCGGCTGAAGCTGGCCGACGTCCTCGACGACGTCATCGCGCGGGCCGAGGCCGATCCGGACTTCCGCTTCACCCTCGACGGCCAGTTCGCCGCCGTGGACGACTACCTGGAACTGCGGCCGGAGAACCGGCACCGCGTCGCCGAGCTGGTCCGGCAGGGCCGGCTGTCGGTCGGGCCCTGGTACATCCTGCTGGACGAGTTCCTGTGCTCCGGCGAGACCATCGTGCGCAACCTGGAGCTCGGCTGGCAGGGCGCCGAGGCGCTGGGCGGGGCGATGCCGGTGGGCTACCTGCCCGACATGTTCGGCCACACCGCCCAGGTGCCGCAGATCCTGGCCCGGGCCGGCATCGAGCACGCCGCCCTGTGGCGCGGCGCCCCGGGTGCCCTGACCAGCCACGGGTTCCGCTGGGAGGCTCCGGACGGCAGCTCGGTGCGGGTGGAGTACCTGTTCGACGGCTACGGCAACGCGCTGGACCTGTTCGCGATCCCGTCCCGGCTGGGTTCGGCCGTGGACGCCTACCGGGCGGAGACCCGCTCGTGGTTCGGCGCCGACCCGGTGCTCGGCATGCTCGGCACCGACCACTCCGCGCCGCGACCGGACCTCATGGACCTCGTCCGCGGTCCCGGCGGCGCCGGGCTGACGGTGGCCGGGCTGGCCGAGTACGTCACCCGGTTCCGGCCCGGCGACCCGAGCCTGCCGGTCGTGGTCGGCGAGCTGCGCAGCCACGCGCGCGGCAACATCCTGCCCGGCGTCATCTCGATCCGGGTCGGGCTCAAGCAGGCCATGGCCCGCGCCGAGCGCGTCGTCGGCGAGGCCGAGGCGCTGGCCGCGCAGTTCCAGCCGGCCGCCGACTACCGCGAGGCGTTCCTGCTGGCCTGGCGGAAGATCGTCGAGTCCACGGCGCACGACTCCGTCACCGGTTGCGGCGTCGACGAGACCGCCGCCCAGGTCGCGGCCCGGCTGGCCGAGGCCGAGCAGGCCGGGCGCGCCGTGCGCACCGCGGTGCTCCGGTCGGTCGCCGCGCGGGTGCCGGCCGACGCGCACGCCGTCGTCAACACCGTCCCGTGGCCGCGCACCGTGCTGGCCGAGCTGGACGTCCCGGCGCCGGAGACCGACCGGCCGGTCACCGCGTCGCTGCCCGACGGCACCGCGCTGCCGGTGCAGGAGCTGAGCCGGTCCGAGACCGTGCTGGGCGACGAGAAGCTGGCCGCCGCAGACCTCGACAAGGTGATCCGGCGCATCCACGGCCGCGAGCTGTTCGGCCAGCAGATCGAGTCGTACACCGTCGCGCCGGGCACGCTGGACTTCGCGGTCGCGCGGGTGCCGTCGACGCCGGAGTTCGACCTCGCGGCGCTGCGGGCCGAGCTGGCCGCGGCCGCCGCCGAGGCCTCGGGTGAGTGGCGGGTGCGCACGATCGCGCAGCAGCGCCGCCGGGTGCTGGCCGCGGTCCCGCTGGACGCGTCCGGGCAGGTCGCGGTGCGGACGTCGCAGGACGCCGCCGCCGTGCCGCGCGCGTCCGCCGTCGAGGTGACGGACCGGTCGCTGACCTCGGCCGCCGTCCGGGTCGACGTCGCCGACGACGGCACCCTGACGGTGCGCGGCGCCGACGGCACCGAGCTGAGCGGCGTCGGCCGGCTGGTGTCCGGCGGCGACCGCGGCGACAGCTACAACTACGGCCCGCCGGCAGGCGACGTGCTGGTCGGCACCCCGTCGTCGGTGCGCGTCTCCGTCGAGGAGGGCGGCCCGCTGCGCGGCGTGCTGCGGGTGGTGCGCCGCTACGACTGGCCGGTGTCGCTGTCCGCCGACCTCGACGTGCGCGCCGCCGAGACCGTGCCGGTCGAGGTGACGACCCTGGTCGAGCTGCGGACCGGCGAGCCGTTCGTCCGGCTCGACGTCTCGTTCGTCAACCCGGCCCGCGACCACCGGGTGCGGCTGCACGTGCCGCTGCCGGCGCCGGTCACCGAGTCGGCGGCCGACGGGCAGTTCGCGGTGACGGCGCGCGGGCTGACGTCGGAGGGCGGCTGGGGCGAGTACCCGCTGCCGACGTTCCCGGCGTCGGCGTTCGTGTCCGCGGGCCCCGCGACCGTGCTGCTCGACCACGTCACCGAGTACGAGCTGGCCGGCGACGGCGCGGAGCTGGCGGTGACGCTGCTGCGCGCGGTCGGCTGGATGAGCGTCAACCTGCACCCGCTGCGCGACGAGCCGGCCGGGTCGGAGTTCCCGGTGCCCGGCGCGCAGTACGTCGGTGTGCCGGTGCGGGCGCGGCTGGCGGTCGTGCCGCGGGCCGGCGGCTGGGGACCGGCGTCGGCGCCCCGGCTGGCCGAGGAGTTCCGCCACGACGCGCAGGTGGTGCCGGGGCTGGCCGCCGCGGGTGGCGAGCTGCCGCCGCCGTCGTCGGGGCTGGGCGTGAGCGGGCCCGGCGTCGTCGCGTCGTCGATCCGGTCGCGCGGCGACGAGACCGAGCTGCGGCTGGTCGCCATGTCCGCCGCGCCGACGACGGCCACCGTCACCGGGGCGTTCGTCACGGCCTGGCGCACCGACCTGCTGGGCCGGGCGCTCGAGCCGCTCCCCGTGGACGGCGACCGCGTCGACGTCGAGCTCGGGCCGTGGGAGATCGCGACGATCCGGGTCTCCTAGCGCGTGTGCACGATCACGCCGATGTGCTCGGTGATGTCGGGCAGCGTGCTGAACAGCGACACGTCCTCGCCGTGGCAGGTCGACGGCTGGATCTTGCCGCCCCAGTGGATGCCGTAGGCGGTGCGGCCGGTGCTCGTGTAGCGGTACCAGGCGCCGCCGCTGTCGCCGGGGCAGGTGTCGATGCCGTCGACGCGGGCCATGTTGCGGCCCTCGGGGTCGTTGACGTCGCCGAGCACGCCGCAGCGGATGCCCGAGACGGTCGATCGCGCCGCGATGCACACCGTCTGACCGGGCTGCATGCTGGTCTCCGACGTGATGCGCCCGGTCACGGGGAGCCGCTGGTTGGTGGCGTTCTCGTGATACAGCCAGCCCCACGTGGCGTTCTCCAGCCAGTAGGTGTTGTCGATGCGGATGGCCGCCGCGTCGACGTCGCCGCTGTTGTAGCGGGCCCGCATCGGGCCGATCGCCTGGGTGCCGTGACCCCACTGGCTGTCGAGGGCGCCGCAGTGACCGGCCGTGAGCACCCACTTGCGGCTGTTCGTGGTGGAGTCGGCGGTGAACCCGACCGAGCAGAAGTAGTTCTTGTCCGGGCCGCGCCACAGCTCGACGCCGGCGCGCAGCGGGCGGCCGCACCGGTACAGGCTGTTGCAGGCCTCGGCGCCGTTGGTGCGCGGCCGCTGCGCCGTGGCCCGCATGGTGGCCGGCAGCGTGACGTCGCCCGCGCGCACGGCGGACAGCGTGCGCAGCGGCAGCTCGACGACGACCCGGTTGCCCTTCAGGTCGACGCCGGCCGTGGCGCCCGCGGGGACGTCCGGGTGGGCGCCGTCGTTGACGCGGTCGCGCTCGGCCAGCAGCGTGGCCAGGCTGAAGTCGGCGTCATGGGTCGCGACGTCGATGCCGCGGCCGGCGGCGGCCTCGGTGAACCCGGCGGCGGCCGCCGGCGTCGTCGACAGCAGGTGCTGGGTGTCGGTGGCGCCGTCGTACCAGGCGCCGCCGTAGGTGTCCGGCGACTGCTCGGCCAGCTGCTCGAGCAGCGCGACCCGCTCGTCCTCGGCGTCGATGCGGCGCAGCGCCTCGGTGTCGCCGACGCCCGGGAACGCCCGCTGGAAGGCGTCGACGGCGGCGGCCCGGTCCGGGTCGGCCGGGGCCGCGGCGGGGGTGTCGGTGGCGGTGGCGGGAGCCGTGCCGAGCAGCCCGGTCAGGGCCGCTGCGGCGACGGCGACGGCGAACGTGCGTCGTCGATTCACGAAGTGCGCTCTCTACTCGAAGGCCACAAGGTATGACAGTTGGTGAAGTTGCCGGACATGTGGTCGTTCGAGCATAGGTGGGCGCGATCTTGACCCGCGGCCGGGGTCAGGCGGTCGGTGTCGTGACCGCCTCCGGTTCGGGGGTGGCGATGCGCAGCGCCGCGACCAGCTCGCGGTAGAGCTCGTCGGCGCCGAGCAGCTGCTCGTGGGTGCCGACGGCGCGGACCCGGCCGGCCTCCAGCAGCACGATCTGGTCGGCGTCGATGACGGTCGACAGCCGGTGCGCGATGGTCACGACGGCGCCGGTGGCGGCCTGGCGGCGGATGCCCTCGGCGACTGCCGCCTCGCTGAGGCCGTCCAGCTGCGCCGTCGCCTCGTCGAGCAGCAGCAGTTCGGCGTCGGTCACCAGGGCGCGGGCCAGCGCGACCCGCTGCCGCTCGCCGCCCGACATCGTCGTCGGGGACAGTACGGTGTCGAGGCCGTCGTCGAGGTCGTGGACCCGGTGGTCCAGCCGGACCGTCGCGAGCGCCGCCCACAGCTCGTCGTCGGTGGCCTCCGGTGCGGCGTAGCTCAGGTTCTCGCGCAGCGTGCCGGGCACCAGCGGGGTGTCCTGCTCGACGTAGGCGATGCGGCTGCGCAGGTCGGACAGCCGCCATTCGGCGAACGGGCGGCCGTCGAGCACGATCTCGCCGTGCTGCGGCTGCAGGAACTTCAGCAGCAGCGAGAAGACCGTCGTCTTGCCGGCGCCGGACGGCCCGATGATCGCGGTGTGCCCGTGCCGCGGGATCGTCAGGCTGACGCCGTCGAGCGCCGGCGCGGACTCGGGGGAGTAGCGGTACTCGACGTCGCGCAGCTCCAGCGCGGCGCCGGCCGCCGTCGTCCCCGCCGCCGGGCCCGCCGCCGGCTCGTCGGACTCCGTCGCCATGGCGTCGATCTCGCCGATGCGGGCGGCCGCCGCGAGGCCGGACTGCACCGACGTCAGGCTCATCGTCAGCAGCATGACCGGCATCATCAGCTGGAACGCGTAGAGCAGGAACGCGACCAGCGTCGTCACCGTCATGTCGCCGGCCGCGACCCGGTAGGCGCCGACGCCGAGGATCAGCATGACCGCGAGGTTGATGCCGCCGCCGGTGATCGTCCACGCCCACGCCTCGAGCCGGACCGCGCGGATGCTCTTCTCCGCCGACCGCTCCGCGTGGTGGCCGATGCGGGCGGTCTCGCGGGCCTCGGCCCGGGCCGCCTTGACGGTGCGCAGCGCGCGCAGGACGCCCTCGAGCCGTCCGCCCAGCGCCCCCATCTCCTCCTGGGCCTCCTGCTGCGCCTTCGCCAGCCGCGGCATCAGTAGCCCGGCCAGGATCGAGACCACGACGATGACGCCCAGCGTCGTCCCCAGCAGCACGAGGTCGAGGTAGGCCATCAGCGCCAGCGCGCCGACCAGCCCCACCAGCCCGTTGACCCCGTTCACGATGCTCGACGTCGTGGCCTCGCGGATCAGCATGGTGTCGGACGTGACGCGCGTGACCATCTCGCCCGGGCTGCGCGACCCCAGCTCCGTCACCTTCGTTCGCAGCAGGTGCCGCACCATGCCCGTCCGCGCGGCCAGGATGATGCGCTCGGCCAGCGTGCCCAGCAGGATCGCCTGGATCAGCTCGACCGCCGCGCCGGCGACCAGCAGCACCGCCAGCAACGTCACCGGCCCGCGCAGCGACTCGTCCAGCTCCAGGCCGTCGAGGACGCTCTTCGTCACCAGCGGGGTGACCAGCTCGGCGCCGGTCGCGACCAGCCCCAGCAGCAGGCCGATGATCAGGATGCGCTTGTGCGGGCGCGCGTACCCCCAGAGCAGGCGGACCTTGGCGCTCGTCGGAAGGTCCGGGGTCGGTCGATCGTCCGTCATGCCGCCAGAATGACACACTGATGTCTCATTCTCAAGGTTCGGTGTTCTATTATGGTGGGGCTGTGTAATATAAGGGAGCGTGACGACGACCGACACCGGCGTACGCCAGCGCACCCGGCGCGCCATCCTCGACGCCGCGGTCGCCCTCTGGGCCCGCGACTTCTCCGCGTCCCTCGGCGACATCGCCGACCGCGCCGAGGTCAGCCGCAGCACCCTGCACCGCTACTTCCCGGAGCGCCAGTCCCTCGTCGACGCCCTGCTCATCGACTCGCAGGCCCGGCTTGGCGAGGCCTGGGGCGCCGCGGTCGCTGCCTCGTCCGCCCCCATCGAGACGATCGAGAACATCATGGGCGCCATCGTCGACCTCGCCGATCATGTCCTGTTCCTGTTCAGCGACCCGGACCGGTTCGAGGGCAACCCGCACTGGGACGACAGCGACGACGACACCCTCCCCGACCTCATCCGCGCCGCCCAGTCCTCCGGCGACCTCGACCCGGCCATCGACCCCACCTTCGTCATCGGCGTCATGTACTCCCTCATCTACGTCACGGCCGAGTCCGTGTCCGCCGGCACCCTGCCCCGCCACAAAGCCACCGACACCCTCGTCCGCGTCTTCCGCCACGGCCTCTCGCCGCGGCCTTCCTGACGGCGGCGCGCTGGGGCTCGATCCGGCCCGATCGTCCGGCGGCCTCGCTACGGTGGGGCCATGCCCGGCATCTGGTCTCAGAGAGACGGCCGGTGGGTGGCGCTCGAGCCCACGCGGTTCGCCCTCGAGCAGGAACTGCACGATCTCATCGAGGCCGAGCCGGGCATGCTGCCGCTGGCCGGAGCCCCGCAGCTGGCCGTCCTCGGCCGCGAGGTCCGATGCGGCTCCGGTTACGCCGACCTCGTCGCGGTCGAGGCGGCGACCGGACGTCCGGTGGTCGTGGAGATCAAGCTGGCGTCGAACACCGACCGGCGGGCGGTCCTGACCCAGGTGCTCGGCTACGCCGCCCACCTGCGTCGCCTCGACACGGCGGGGTTCGAGGCGCTGCTCGCGCCACATCTTGCCAAGCGTCGGCTCGACTCGATCGACGCCGGCGCGGCGGTCGCCACGGCGAACCCGGCGTTCGACGACGCCGCCTTCCGTGCGGCTCTCTCGGCGGCATTGGACGAGGGCCGGCTGCGCTGCGTCGTGGTCATCGACGAGGCGCCGGCCGACCTGATCGAGCTGGTCGGCTACCTGCAGGACGTCAGCAACGAGCGGCTCGACCTCGACCTCGTCACGGTGACGGCGTACGACGTCGGCGGGCGGCGGGTGCTGGTCCCGCAGCTGATCGAGCCGGAGCGGGCCATCGCCCAGCCGATGCCGGCCCGCGCCCTGGCGCCGGAGCCGGCGGTGACCGACGGGCCGGGAGTGTTCGCGACCGCCATCGACACCGTCGCGCCGGACCGCCGGCCGCTGCTCCAGCAGTTGCTGGCCTGGGCGATCGAGCTGGAGACTGGCGGGCTCGCCACCCTCCACACGGCGGCGGGCCGAGACCGTTGGACCCTCCGGGTGCACCTGCGCGGCCAGCGACGGGGACTGGTCACGCTGTGGAACGAGAACGGCGGCTACGTCTCGCCGTTCCGCTCGGTGTTCCTCCAGGTGGCGCCGGACACTCTGCGCCTGTTGGACGAGCGGTACCCGGGCGAGATCGGCGCCGGCAACTACGTCCGGACCGACGACGTCGCCGGGCTGCTGGAACTGCTGACCGCCGCTTACCGGGAGGCCGCCGGCTAGGGGGTCACGGCGACGACGGCGGCGGAGCGGGGGGTCTCGAGGCGGTGCGGGCCCTCGGCGCCGGGGAAGCGGGCCAGCTCGCCCCGGACCACCTGCCGCCGCCCCCACACGTCCGCGAGCAACAGTCCGTCCCCACCCACCGCGACCAGTTCGCCGTCCACCCGCAGCAGGGCCGGCGCCGACACGTCCCACGAGAGCGACGTCCGCCCGGCCCGCAACGCGTCCAGCACGTCCGGAACGGAGGGCGACGCCGCGGCGACCCAGGTGACCGGGCGACCGATCGGGCGCCCGTCGGCCGGGGAGTGGAAGTCCGACCCGCCGATCGGCACCGTCGACAGCCCCCACGCCGTCCACCACGCCAGCGGCCCGGTCCACTCGTGCGCCATCCACGTGTGGTGGAAGATCTCCGCCAGCGGCGGCCGCACGTCCAGCGGATGATGCCACGCACAGTCGCCGGACAGCGGGTGGTTGATCGACAGCAGCCCGCCGGCCTCGGCGACGGAGGAGACCCAGGTCGACGGCGGCCGGCGGAAGTCGACCCAGGGGATGGGGCCGAACGCGTTCGCGTGACCGCGGTCGGTCGTCACCTCCTGGCCGGGCAGCAGCGTCAGCCCGTACCGCGACCCCACCGACGGCAGCGCGGCGTGGTGCGCCACGGTGTTGTGGTCGGTGACGGCGAGTACGTCGAGGCCCGCCTCGACGGCCAGGGCGGCCAGGCCGGCGATCGGCAGCGAGCCGTCGGAGTGCAGCGTGTGGGCGTGGAAGTCGCAGGCCAGCCACGTCAGCCCGGCGTCGGCCGGCAGCGCGCGCCGCGGCGGGCGGGCGGGCACCGGCGGCCCCTCGGGCTCCGGGTCCAGCGGCGACGACGGGTCGTCCAGCACGACGGTCACCGACACCGGCACCCCCGCCTCCGGCACCCGGTACAGCCCGAGCACGACCGACCACTCGCCCGGCTCCAGCTCACCGGCCACGTACCCGGGCGTCGCGGCGGACGGCGTGACGGTGAACCGGCGCCGCGCGCCACCGGACCAGCCACGCCAGCCCGCCGCGCCGGAGCAGCCGAGGTCGACCACCGCGCCCTCGCCGGAATAGGAGAGGACGACGTGCACCGACGACGTCCCCGCCGGCACCTCGAACGGCACGGACAGGTACGGCGACGAGGCCCGGTCCGCCGGGAACAGCCGCCGCGACAGCAGCTCCGTCATGCCGCGGCCGCCACCGGCTCCAGCAGCTGCTCCGTCTCGGCGTCGAACAGCAGCGTCCGGTCCGGCCGGACGGCGACCCAGCCGGGCGTGCCGGGCGTCGGCTCCTCGTCCTCGTCGACGACGACCTGCACCGGCAGGCCGTCCCCGGCCTCGACGGTGACCAGCACCGACGCGCCGAGGTTCTCGACGACGGTGACAGTGCCGCCGATGGCGTCCGGCACGGCCGACGCCGACCAGCGCAGGTACTCAGGCCGCCCGCCCCAGATCACCTCCGCGCCGTCGGACAGGCCCGAGACCCCGGGCGGCAGCGGCAGCGCCGCACCGGCCACTCGTACGGACGACCCCGCGACGACGCCCGGGTGCAGGTTCATCGGGGTCGACCCGACGAACCCGGCGACGAACGTGTTGGCGGGCCGGCGGAACACGTCGCGCGGAGACCCGACCTGCTGGATCTTGCCCGACCGCATGATCGCGATGCGGTCGGCCAGCGCGAGCGCCTCCGCCTGGTCGTGCGTGACGAAGACGGTGGTGACGCCGAGGTCGCCCTGCAGCCGCTTGAGGAACGTCCGCGCCTCCAGCCGCAGCCGCGCGTCGAGGTTCGACAGCGGCTCGTCGAACAGGAACACGTCGGGCTTGCTGGCGACGGCGCGCGCGAGGGCCACGCGCTGCTGCTGCCCGCCGGACAGCTGGCCGGGCCGGCGCGCCGTCAGCCCGCCCAGGGACAGCCCGGCAGCGACGTCTTCGGCGGTGGCCAGCCGCGACGACCGGTCCACCTTCTGGATCTTCAGCGGGTAGGCGATGTTGTCCGCGACGGTCATGTGCGGGAACAGCGCGTAGTCCTGGAACACCATCGCGACGCGGCGCTCGCCGGGCGGCAGCGTCGTCACGTCCCGCGACCCGATGGACAGGCCGCCGGCCGTCGCCGTCTCCAGCCCGGCGATCGTGCGCAGCAGTGTCGTCTTGCCGCAGCCGGACGGGCCGAGCAGCGCGAAGAACTCGCCGTCCTCGATGGTGAGGTCGAGCCCGTCGACGGCGCGGACGCCGCCCGGGTACTCCTTGACCAGTTCGTGCGTGGTGATCGCCGCCATCAGCGCTTGATCCCTCCGTGGAAGCGGAAGCCGTACCGGCGGTTCACGAACAGGTACATGAGCACCACCGGTATGGAGAAGAGCAGGGAGAACGTGGAGATCAGGGCGAGGTTGGGCTGCCCGCCCTCGGTGTAGAAGGTGAACATGACGACGGCGGCCGGCTGCCGGTCGGGGGAGCGGAGCAGGATGAACGGCACCAGGAAGTTGCCCCACACCTGCACCACGGCCCAGACGGCGATCGTGGCCAGCCCGGGCCGCGCGATCGGGACCACGACGTGCCGCAGGATCTGCAGCGACGACGCGCCGAACACCCGCGCCGACTCCTCGTAGGAGCGCGGCGTCGAGTCCATGAAGTCCTTCAGGATGAAGATCGCCGTCGGCAGCAGCCCGCCGGTCAGCACCAGCACGACGCCGAGCTGCCGGTCGATCAGCCCCAGCTCCGTCATCAGCAGGAACGTCGGCACCATGGCCGCCGTCCCGGTGACGATCGACGACAGCAGGAGCAGCAGGTAGAGCAGCGTGTCGCGGCCGGGGATGCGGACCCGGGACAGCGCGTACGACGCCAGCGCGGCCAGCACGAGCGTGATCGCCATCGTCCCGGCTGCGATGATCACGGAGTTGCCGAGCGACCGCATCGCGTACGGGTTGTCCCACAGCGTGCGGAAGTTCTCCAGCGTGAAGTCCGGCAGCGACACCTGCACCGACGGCGCGGCGTCGAACGGCGCCGTCAGCAGCCACAGCAGCGGCAGCGCGAAGAACACGAACACGAAGCCGATGAACACGTACCTGCCGACGGTTCCCAGCGCCTCACGAACCGTCATGACCGGCGCTCCCTCAGCAGTCGCAGGTACACCGACGCCACGATCAGGTTGATGATGATCATGATCAGCGAGAGTGCGGCGCCCTCACCGAGCGCGCCGTCGCGCAGCGCCACCCGGTAGATGTAGATGCCGAGGATCTCGGTGCGTCCCTGCGGCCCGCCCGCGGTGATCAGGTACGGCGCGAACACGTTGAACGTCCACAGCGTGATCAGCAGCGTGTTGGTGAGGATGTGGCCGCGGATGTTCGGCAGGACGACGTCGCGCAGCGTCGCGAAGGTGCCGGCGCCGGCCATCTTCGCCGTCTCGAACTGCGACGGCGGCACCGACGCCAGCGCCGAGCTGAACAGCAGCATCGAGAACGCGGTGCCGTTCCAGATGTTGAAGACGATGATCGACTGCATCGGGTACTCGAGCAGCCACGCCGTGCCGTCGGTGCCGAGCAGCGCGTTCAACGTGCCCTCGCGCCGGTCCAGCAGCGCCAGCCACAGGAACGCGACGACCGACGCCGGGATGATCCACGCCAACAGGACCACGGTCTCGAGCACCGAGCGCACGGCGGGCCGCAGGCGGCGCGCCGTCCACGCCAGCGCGAAGCCGAGGATCGACTGCCCGATGATCGCGGAGAAGAACACGAACGCCAGCGTCAGCATCAGCGAGTTGCGGAACGCCGGGTCGCTCAGCGCGTCGGTGTAGTTCTCGGTGCCGACGAACTCCGGCTCGGCCGCGGCGATGCCGGTCAGCCGCCAGTTGGTCAGCCCCAGGTAGAGCGTCCAGATCGCCGGGAAGACCAGGAAGACCGCGACGACCAGCAGTGCCGGCGCGACGAACCCGGTGGCCCGCCAGCGCCCGAGCCCGGCGGCGTCACCGTCGTCGACCGCGCGGGCCCGGCGGGCACGACCCTCCGGAGAGGGCGCGCCCGCCGGGTCGACGTCAGTCGGCGATGGAACCGTCGTCACCGACGATGCCCTCCAGTTCGCTCTGGTAGGCCGACGCCGCGTCCTCGGCGGACGTGCCGGACGCCACCGCCGCGGTGGCGTTCTGCAGCGCCACCGACACCTGCGGGTAGATCGCGAGCGCCGGGCGGTAGGCCGTGATCGGCAGCACGTCCGAGGCGATGAACTCCATCAGCGGGTCGCCGGCCAGGGCCTGCGCGTTGACGTCGTCGCGCGGGGTGATGCGCGCGCCGGCGGTGCTGATCAGCGCCTCGAACGCCTCGGGCGAGTTCATGAACGCGAGCAGCTCCCACGCCTGCTGCGGGAACTCGGTGTTCGGGTTGATGACGCGGCCGGTGCCGCCGGACATGCTGACGAAGTCCTGGCCGTTCAGGCCGGCGCCGGGCTCGCGGGCCGGGATCTTCGCCCAGCCGACGACCTCGTCGCGGTTCGCCATCGGCGCGATGCCGCCGTCGGGGTTGATGACCGAACGCCACAGGTAGTCGCTCTCGATCAGCATGCCCAGCTGGCCGGACGCGAACAGCTGGAAGGAGGTGTCGCGGCCCTGGGCCTCCTGCTGCAGCAGCGGGTCGCCGAGCGCTTCGTCGCCGTAGACCTGGCCGTAGAAGTCGAGCACCTCGGTGACGCCGTCGGTCGCGCCGGTCCAGGTGTCGTCGGCCCAGACCTGCTCGCCGGTGCCGGCCAGCAGCGGCAGGAAGCCCTGCATCGTCGTCGCCTCGCCCATCGGGACGCCGGCGTTGATCTGCAGCGGGGTGACGCCGTCGAGCTGCTTGAGCGCCCGCGCGGCCTCCAGGATCTCGTCCCAGCTGGTGGGCTGCCAGTCCTCCGGTAGCCCGGCCTGCGCGAACAGGTCCTTGTTGAAGTAGATGACGCGGCCGTCGGTGCCGACAGGGATGCCGTAGGCCTGGCCGTCGAACGACATCGCCTGCTGGACGGCGTCCGGGATCTGGTCCCAGCCGTCCCAGTCGTCGACGGCGTCGCCCGCGACGTCGGTGAGCGGGGTGATGTAGCCGGCCTCGGCGAACTCGCCGGTCCAGATGCCGTCGATGCTGATGATGTCGCCGCCACCGCCGGACTGCAGGTCGAGGGCGATCTTGGTCTTGTAGTCCTCGTCGTCGACGCCGTTCTCCTCGAACTCGACGGTGACGTCGACGCCCTTCTCCTCCTGCATGGCGGTGAACTCGGGGATCACGTAGTCGGTGATCCACGCCGCGCCTTCGGAGTTCTTGCCGCCGGCGATGGCGTTGTCGGTGATGGTCAGTGTGACCTCGGTGGCCTCGGCGTTCTGCGAGGGGTCGCCGCCCGCGGAGCCTCCGCCGTCGTCGTCGCCACCGCACGCCGCCAGGACGAGCGCCGCCGCGAGCAGGCCGGCCGTGCCGCCGAGCCCGGTGTTGATCCTCATCGATCCCTCCAGAGCAACCGAACCTCGATGTCCGGCTGTCAGATTGTCATGACTTCCTGATGAGGTCTAGACCTTCTGTGAGCTGTGACCTCACTGGGACCTCAGGTGACCGGTCACACGAGCCGCGCCATAAATGTCCTAACATACTGACGTACGCAGCAGCGAGGCGAGGGGGTACGGCGTGACCGAGGGGATCCCGGAGCTCGTGGTCGACCGCACCAGTCCGGTGCCGCTGTACTTCCAGGTGGCGCAACATCTGGAGCAGCTGATCGAGTCCGGCGCGTATCCGCCCGGCACCCGGCTCGACAACGAGATCCAGCTGGCCGACCAGCTCGGTCTGTCCCGCCCGACCATGCGCCGCGCCATCGAGTACCTCGTCGACCGCGGCCTGCTGGTGCGCAAGCGCGGCGTCGGCACCCAGGTGGTGCAGCCCAAGGTGCGCCGCCCGGTCGAGCTGTCCAGCCTGTACGACGACCTCACCGCGGCCGGCAAGCACCCGCACACCGAGATTCTGTCGTTCGAGGTGCAGGAGCCGAGCGAGGTGGTGGCCGAGGCGCTCGGCCTGGCCGCCGGCGACACCGTCTACGCCGTCCGCCGGCTGCGCTTCACCGGCGACGAGCCGCTGTCGATCATGAGCAACTACGTGCCCACGGCCATCGTCCGGCTCGACGCCGAGTCGCTGGAACGGACCGGCCTGTACGCCGTCATCCGCGCCGCCGGCGTCAACCTCAAGATCGCCACCCAGACCATCGGCGGACGGGCGGCGCGGGCGGCGGAGGCGCGGCTGCTCGGCGAGCACTCCGGCGCGCCGCTGCTCACCATGACCCGCATCGCCTACGACGAGACCGGCCGCGCCGTCGAGTACGGCGCGCACCTCTACCGGGCGTCGATGTACACGTTCGAGCTGACGCTGACGACCACCTAGCGTCCGGCGCCCCGCCGGTCCGGGGGTGTTGGTGCGTGGCGCGGTGACAAGAGCGCCAACGGTTGGCGTTGGTGTCAACCCGCCGGGACAGCCCCCGCTGGGCGGGGTCGGCGGGTCCCGCCTCGTCCCGGCGTCAGCGCGGCCGCTCCTGCAGGCGGTCCAGCAGGTCGGGGGCGAGCGCGCCGAACCCGGTCGAGGCCCAGGGCTCGACGCCGGCGTCCATGTAGTGGACGACGGTGTCGCCGGTGGGGAGGTCGAGGATCTCCGGTTCGCGCCGCTTCCCGAGGTCGCGACGGCAGGCGCCGCAGCAGGGCACGTCGCGCGTTCCCGCCGAGGTCTTCCACGAGGCCTTCGTCGTCGCCGGGCCGTGCAGGGGGTTGAAGAAGCAGGCCGCCGCGGGCGTCCACGACCGGCCGTCGGCGGCGGCGCTGAGCGCGTCGTCGCCGCGGCGGGCCAGCACCAGGGCGCCGATCGAGTCGGCCGCCGCCTCGGAGCGGTCCAGGATCGCCGTCGCCGCCTGGTAGTGGTCCAGCGCGGCCGCCCAGGTGGCGCCGTCGTCGCCGTGCTCGATCTCCAGCGCCTGGATGCGCTCGCCCAGCGCGGCGGTCTCGGTCTCGGCCCGGCGCCGCCAGTCGCGGGTCTGCGCCGACGAGATGCGGCGCAGCGCCCGCCGCTTCAGCGCGACCTCGCCGCGCGGCCTACGCCGCCGCAGCAGGATCGCGGCGACGACGACGGCCAGCGCGATGCCGAGGCCGATCGCGACCGGCGGATCCATCCCGAGGACCTGCGACGAGTCGTCGCCGGTGCTCGTGCCCGTCTCGGTCCGCTCCGGGAACTGCTCTTCGTACTGCTGCTCGGCCTCGCCGCTGGCGAAGACCTTGACGGTCTCGATGACCTGGAGCCCGAGGTCGCTCGGGTACTTGTCGCCGGCGACGTATGTGGCCAGCGCGTCCTCGTTGTTCGTCACCGCGTTGTACTTGGTCGACTCGACCCGCCACTCGTCCGACCCGGAGTGCTGCGCGACGAAGTAGACGCCGTCCTCGTCGAACTGGTTGTGGACCAGCGACACCAGCTGGTTGCCGGACACATCGGAGTCGTATCTCAGCGGCACGACCAGCACGAACACCGGCTGGGCGGCGTCGTCGACCAGAGCGGTCAGCTCGGACAGCTGCTCCGCGGACAAGTACTCGGCGAGGGACGGGTCGACGTGCACGCCGTCGTCGGCGAGGTCGGCCGCGATGGCCGCCGCGTCGGGCTCGTAGGCGACGTCGCTCATGCCGCCGCCGCCCTCCGATGCCGCGCGAACGCCCACACGCCCAGCCCGAGCAGTCCCGCGCCGACGCCGCTGAAGCCGCCGATGAGCAGGCCGGCGGCGATGGTGCCGCCGGTGCCGCCCCAGTAGTGGCTGCCGGTGTCCTCGCCCACCTCGTACTCCCGCCCGTCGTTCTCGTCGATCGCCTGCAGCACCGCCGCCGCCTCGGTCTGCGTCGTATCGTCGACTGCGGAGTAGATGGAGTAATGCTCGCCCTCGATGCCGACGTCGCTGGTGTAGAGCTCCACGCCGGGGTCGACCTGAATGTACAGCCCGTGCCGTCCGGTGAGGTCGCCGATGCGATGCAGCACGTCGGACGGCGAGCCGTAGCCGGCCTCGCGGGTGGCCGGCCACACGACGACGAAGACCTGCGGGTCGGACGCGGCGGCCGCCGCCTCCAGCTGGGCCAGCTCGGCGTCGGTGTACGTGTCCGCGGCGCTCGGGTCGACGTAGACGTGCGCGTCGCCGAGCACGTCCGCCGCGGCCCGCGCCCGCTCGGGCACCGGCCGCTCCGGCACGACGTCGGGCGTCGCCAGCCACCAGGCGAGGGCGCCGCCGCCGGCCGCGACGACCAGCGTGATCAGCAGTCCCGCGATCCACCGTCTCATCGGCGCGCGCTCCGATCGTCGAGGACCTGGGCGGCGAGGTCGCCGACCAGCGCGCCGAACCCGGTCCGGGCCCACACGGTGGACGTCTCGACGTACGGCGCCCAGCCGCGCAGCCGCCGACGGACCGCCAGGAACCGGTCCTGGGTGCGGCTGCAGTCGCGGCACACCGGCGCGTCGATGGACGAGCCGTCGATGCGGACGGTGGCGCGCGCCTCGCCGTGCAGGGGGTTGATGAAGCACGGCCGGTACGGATCGCGCTTCGGCGCCGTGGCCCGCTCGGTCTCGCGGACGGCGACCGCCGCCAGCACCGTCGCACCGACCGCGTCGAGCGGGTCGCCGGTGGCGAGCACGAGGTCGCCCGCCTCGACGGCGTCGGCCGCGGCCGTGCCGGCGGGTGAGGTCAGCTGCTCCGGCGACAGCCCGGCCAGCCGACGCCGCGCGTCGTCGAGCTGCCGCGTGGCCGTGGCGGCGACGCCGCCGGGCACCGCGGACGTGGTAGGCATGGCCCGCCCGGCCCGGGTGGGGCCCACCCTACGGGCGGGCACCGACACACTCGCCGACCCGGACCGCCGTCCCGCGGCGCCCCGGCCGGTCGCGGGCTTGGCCCGGAGCACGACCGGCGTGATGATCGCCCCGGCGACCAGCAGCCCGAACGTCGTGGCGAGCAGCGCCACCCAGCGGCCGGCCGCCTTGTCGGCGCGGTCGTAGTCGGTCTCGGCGACGAACGCCCACGGCTGGGCCGCGTAGTCGTCGACGAGGGAGTCGGGCAGCTCGTCCAGGGGCGCGGCCGCCCAGCGCACCGTCAGCACCGCCTCGAACAGCGCCGACGCGCGCGGGTACTCGCCCGCCGCGTTCGACTCGGCCCGTTCGATCGCGAACGCGACCGGCGCGGTGTAGGCCTCGTCGAGCTCGCCGCCGCCCCACGACCGGGTGTAGGCGATGCCCTCGCGGAACTCGACGTGGTAGAGCCCGTCGCCGAGCTCGGCGCGGAACAGCGCGGCCGCCTGCTCCGACACCGAGTCGGTGCCGGCGAGGTCGGTCGGGGTGTCGGCCAGCACGACGTACACCGGCACGCCGGCGTCCTCGGCGGCCTCGGTGAGCAGGTCGTGCGCCGCGGCGGAGTCGCCCATGGCCATGGACGGTTCCACCAGGATCGGGTCGGCGCGCAACTGCTCGATCATCGCGTCGACGGTGCCGGCAGGCGGCTCGGCGGGTGCCCCCAGGAGCAAGGCAGCGGCAGCCAGGGACGGGAGTAGGGGCACCGGCACAGCCTACTGACCTCGGCACACATCCGTGTCAGCGGCCGTATCAGCGCCGTGTCAGCGCGGTCTCACGGCCGCGTCAGGACCCGGACCCAGAGTGGTCACATCGGCACCGAAGACCACGAAACGAGGAGCCATGACACTCGACCGACCGGCGGCCATCGCCGCGACCGGCCTGCGCAAGTCGTACGGCGAGCAGGTCGTCCTCGACGGCATCGACATCACCGTCCCCGAGGCGACGATCTTCTCGCTGCTCGGCCCGAACGGCGCCGGCAAGACGACCACCGTGCAGATCCTCTCCACCCTGATCCAGGGCGACGGCGGCAGCCTCAGCGTCGCCGGTCACGACCTGGCCACCGACGCGGACGGCGTGCGCGGCGCGATCGGGGTCACCGGCCAGTTCTCCGCCGTCGACAACCTGCTCACCGGCGAGGAGAACCTGCTCCTGATGGCCGACCTGCACCACCTGGAGCGCGCCGAGGGCCGCCGCCGGACGGCCGAGCTGCTGGAGCGGTTCGACCTGGTGGACGCCGCGACGAAGCCGCCGTCGATGTACTCCGGCGGCATGCGCCGCAAGCTGGACCTCGCGATGACGCTGGTCGGCGACCCGAAGGTGATCTTCCTGGACGAGCCGACGACCGGCCTGGACCCGCGCACCCGGCGCACCATGTGGACGGCGATCCGCGAGCTGGTCGCCGGCGGCGTCACGATCTTCCTCACCACGCAGTACCTGGAGGAGGCCGACGAGCTGGCCGACCGCATCGCGCTGCTCGATCACGGCAAGATCGTCGCCGAGGGCACGTCCGACGAGCTCAAGCGGCTGATCCCGGGCGGGCACCTGCGGCTGCAGTTCACCGACCCGGCCGAGCTGGACCAGGCGGCCCGCACGTTCGCCGGCTCCACCCGCGACGACGCCGCGCTGGCCCTGCAGATCCCCAGCGACGGCGACGTGCACTCGCTGCGCGCCGTCCTCGACCACCTCGACGTCGCCTCGATCGAGGTCGCGTCGCTCACCGTCCACACCCCCGACCTCGACGACGTGTTCCTCGCGCTGACGGGTCGCCCCACCGAACAGGAGCTGGTCCGGTGAGCACCCTCACCCTCGCCGCCCGCGACTCCCGCACGATGCTGCGGCGGAACATGCGCCGCTGGGTCCGCTACCCGGCGATGACCGTCCAGCTGATCGGCATCCCGGTGATCTTCCTGCTGATGTTCGCCTACGTCTTCGGCGCGACGCTCGGCGCCGGGCTCGGCGGGCCGGCCGGCGACCGCGGCGACTACATCAACTACCTGGTGCCCGGCATCATCCTCATGACGGTGTCGGCGTCGGTGCAGGGGACCGCGATCTCCGTCGCCATGGACATGCACGAGGGCATCATCGCCCGGTTCCGCACCATGGCCATCTCCCGCGGCGCGGTGCTCACCGGGCACGTGATCGGCAGCTTCCTGCAGACGCTGGTCGGCCTGGCCATCGTCATCGGGGTGTCCCTGCTGATCGGGTTCCGGACGAACGGCAACGTGGCCGAGTGGGCCGCCGCGATCGGGCTGATCTGCCCGTTCTCCATCGCGCTGACGTGGCTGGCCGTGGCCTTCGGGCTCAAGGCGAAGAGCGTCGAGACGGCCAGCAACCTGCCCACGCTGCTCGTGCTGCTGCCGTTCCTGGGCAGCGGGTTCGTGCCCGCCGACTCGCTGCCGGCCGGCATGAGCTGGTTCGCCGAGTACCAGCCGTTCAGCCCGGTGATCGAGACCGTGCGCGGGCTGCTGCTGGGCACCGAGATCGGCTCCAACGCCGTCCTCGCGCTGGCCTGGACCGCGGCGATCGGGATCGCCGGCTACCTCTGGGCGCTCAGGCTGTTCCGCCGGCCTCCGGTCCGGTGACCGGCCGCCCCAGCACCGACTCGGCCATCTCGCGCACCCGCGAGATGGCCGTCGTCGCGTCCAGGTCCGCGAGTTCGCGCTCGGCCGCGGCGGTCAGCTCGGCGGCGGTCTCGTCGCCGAGAGCGGCGCGGACGGCCGTCTCGGCGGCCACCGGCTCGGCGCGGGACCGGTCCAGACCGCCCGTCAGCGCCGTCGTGGACGCCAGCAGCCAGGCGGCGTCGGCGGGCCGCCCCACCCGGAGCGCGTGGTCGGCGAGACCGACCAGCACCCGCCCGATGACGTCCTCGTCGCCGACGGTCAGCGCCAGGCCGGCCGCCGCCGCGCGCTCGCTGCCCGCCGTCGCCAGGTCGCCGCCGGCGGCGGCGAGGTGGCCGCGGGAGTCGTACACCATGGCCCAGAACAGCGGGTGGACGGAGATGGTCGTCAGCAGCGCCTCGGCCCGGGCCAACTCGCTGCGGGCGGTGCCGAGGTCGCCGGCCCAGCGGGCGAGGTCGCTCCCGTAGAGCGCGAGCCCGGCGACGGAGTCGGGCCAGGCCAGGCCGGTCGCCTCGCGGTCGGCCCAGGCGAGCGTCGCGGCGCTGCCCTCGGCGTCGCCGAGCAGCCAGCGCAGCTGGGCCTCCTTGCCGCGCATGAACACGAGGTCCTCGGTGGTGCCGACCTGGCCGGCGGCGCCGGCCGCCTCCTCGTAGTGACGCAGCGCGCCGGCGAGGTCGCCCTGCCGCGCCAGCAGGTCCGCCAGGGTGGTCAGCGCGAACGAGATGCCCCATCGCTCGCCGGTGCCGCGGAACTCCGCCAGCGCCAGCTCGCACGGCGCCAGCCGGTCGGCCATCGGCAGCAACCGCGCCTGGTTGAGCCGGCCCAGCGCGCGGACCCACGGGTCCTCGTCGTCGAGCAGCTTCGTCATCGACTCGGTGAAGATCTCGTCGCCGTACTTCATGAAGTCGCCCATGCCGCCGACCATGCGCAGCAGCGGGTTGGTCCGGTTGCCGCGGGACAGCCGTTCGGCCTCGTCGATCCAGCCGCGCACCTCGCGCTCGTCGCCGAGACCGGCCGTGGCGATCATCGCCAGCCCCGCGTAGGCGGTGGCCCGGACGATGTCGTCGCCCTCGCCGGGCGCCGCGAGCGCCTCGGTCGTCAGCTCGGCGCCCTCAGCCCGGTGACCGGACAGCCACCAGTACCACAGGGCGCCCGTCGCCAGCCGGACCGCCGCCCCGGCGTCTCCGGCGGCGACGGCGCCGCGCAGGGCGACGGCGAGGTCGTCGTGGACGGCGCCCAGCCGTCGCAGCCACTGCAGTTGCTCGGCCCGGCGCAGGTGCGGCTCGGCCTGCTCGACGAGATCGGTGACGTAGCCGAGGTGGGCCCGGCGGACGGTGTCGCGCTCGCCGGCGTCGTCGAGCCGCTCGAGGCCGTACGCCTTGATCGTCTCCAGCATCGCGTACCGCGGCGTGTCGCCGTCGTCGTGCACCATCAGCAGCGACTTGTCGCTCAGCGCGATCAGCTCGTCCAGCACGTCGGCGCCGTCGCCGCACACCCGCGCCGCCGCCTCCGCCGTGGCGCCGTGCGCGAAGACCGCGAGCCGGCGCAGCACGACCCGCTCCCGCTCGGGCAGCAGCCCCCAGCTCCAGTCGACGACGGCGCGCAGCGTCTGGTGGCGGGGGAGCGCGGTGCGGCTGCCGCCGGTGAGCAGCCGGAACCGGTCGTCCAGGCGGGCCGCCAGCTGCTCGACCGTCATCGTGCGCAGCCGGGCCGCGGCCAGCTCGATCGCCAGCGGCATGCCGTCGAGCGCGCGGCAGATGCGGGCGACGGCGGGCGCGTCGGTCTCGGTGACGGTGAAGCCGGGACGCGCCGCGCGGGCGCGGTCGGCCAGCAGCCGGACGGCGTCGAAGGCCAGCAGGTCGCCGGCGGCGCCGTCGTGTTCGGGCGGCAGCGCTAGCGGCTCCACCGGCCAGACCGCCTCGCCGGTGATGCCCAGCGGCTCGCGGCTGGTGGCGAGGATGCGCAGGCCGGGGCACTCGCCGAGCAGCCGCTCGGCCAGCTCGGCCGCGGCGTCGATGACGTGCTCGCAGTTGTCCAGCACCAGCAGCGCGGCGCGCGAGCGCAGCACCGCGACCAGCCGGCCGGCGGTGTTGTCGTCGGGCGCGGCGGGGAACATCTGGTCGCGCAGGTCGAGGGCGCTGAGCACCGCGGCGGGCAGGTCGGCGCCGGGCCCGACCGGCGCCAGCTCGACCATCCACACGCCGTCGGGCGTCGCCTCGACGAGCCCGCGCGACGCCTCGCCGGCCAGCCGGGTCTTGCCCGACCCGCCCGGCCCGGTCAGCGTCGTCAGGCGGTATTCGCCGACCAGGGCGCGCACCTGGGCGACGTCGGCGTCACGGCCGACGAAGCTGGTCAGCCCGGCCCGCAGGTTGGTCCGCGGGGCCGGCCGGTCGGCGGGTGCGGGCGCCGGCGCGGGCATCGGCGCGGACGCCGGCCCCGCGGAAGGCGGCGGCAGCTCGCCGCGCAGGATGGCGGTGTGCAGCGCGGTCAGCTCGGCCGACGGGTCGGTGCCCAGCTCGTCGGCCAGCGCCTCGCGGGTGCGCTCGTACGCCGCCAGCGCCGCCGCCGGGCGCCCGGCCGCGACCAGCGCCCGCAGCAGCTGGCCCACCAGCCGCTCGCGCAGCGGGTACTCGGCGACCAGCGTCGTCAGCTCGGTGGTCAGCGCGGCGCCGCGGCCCAGCCGCAGCGCCGCCTCGACGCGGTCCTCCGTCGCCGTCAGCCGCAGCTCCTCCAGCCGGGTCCGGGCCGCCGCGAAGTACTCCGACTTCGCGACGTCCAGCAGCGCCGGCCCGCGCCACAGCGCCAGCGCCACCCGCAGCCCGTCCTCCAAGGCCGCGTCGTCGCCCGCCGACCGGGCCGCCGCGGCCGCCCGCTCGAACCGCGCCGCGTCGACGGCGTCCGGGTCCAGCGCCAGCCGGTAGCCGGACGGGTGCGACTCGAGCGCCAGCCCTGGGAGCGCGCGCCGCAGCCGCGACACCAGCGCCTGCAGGGCGTTCGCGGCGCCGGCCGGTGGCTGGTCGCCCCAGATGCCGTCGATCAGCTGGGCGATCGGCACCAGCCGGCCCGGCGCCAGCGCCAGCGCGATGAGCAGCGTGCGCAGCCGCGCGCCGGCCACGTACACCGACGAGTCGTCGTCGGCACGGACCTCCAGCGGTCCCAGGATCCCGATGCGCACCGCACGCATTCTGCCGCAGCCGCGGCGCCACCCTGTCAGTCCCGCCCCGTACCTTTCCCACCATGTCCGTTCAGCCGAATCCGCACGATGCGGTGTTCGACGGGTCCTCGGTGAACCCGTGAACGCCGCATCGCAGCTGCGAGCCGTCCTTCCGGCTGGTGTGACCGACCGGCTCGATGGCGGCACTCCGACCCTGTTGTTCACCGCACCCGTCGAGGGCCGCGAGGCCTTCCTCTACGTCCTGATCGAACACCAGAGCAGCACCGATCCGCTGATGCCGTTCCGGATGCTGCGCTACGTCGTGCGCATCTGGGAGTGGCCCTGCCGATGTCGCCGACCTGCTCGACCTCGACGGCGAGGTCATCGAGGCGGCGCGAGGGCACCTGCCCCGGTTCCGGTTCCTGCTCGACGACCTGGCCCGTCTCGACGAGCGGGCGCTGCGGGCTCGGCCACTGACCCCGCCAGCCCGGATCACGCTGCTCCTACTCAAGATCGCCGCCGGCAACCCCCGTCTCGACGACGACCTCCGTGACTGGACCGACGACCTGCGCCAGCGAGACGCCTGCCGACCAGTTGCACCAGCTGTTCACGCAACTCGGACCCGAGGCGGAGGAGGCCTACGTGACCACCGCGGAGATGCTTCGTAGCGAAGGCGAGGTCCGCGGGCGCGCCGAGGCTCACGCCGCCTCCAGCGCGCAGCTGGAGAACTGGACCGCCCGCGTCCTCACTGCCGAATCACTCGGCGACGTCCTGTAGGCGCTCACAGCGCGCCTGAATCGGCCGGCCCGTCAGGCCCGCAGCTCGGCGATGACGGCGTCGCTGTAGGGCGGCCAGGCCTCGGCCGCCCAGCTGCCGAAGTCGCGGTCGGCCAGCGCGACGCAGGCGGCGCCGACGTCGGGGTCGACCCAGAAGAACGTGCCGGCCTGGCCGAAGTGGCCGTACGTGCGCGGCGAGTTGGTGCTGCCGGTCCAGTGCGGCGACTTGCCGTCGCGGAGGTCGAAGCCGAGTCCCCAGTCGTTCGGCCGCTGCATGCCGAACCCCGGCAACACACCGTCGAGACCGGGGAACCGCACCGTCGTGGCCTGCTCGACGGTGGCCGGGTCGAGCAGGGCCGGGGCCATGAGCTCGGCGACGAACCGCGCGAGGTCGGCCACCGTCGACCGTGCCCCCGACGCCGGCGACCCCTCGAACACCGTGCCGGTCATGCCGAGCGGCCCGAGCAGGCCGTCGCGGACGTAGTCGGCGAACGGGATGCCGGAGCGCTTGGCGACGTGGTCGGCCAGCTGCTCGAACCCGGAGTTGGAGTAGAGCCGGCGCCGGCCGGGCGCCCACGCGGCCTTGTGCTCGTCGAAGGCCAGCCCGGACGCGTGCGCCAGCAGGTGCGCGACGGTGGAGCCCTCGGGACCCGCGGGGTCGTCGAGGTGCACCGCGCCCTCCTCGACGGCGATGAGCGCGGCGTAGGCGGTGAGCGGCTTCGTCACCGACGCCAGCCGGAACTGCCGCTGCTGGTCGCCGTGCGCGCCGGCCAGGGTGCCGTCGGCGCGCACGACCGCCGTCGCCGCGTGGCCGACCGGCCACTGCTCCACCATGCGAACGCTGTCCATGGCCCGACTCTATGCGTCGCAGGTGGCCAGGGCGGGACGGCCCACGGCGACGAGCGCGCGCTCGTGTCGTCGCTCCTGGTCCCAGGCCGCGACGGCGACGCCGAGCGCGACCAGCGCCAGCCCGGCGGCCAGCCAGACCGGCGCGACGTAGCCCCAGCCGGCCGAGATGGCGGCGCCGCCCAGCCACGGGCCGAGCGTGTTGCCGACGTTGAACGCCGACGTGTTCACCGACGACGCCAGCGTCGGCGCGTCGCCCGCCACCACGAACACCCGGGCGTTGAGCCCCGGCGCGATGGAGAACCCAGCCACGCCGACCGCGAACACCGCGGCGATCGCGCCGGCGGTGCTGCCGGACACCAGCGCGAGCACCGTCATCGTCACCGCCAGCGCGACCAGGCTGCCGACGATGTTGAGGAACAGCCCGCGGTCGGCGATGCGCCCGCCGACGGTGATGCCGAGGAAGCTGCCCACCCCGAACAGCGCCAGCACCAGCGGGACGTCCGCCTCGTCCAGCCCGGCGACGTCGGTGAGCAGCGGCGCGAAGTAGGAGAACGCCGCGAACATCGCCGCCTGGAACGCCGCGGTCGTGGCCAGCGCCAGCCAGATGCGCCGGCCGCGGAACACCCGCACCTCGTCGCGCACGCGCGGCGGCGCCGTGCTCGCCCCGGCCGCGCGCGGCACCAGCGCGGCCACCGCGGCCGCCGTCACGACGCTCAACGCGGCCACCGACCAGAACGCCGCCCGCCAGCCCAGTTGCTGGCCGACCCACGTGCCCGCGGGCACCCCCAGCACGTTGGCCAGCGTCAGCCCGCCGACCAGCACGGCCAGCGCCCGCGCCGTCGCGTCCGCCGGGGACAGCCGGACCGCGACCACCGCCGCGACCGCCCAGAACGCGCCCGTCGCGACCGCCGACACCACCCGCGCGACCATCAGCAGCTCGTACGACGGCGCCAGCGCGGCCAGCACGTGCCCGGCCAGGAACACCGCCGACGCCGCCAGCAGCGTCGCCTTGCGCGGCAGCCGCAGGGTCGCGACCGCCATCACCGGCGCGCCGATGGTCATGCCGATGGCGAACGCCGAGATCAGCAGCCCCGCCTGCGGAATCGTGACGTCGAGGTCGGTGGCGATCTCGGGCAGCAGCCCGGCGATCATGAACTCGGTGGTGCCGAGGACGAAGACGCTCGAGCCGAGGACGTAGACGGCCGGCGGTACGCGCACGAGGGCTCCCGGTTCAGAGGCTGTCGACGAGCGCGTCGACGATGTCGGTGAGACGGGCGCGGTCCTCGGCGACCCTGCCGACGACGTGGATGCCGGTGAGCGCGGCGTGCACCAGGCGGGCCTTGGCGAGGGCGTCGCCGGGGGACAGTTCGCCGGTGGCCTGGCCGCGCTCGATCAGGGCCCGCATGGTCGCGACGATCGTGTCGAAGTCGTCGCGGGTCAGCTCGGCGACCGCCGCGTCGGCGCCGCCCAGCTCGACGGCCGCGTTCAGCGCCAGGCAGCCGCGCCGCGCCGGGTCACCCAGCTGGGTGTCGACGGCGCGCAGCAGGAAGCCGCGGACGACCTCGCGCACCGGCCCGTCGCGCGCCAGCAGCTCGGCCTGCTCGGTGCGGGTGCGCCGGCCGTAGCGGCGCAGCGCCTCCTCGTAGAGGTCGCGCTTGCTCTTGTACGTGTTGTAGAGGCTGCTGCGAGCCAGGCCGGTGCCCTCGCAGAGATCGTTCGTCGAGGTGGCGGTGTACCCGCTCACCCAGAACACGTCCATCGCCGCGTCGACGACGGAGTCGGGGTCGAACTCCCTGGGCCGGGCCATGCCCGTCACCGTAGCCGGTTCTGGACCAAGCTGTCCAGAACCGGCTGCGCGACCCGGCGCCTACCCGGCCAGTCCGCGGCGGACGAGCAGCGGCTCGATCTGCGGGTCGCGGCCGCGGAAGTCGCGGAAGGCCTGCATGGCGTCGACGCTGCCGCCGCGGGAGAGCAGCGTGCGCCGGAAATGGTCGCCGTTCTCGCGCCGCAGGCCGCCGTTCTCCTTGAACCACTCGACGGTGTCGGCGTCGAGCACCTCGCTCCAGATGTAGGAGTAGTAGCCCGCGCTGTAGCCGCCGGCGAAGATGTGCGCGAAGTACGACGTGCGGTAGCGCGGCGGCACGGCGTCGAGCGCGACGCCGGCCCGCTCGAGCGCGGCCGCCTCGAACGCCAGCGGGTCGTCGACGACGGTCCCGGCCGAGATCTCGTGCCACGCGAGGTCGAGCAGCGTCGCCGCCAGGTACTCCGTCGTCGCGAAGCCCTCGCCCCAGATCTGGGAGTCGAGCAGCCGCTGCACGAGGTCCTGCGGCAGCGGCGCGCCGGTCTCGTGGTGGACCGCGTAGTTGGCCAGCACCTCGGGCCAGACCGCCCACATCTCGTTGACCTGCGACGGGAACTCGACGAAGTCGCGCAGCACGTGGGTGCCCGAGAACGTCGGGTAGGTGACGTCGGAGAACAGGCCGTGCAGGGCGTGGCCGAACTCGTGGAACATCGTGTTGACCTCGTCGAACGTCAGCAGCGCGGGCTCGCCGGCCGGCGGCTTGACGATGTTGAGGTTGTTCACGACGACGGCCTGGGTGCCGTGCAGCGCCGACTGGTCGACGAACGAGTTCATCCAGGCGCCGCCGCGCTTGGAGTCGCGGGTGAAGAAGTCGCCGATGAACAGGCCCAGCCCGCTGCCGTCGGCGTTGGACACCTCGAAGACGCGGGCGTCGGGGTGGTAGGCGACGAGGTCGTGCCGCTCGGTGAACGACAGGCCGTAGAGCTTCCCGGCGGCGAAGAAGACGCCGTCGCGCAGCACCCGGTCGAGCTCGAAGTACGGCCGCAGCTCGGCGGCGTCGATGTCGTACGTCGCGCGCCGCACCTGGTCGGAGTAGTGCGCCCAGTCCCACGCGCGCAGCTCGAACTCGTCGCCGATGGCGGCCTGCAGCTGGGCCGCCTCGGCGTGCGCGTTGGCGACGGCGGCCGGGGTCAGCTTGCCGAGCATGTCGTGGACGGCGGCCGGGGTCTGCGCGGTGCGGTCCTCGAGCACGTATGTCGCGTGGTCGGGGTGGCCGAACAGGGCGGCCCGCTCGGCCCGCAGCGTCGCGATGCGCACGGCCGTCTCGCGGGTGTCGTGCTCGTTGCCGTTGGCGCCGCGGCCGACGGACGCGCGGTGGATGCGCTCGCGCAGCCCGCGGTCGGTCAGCGACGTCAGCACCGGCTGGCCGCTGGGCAGCCCCAGCGTGATGACGTGCTTGCCGTCGAGGCCGCGCTCGCGGGCGGTCTCGGCGGCGGCCGTGACGGCGTCGGCGGACAGCCCGGCCAGCTGTGCGGCGTCGTCGACGACGACGGCGGAGGCGTTGGTGTCGGCCAGCAGCTTGTTCTGGAACGCCGTCTCGAGGCCGGACAGCTCCTCGTTGACGGCCCGCAGCCGGTCCTGCTGCTCGGCGCTCAGGCCGGCGCCGGCGCGGACGAAGCCGAGGTGGGTGCGTTCCAGCAGCCGCCGCGACTCGGGGTCGAGGTCGTCGGCCGACCCCAGCAGCGCGTCGATGCGCGCGAACAGCCGTCCGTCGAGGTGAATGGCGTCGGAGTGCGCCGCCAGCTTCGGCGACACCTCGGCCTGGATGGCCTGGATCTCGTCGTCGCTGTCGGACGACGCCTGGTTGAAGAACACCGCGGCCACTCGGTGCAGCAGCTGGCCGGAGCGTTCGAGCGCCACGACGGTGTTCTCGAACGTCGGCGGCTCCGGGTCGGTGGCGATGGCCTCGACCTCGGCCCGCTGATCGGCCATGCCGCGCTCGAACGCCGGACGGTAGTGGGCGCTCTCGATGCGGTCGAACGGCGGCAGCCGGTAGGGCAGCTCGCTGATCGTGTCGAACGGGTTCTGCTCTTCCGCAGGATTCGGCATACCGGAAAACTACCCGAGCAGCGACGCGGCCCGAGCCTCAGCGGGCGCCCTCGCCGAGCCGGTAGAACCGCCGCGCCGTCACCGACCGCAGCGGCGTCGCGACGTCCGGCCCGTACCCGTCGACGACCTCGACGAGCGCGGACCACACCGGGTCGAACCCGCCGGCCCGCTCGGCGATCGGCCAGTCGCTGCCCAGCATCAGGCGGTCCGGGCCGAACAGCTCGACCGCGGTGTCGATCCACGGGCGCAGGTCGGTGCCGGGCTCGGGGTACAGGCCGGACACCTTCGCGTGCACCCGCGGGTTCGCCGCGACGGCGGCCAGCCGCTCGCGCCACGGCCCGGGGTCGGCGCCGAACGGCGGCGCCGCCAGGTGGTCGACGACGACGCGCAGCTCAGGCAGCAGCTCGCTCAGCTCCAGCAGCACCTCCAGGTGACGGGGGAGCACCGCGACCAGGTCGAACGGGACGTCCGCGCGTTCCAGCAGCCGCAGCCCGTCGATCACCTCGGGACGCAGCAGCCAGTCGGGGTCGGGCCGGTCGTGGATGAGGTTGCGGACGCCCACGAAGCCGGGCCGCGCCGCCAGCTCGGCGAGCCGGTCCGCGGCGCGCGCCGGGTCCTCCAGCGGCACGTACCCGACGACGCCGAGCACGGCCGGGAACCCCGCGGCGACGGCGAACATGGCGTCGGTGTCCTCGTCGCTGTCGGCCGACTGCACCAGCACCGTCCCGGCGATTCCGTGCCGCTCCAGGTGCGGCGCCAGGTGCTCCGGACCGTAGTGCCGGTGGATGACGGTGTCGGCCGGATCCATCCACGGATACGCGACCGCCGACGGGTCCCAGAAGTGCTGGTGCGCGTCGATCAGCGGCATGCGGGCCCTCCGTGCGTCGATGGCGTCGCGGGCAGGTTATCGGGCGCCCGGCTACAGTGACCGCGGCCGGACCGTCACCTGAGCGAGGAGAGCCCGTGGAGAGCACCCATGCGATCCAGCTCGGCGACACCCGTGCGGTCGTGTCCGAGTTCGCGGCGGCGCTGCGCTCGCTGAGCGTCGGCGGCACCGAGCTGGTCGAGCCGCACACCGCCTTCGGCCCGCCGCCGCTGGCCGCCGGCGCCGTCCTCGTCCCCTGGCCCAACCGCGTCGACGGCGGCCGCTGGAACTACGCCGGGGTCGAGCAGCAGCTGAACATCACCGAGGCCGCCGGGCACGCCGTGCACGGACTGCTGCTGACCGCCCGCTACACCCACGCCGGCGGCGGCGCCGCGTCCGTCACGCTGGCCGCGCCGATCACGCCGCAGGCCGGCTACCCGTTCACGCTCGACACCTCCGTCGACTACCAGCTCACCCCCGACGGCGTGAACGTCAGGCACCGCATCCGCAACGCCGGCGCCGGGCCCGCGCCCGTCGCCGTCGGGGCGCACCCGTACCTGCGCATCGGCGACGTGCCCGCGCGCGACCTCACCCTCACCCTGCCCGCCGGCCGGGCCTTCCACCTCGACGAGCGGAGCATCCCCACCGGCACGTTCGACGTCACCGGCACCGGTCACGACCTCCGCGGCGGCGTCCGGCCCGGCGAGGGCACCGCGCACGGCTGCTTCACCGACCTCGACGTCGCCGGCGGCGTCGTCACCACGTCGCTGCGGGCGCCAGACGGCCGCACGCTCGAGCTGTGGCAGGAGCCCGCGTTCGGCTACGTCCAGCTGTGGGTCACCGACTACTTCCCGGGCCCCGACGGCCCCGTCGACGCCGTCGCCGTCGAGCCGATGACGGCGCCGCCGAACGCGCTGCGCACCGGTGAGGCGCTGCGCTGGCTGCTGCCCGACGAGACGTGGACGCTCACCTGGGGTCTGCGCCTCGTCGGGGGATAGGTTGGCTCCATGAGCGCCGACGAGGAACGCGACGGCGTCCCGCTGACCCACCTCGACCAGCCGCTGTCCGACGACGACGGCGCCACCAAGCGCGACCTCGTCGACTACCTCGACGCCGTGCACGAGCGCCTGCTGCCGGGGCTGGCCGGCCGGCCGCTGTCGGTGGTCCGGGTCCGGCCCGGACAGCCCGGCTTCATGCAGAAGAACGTGCCCAAGTACGCGCCGTCCTGGATCCCGACCGTCAAGCTGTGGGCGCAGGCGTCCAAGCGCGAGGTGTCGTACGCGCTGTGCAACGACCGCCGCACGCTGCTGTGGTTCGCCAACCAGCGGGCCGTCGAGTACCACCCGACGCTGGTGCTGGCCGAGCGGTGGGACGTCCCGACGCACCTCATCATGGACATCGACCCGCCCGAGGGCGAGCCGTTCGCCGTCGCCGCGGCCGCCGCACACCTCGTCCGCCGCGCCCTCGAGAACGACGGCCTGGCCGGCGCGGTGAAGACCAGCGGCTCGAAGGGCGTGCACATCTTCGTGCCGCTCCAACCGCACTCGCACGAGGACGTCGCCGCCGCCACCCGGGCGCTGGCCGCCCGCGCCGAGCGGCTCGACCCCGCGCTGGCCACCACGGCGTACATCAAGGACGACCGCGACGGCAAGGTGTTCCTCGACTCCACCCGGGCTGGCGGCGCCACCGTCGTCGCGGCGTACAGCCCGCGGCTGCGGCCGGGCCTGCCGGTCTCGTTCCCGGTCGGCTGGGATCGCCTCGACTCCGTCTCCCCGCTCGACTTCACCGTCCACTCCGCTCCCGCCCTCCTCGGCGGCGCCGATCCCTGGGCCGCTGCCATGCCTGAGCCCCAGCGTCTCCCCTCCGATCTCGTCGACGAAGGCCACACCATTCCGGTCGCGCGGGTCGCCGCCATGCACGAGGGCAAGAGGCGTGCGCGGGAGCGGCAGCAATAGGGCCGGTCAGCGGCGTGCTAGGGTCTGCGGCGGTTGATACCAACCCACGAAGAGGAGCAACACAGCATGGCGCAGGGCACTGTCAAGTGGTTCAACGGTGAGAAGGGCTTCGGCTTCATCGAGCAGGACGGTGGCGGCGCGGACGTCTTCGTGCACTACAGCGCGATCGCTTCCAGCGGCTTCCGCACGCTCGAGGACAACGCCCGGGTCGAGTTCGACATCACCCAGGGCCAGAAGGGCCCGCAGGCGGAGAACGTCCGCACCATCTGAAGCGTGGTCACGTCAGGCCCCGCCGGATTCGGCGGGGCCTTGTCGTACGTCCACCGTCACACCGTGGGCTCTCAGGCCGGGACGGTGCCGCCCATGATCTCGGCGCGCAGCGGCCAGTGTGACGCGTCGTAGTGCAGTTGCCCGACGCGCCCGTTACGAGCTCCGCTGGTGCTGCAGAATCTCGACGGCGATGTCGTCCGGGTCGAGCAGATAGGCGAAGCGGAAGCCCCTGCCGTCCATGTGCGACGGGCTCGGTGGCGCGATGAAGCGCGCGCCCTTCGCGGACAGGTCGTTGTAAGCCTCCTCGATGTCGAGGACGGGAAAGCAGATGTGGGCCGCGCCGACATCGTTGTTCCGCGGCGCATCGGGTCTCCCAGGCGGCTCAACGTACTGGATCAACTCGAGCCGGATGTTCTCGCCCTCGAGGTGTGCCGTAGCGAGCTTGACCTGGGCGAATCCCAGACCGCGCGCGATCCAGTCGGCGTCTCCATCGCCTCGGCCGATCACGGTGAGATCGAACATAGACGTATAGAAGTCTACTGATCGGTCAACATCACCGACGGTGAGTCCAACGTGATCGATCCTGCGGTAGTCCATCAAGTCTCCATCTCCCGGCTGGTCGGCGCTGTTCAGGAGCGCGCGTCGATCTCGTCGAGGCACACGACGCGCAGCTCTTGGGCCGAGTGTCTGATCGCGTCGTAGACCCTCATGGTCTCGTAGCTGCTGGCAATCGACGATTCAGGCTCGCGTCGATCTCGAACGGCAGAGACGAACTCGGCCAACTCACCCTGATAGCCGATGTCCACCAGGCTGTCCTGGAGGGCGAGTGGCCGATCATAGTAGTCCAACACGGTATTGCCGCGGTACCTCATCAAGCGCCCAGAGCGGTCGATGGTCAGATGGTTCCCGTAGCTGCCGGTGAGGTGTACTTCTTCGGTGATGTCGAGACCTCTATTCGCGGTCATGCTCAGGGTGCCGACAGCTCCGTTGGCGAAGGTCAAAGTCACGGCGTACGCGACACCGAAGTGATCGCGCGCAAACACTTCGGTGACCTCGCCGAACATATAGCGGGCCAGATCCACCATGTGCACTCCGAAGTCGAGAAGGAACATCTCCAACCAGCTGCTCTCCGCTACGCCGAAGGACCAGTCGATTGCAAGAAGGCACGGCGGTCCGAAGTCCGGCGACGCCACAGCTGAACGAGCGCGCCGATATACGGGCGCGAATCGCTTCATGAAACCCGTCATGCAGATCTGGCCGGTCCTTCGGCTGGCCGCCAAGACAGCGGCGGCGTCTGCCGCCGACGCGGCCGGCGGCTTCTCCGTCCAGACGGGCAGTCCGGCTTCCATGACGTCAATCGCCAATTTGGAATGGTGGTCAGCGCCCACACACACGATGACCGCATCCAGGCTCGCGTCGCTGAGCATGGTCGAATGGTCGGCGTACACGGAGTCGGCTCCGAACCTTCGCGCATTGTGTTCGGCCTTGACCTCGTCGATATCGCAGACGGCGGCAAGTCGGACCGGAAGGGAGTCTAGGCACGGATAGATCTGGTGTGTCGCGTGGCCGCCTGCGCCGATAATGCCGATGCGGAGGCCCACGCCCTGGTTGGGTCCTGCGTCGCCGATCATCACAGCACCTCGTTGAGATCTTGATGAAGATACTGGCTCCTCGGCTTGACGCTAAGCGGTCGGATATCACGGGCGTAGGGGGCGGATTCTGCCCGGTCACGGTACGCGCGTGCCCGGCGCAGGGCGCCCCGCAGGAGGCGCCTCAGCGGCGACTCCAGTAGCAGGAGCAGCTTCTAGACACGCCCGCTGAAGGGTGTCGACGTCCCCGTTCCGCCGAAGCGGCTCCTTGGAACTGGGGCCTCGCGGCCGAGGTGGCCGGCGACTATCCAGTCGAGTCTGACGGGTGTGGTGCCGCTTGCCCAGTCCGACTCGTCATCCGGGAACAATGATCGATGAATCGGGAATGTCACGGGACGAAACCGAGTGGCACGGTCAGTTATGCCAAGACATCGAGTGGTGGGGATTCTGTTATGAGCTTCGATCCCGAACGATCGACGCTTCGCGTGTCGGTGGAGGCAACACAGTGGCCAGACCTACGGCACACTGCGGCGGGTCTTGCGCGGACCCGGTCCAACGGTGGTGCTGAGGGACCGCCTGGGTCCGGAGTGGTGCGTGCCACGAGTGCTCCACCTGTGGAGATCCGCGCATGGGTCCACGAGGAAGCGCGTGAGCTTCCGGTCCTGGCGGATGTCGACGTCCTAGTCTGCGGCGGCGGCCCGGCGGGTACAGCGGCAGCCATCGCCTCCGCGCGGAGCGGCTCGAAGACGCTGCTCCTCGAACGGCACGGCTTCCTCGGCGGCATGGCGACCGCAGGGCTGGTCGTGCCTCATTGGGACTCGCACCAGAACGGTGGAGTCAACGCTGACGTGATCGATCGCCTTGGGTCGCGAGGGGGATGGGGAGCGGAGGGCTGGAAGATCTCGTTCGATCCGGAGCTCTGGAAGCACGTGAGTGAGGATCTCGTCCTGGACAGTGGCAGCGACTTGCTCTACCACACCTTCGTCGTCGGGACGTTGCGTGCGGGGCGTGCTGTCAAGGGCGTGGTGATCGAGACCAAATCCGGCCGATTTGCGGTGCTCGCCAGGGTGGTCGTCGACTGCACGGGTGATGGCGACGTAGCCGCTCGGGCAGGAGCTCATTTCGAGAAGGGCCGGGACGACGGGCTGATGCAGCCCATGACCACGATGTTCCGACTAGGCGGCGTGACGTGGGTACAGCGGCGCAACGCGGAACTACGTGATCTCATCGAACAGGCGATCGAGCGGACCGGCGACGAATATCGACTGCCGTACGACTACCCGTGGGCTATTCACCTGCCGAATCCGGGTGAGGTGGCCGTCATGCTCGTCCACGTCCGGGACGTGGACGGCACGGATGTACGTGACTTGACGAGAGCCGAGATCGACGGACGCCGTCAGACGCTCGCCGTGGTGGACTTCCTCCGCAGGCACGTTGCGGAGTTCGCCGACGCCCATCTCATCGAGACTGCTCCGCAGGTCGGTGTCCGCGAAACGCGCCGGATCACGGGGGAGTATGTGTTGACAGGCGATGACGTCGCCAGCGGTCGATCGTTCGAGGACGCTGTCGCGACTGTGTCCTTTCCTGCTGACATCCATGAGCCGGCCGGCACCGGCCAGGTTGGCTTCCGAGTGGGCAGCGGGCCGGTGAGGCGGGGCAGGTACGACATTCCTTATCGCGCCTTGATTCCGCGCGACATCGACCAGCTCGTGGTGGCGGGCAGGTGCATCTCCGGCACGTTCGAGGCGCATGCTTCCTACCGTGTCAAGGGTCCGTGTATGGCAATGGGCCAAGCCGCCGGGGTTGCTGCGTCGCTGTCGGCGAGCTCTGGCGTGGCGCCACGAGACCTGGCGGTCCGTGACCTGCGTCGTGCGCTGCTCGAGCAGAACGTGAAACTCGATACCGATTCCACTGACGTTCGGGACTGGCGGTGGGAGACCGTCGAGAACGATCCGACCTACCGTCCCGATCGAGGAACAATGCGGCAGTTATCCGCATATCACGGGCCCGGATGATGCCACCCACCGCGCTGCGCTCTCACAACCCCGCAGTGACGCCAGGCCCGACGTGCTGCTGGCGGCGGTAGCTCGCGGGCGTCTGTCCGTGATATCGGTGGAAGGCTTCGTACATGCGGCTCGTCGAGCTGAATCCGGAGCGGTGGCACACCGCGAGGATCGGCAGATCGGTGGTGGCGAGAAGGCGTTGAGCCTCATTGAGCCTGAGCCGGGTGACGTACTCCCACAAGGTGACGCCGCAGATGCGACGAAAACTCGCCATCAGGTGGTCGTGGTGCTTGTCGACCGCTTGTGCGACGTCCTTGATGGTGATCTCTTCGACGAAATGCCGTGTCACATATCGGATGGCGCGGGCTACGAGATCGGCAGTAGCCGTTCCGGTGTGAGGTGCAGCTGAGCGTGTCATCGAGGCGGTGTCGACGAGGAGACGGAGGAGGCGAGCCTGGATCTCCATCTCGACCGCGGCGCGGAGGCGATGATCGCCGGTGGCCAGGTGAGAGGTCCAGCGGGCGAAGGCGAGTTGGTCCGCGGTGCGATCGAGCAATTCCGGCGCCGACCGTACGACCTCGCCCGCGAGTAGGCGGTCGAGGATCTCGGCCGATCCCTCCCATGTCAGCACGTTGACGATCGGGAGCTGCGCGACGTGATAGACGGTCAGTGGCGGTTCCGGGTCGACGTCGCGATGAGGGATACCGCCCCAGAACGCCTGGAGCTCACCGCGGTGCAAGCGGTCTTCTCGACCGCCACAGTCGAGGCTGATCGCTCCGCACTCGACGAAATGCAACTCGATCTCGAGGTGCGTGTGTAGCGGCGATCCGCGCAGGTCGTGTGGCTGGCCGAATTTGCGCTCGCGGCGGAAGGTGAACGCGGTCAGCCCGAAGTCCTCGAATCGGGTCGCCACCGACTGTGCCGGGCGTGTCATCGGCCACCTCGCTATCCGGGAAGAGAATCGCCTGAACTGACAATGTCGTCCAGTGAAACGATCTGGGATCGTCAACGTTACGTCAAGGTGACCGGTCGGCGGCATCCAGGCATCCGGTCCCTAGCGATGTGTGGGTGATCCGAGATGTGGCCACCGGGACCGGCCTGTTCCACCGCAGGTCACCCGAGGCGAGGGACTCAACGACGTCCGCGATCGGCTCAGAAGGAGTTTGCGGCTGATGATGGTACCGACCCAGTTGCGCGTCGAGCACGTCGAACACCCTTTGGGACTGACGGTCGCGACTCCCAGGCTGTCGTGGCGTCTGCCGTCCGGCGCCAACAGGCAAACTGCCTATCGTCTGCGGGCCGGCGGCTGGGATTCCGGCCGCGTTGCATCAGATCAGTCCCTGCTCGTCCCCTACGCTGGGCGGCCACTGCGCTCCGGGGAGCGGCTCGACTGGACGGTGAAGGTGTGGACCGACGCGGGCGAGAGTGCGTGGGCAGAGCCGGCCTGGTGGGAGATGGGCCTGCTCGCTGCGGATGACTGGGTTGCACAGTGGATCGAGCCGCCTCAGCCGCCGGCCGGCTCGACGTCGCCGCATCCCGCGCATCTCGTCAGCGGTGTGGCGCGCGTTGATCGTTCCTGTGAGCGGGCACGACTGCATGTGACGGCGCACGGCATCTACGAGTTCTTCATCAACGGCGAACGCGTTGGCGACGCCGAGCTGACGCCAGGTTTCACGAGTTACGAATCGACCCTGCAGGTGCAGACATTCGACGTTACTGACCTGATCGTCGTCGGGCAGAACAAGCTAGACGCGGTCTTGTCCGGCGGCTGGGTCAAGTGGACGCGGCGTTACCGGCACGTTCCACTTGGCCTCTTGGCTCAACTCCATGTGCTTCAGACCGACGGCTCGCTGGCCAGGTTCGGGACCGGACCGGACTGGATCGCGGCTGCCAGCGTCGTGCGGACTGCCGACCTTTGGCATGGGCAGGTCGTCGACCTGCGGGCGGAGCGGGGTACCGGTGACCCGGTACGCACGCGGGACTTCGATCCGAAGCGGCTTCGCAGTTCGCCGGCGCCTCCGGTACGCCGCATTGAGGAGCTGCGTGCGGTATCCGTCACGCGTGTGTCCGCCACGCGCCAGGTCATCGACCTCGGACAGAACGTCAATGGCTGGATCCGGCTCTCCAAGCTTGGTCCCGAAGGTACAACCCTGACGGTGACATACGGAGAGGCGCTGGACCATGACGGCGACGTGACCGTCGATCACGTCACAGGGCTCGACCCCGAGCACTCCGGGTCGTTCCAGACCGACAAGGTGACGACTACGGGTCGGCCAGGGGCCACGTTCGAGCCTCGGCACACCACCCACGGATTCCGCTACGCACGGGTCGAAGGCCATCCGGAGGACTTTGACGTCGACGACGTGACCGGAGTCGTCGTGCACACCGACCTGCGCCGCACAGGTTGGTTCGAATGCAGTGATGACCGTGTGAACAAGCTGCACGAGGCGGCCGTCTGGAGCTTCCGCGGCAATGCCTGCGACATACCCACTGACTGTCCGACCCGTGAGCGAGCGGGTTGGAGCGGCGACTGGCAGATCTTCGTTTCTACGGCGGCGTTTCTGTACGACGTCGCCGGATTCTCGGTGAAATGGCTCCGGGACCTGGCCGCCGACCAGCGTCCTGACGGTGTCGTGTCGCATTGCGTACCGAACCCGGAGCCGGACTCGTTCTACGCCGATTTCCCGCCCGGATCGGCGGGGTGGGGCGATGCCGCCGTCATCGTCCCTTGGGAGGTCTACCGTGCCTATGGCGACCTCGAGGTGCTCGAACAACAGTGGCCCTCGATGACCTCATGGGTGGACTACGCCGCGCGCACTGCTCGTGAGCACCGACACCTCCTCAGGAAGGCCGCAAGGCCGGCGTCGGCACCGCATGAGCCGTTCCTCTGGGACACCGGGTTCCACTGGGGTGAGTGG